>NZ_JBSFRK010000138.1:0-1033 GCF_053589195.1 Streptomyces sp. NPDC003379 | reverse complement strand
CATGGACCGCGACCTCGCGGACGTCGACTACGTGTACGTGTGGGCCGACGGCATCCACCTCAACGTCCGCCTGGAGGAGGCCAAGGCGTGTGTGCTCGTGCTGATCGGTGTGCGCGTGGACGGCAGCAAGGAACTGGTCGCGCTCAAGGACGGCTACCGCGAGTCTGCCGAGTCGTGGGCGGACATGATGAGGGACTGCGCACGTCGCGGCATGCGTGCTCCCGTCCTCGCGGTCGGCGACGGGGCACTCGGCTTCTGGAAGGCCCTCGCGGAGGTCTTCCCCGAAACCCGCGAGCAGCGGTGCTGGGTCCATAAAACCGCGAATGTGCTCGATTCCATGCCGAAGTCTGCGCAACCGGGCGCGAAGAAGGCGATCCAAGACATCTACAACGCCGAGGACCGCGACCATGCAGTCAAGGCAATCAAGACGTTCGCCCAGCTCTACGGGGCAAAATTCCCCAAGGCCGTCAAGAAGATCACCGACGACGAGACCGAGCTGCTGGCGTTCTACGGCTTCCCCGCCGAGCACTGGATCCACCTGCGGACCACAAATCCCATCGAGTCCACCTTCTCCACCGTTCGACTCCGGACCAAGGTCACCCGCGGCGCCGGCTCCCGCGCCGCCGCCCTGGCCATGGTCTTCAAGCTCGTCGAGTCCGCCCAGGCCCGCTGGCGGGCCGTGAACGCACCCCACCTCGTCGCCCTCGTCCGCGCCGGAGCCCGCTTCGAACGCGGCCAGCTCGTCGAGCGACCCGAGCTCAGCGCCGCCTGAGCCACTTCAACCGATCCACAACTCTTGACAATTACTCTGCTCTTTGGTTTTCGTCACACAATTCCAACGGCCGCCGGGGACACCGTGGTTACGGGCTGGCCGCCGCCGGACGCGTCACGCTGACGAGGATCACAGACGGTTGGTGAACCGGCCGTCAGGTTGTTTGCGCAGCCAGCCGCGGTCGGTCAGCCTGATCAGTTTCCCGCGTAGTGGCTCCAGCTTGGACTTCACACTGACGTCTACTCCCAGCGTCTCGCCGAC
>NZ_JBSFRK010000137.1:0-1116 GCF_053589195.1 Streptomyces sp. NPDC003379 | reverse complement strand
GAGGGCGGCGGCTTCGTTGGGGAAGTGGCCGCGGGCCCGGACCAGGGACCTTGCGTGTTGACGAGGTGCGTGGGCTTGCCCAGTGATAGTCCGTTACATGTGGTATGCCCGGACGTAGAAACAGGCACGGCTTCGGTGATCATGTAGGTGTCGAATCCGCATGACCACAACCGAAGACCGTGCCTGCTGTCTCATCTTCTCCCATGCCCTCGGGCCTGGAGCAACTGGCCCGTACCTCGTCACCGCAGCCGTTGCCCGATGCGGTGTGCCTTGTCCGGTTTCTCACCGGCCTGCCGGACCCACGTGCCCGTCGTGGCCGACGCTTCCCCCTGACCGCTCTTGTTGCCGCTGCGGCAGCGGGCGTCCTGGCCGGCGCACAGTCCATGACCGCGATCTCCGAGTGGATCTCGGACGCACCTCGCTGGGCGCTGCTGGTCCTCGGTTTCCCCCTCGACCCGTTCACCAGGGCGGTCACCGTGCCGCATCCCACCACCGTCATGCGGCTCCTTCGCCGCCTCGACGGTGACGCCTTCGACACCGCCGTGACCACGTTCCTGCAGGCCAGAGCCAGCAGACGGCAGAACGGGGAACACCGCGTCCTGCGAGCGGTGGCCGTCGACGGGAAACAGTTGCGCGGCTCGCGGACGGGCGAGGGGAAGGCAGTCTGGCTGCTGGCCGCGATGGACCACGCCGGGACCGTGATCGCCCAGCGCCAGATCGACGCCAAGAGCAACGAGACACCCGCGTTCATCCCGCTCCTGGACGGCCTGGCCCTGGCCGACACCGTGGTCACCGCGGACGCCGCCCACACCCAGCACGCCAACGGCCACTGGCTGCGCGAACACGGCGCCCACTACATCGCCGTCGTCAAGGGCAACCACCCCGGCCTGCACCAGAAGTTGAGGAAACTGCCGTGGCACGAGATCCCCATCGATCACAAGAGCCGTACCAAGGGCCGGGGCCGGCTCGAGATCCGGCACCTCAAGACCGTCGCCTTCCGGCACCTCGACTACCCCGGCGCCCGCCAGGCCCTGCGCGTCATGCGCTGGCGCAAGGACCTGACCAGCAAGAAGATCACGATCGAACGGCTCTACTTCGTCACCAGCCTCCCACCCG
>NZ_JBSFRK010000136.1:0-1157 GCF_053589195.1 Streptomyces sp. NPDC003379 | reverse complement strand
ACAAGGGCGGCTTCGGCTACCACCCGCTGCTGTGCTTCCTGGCCAACACCGGAGAGGCACTGTCCGGCCGACTGCGGCCCGGGAACGCCGGCGCCAACACCGCGAGCGACCACATCGCGGTACTCGACCAGGCACTCGCGCAGATTCCCGACGCCTACCGGCACGGCACCGACATCCTGGTCCGCACCGACAGCGCCGGATCCGCGAAAGCCTTCCTCGCTCACGTCCGTGACATGCGCAAACGAGGAATCCGCACCTTCTTCTCGGTCGGATACGCCATCACCGAGCCGGTCCGCCGCGCTGTCCGGGCCATTCCCGCCCGCCTCTGGCATCCCGCCCTGGACCAGGACGGGACAATGCGCGATGGCGCTGAGGTCGCCGAGCTGACCGGCATGGTCGATCTGGGCGGCTACCCGGCCGGCACCCGCATCATCGTGCGCCGCGAGCGGCCGCACCCCGGAGCCCAACTGTCCTTGTTCGACCAGGACGAGGGCCTGCGTCACCAGGTGTTCCTCACCGACGCCCCCTACTCCGGTGGCGGCTCCGCCCAGTTCCTCGAAGTCCGTCACCGCGGGCATGCCACCGTCGAGGACCACATCCGATGCGGCAAGACCACCGGATTCGGCCGCTTCCCCTCCCGAGGCTTCGGCATCAACGCCGTCTGGCTCGAACTCAGCCTCGCGGCGATCGACCTGCTGGCCTGGACCCGCACCCTCCTCCTGGACGGCGAACTCGCGGCTGCCGAGCCGAAGAAGCTCCGCTACCGACTGCTGCACGTCGCCGCCCGCCTCACCCGCGGGGGCCGACGCCTCCGCTTGCGGATATCGGCGACCTGGCCCTGGAAAAACGAACTGGCCACGGCCTTCCACCGCCTCGCCGCACTACCCCGTCCCGCCGGCTGACCAGCAAACCCCTGACCGCCCACGACCCGAAAGACCTTGGAGAACCCGACCCCGCGCCGGGACTCCGTCATGCCCAAGCAACGAAACCACCCCGCCCACCCAGCCGCTGGCGATCAGCGACGCCTCATCGCACCAAGCGAAACGGCGAGGCTAATCAACGGGGAGTGTCTAATCAACGGCGGATCTGATGATCAAGGAGACGCCAGAGATGACCGAGACCGTTGTCGAGCAGGAGTCCGTGGAGAAGCCGGCGGT
>NZ_JBSFRK010000135.1:0-1196 GCF_053589195.1 Streptomyces sp. NPDC003379 | reverse complement strand
GCGAGGTCGCGGTCCATGAAGGCGGCGTGGTCGGCCTGCCACTGCTGGGTGAGCCGGGTGATGGTCGCCGGGGAGAGCCCGGCCGAGCTGCCCAGGAACTGCTCCAGCGCGGGCACGAAGTCCCCCGAGGACAGGCCGTGCAGGTAGAGCAGGGGCAGCACCTCGCTGATCTTCGGGGACTTGCGGCACCAGGGCGGCAGGATCGCCGAGGAGAACCGCTTGCGCTCGCCCGTCCCGGCGTCGACGCGCTTGTCGTTCACGCGCGGTGCCCGCACCTCGACCACCCCGGCCGCGGTGGTGACCTTCCTCGCTTGGTGGTAGCCGTTGCGGACGACCAGGCGCCGGCCCGTCGCATCCCGCTCGTGTGCCAACTCGGCTATATAGGCGTTGACTTCGGCTTCCAGCGCGGCGGCGAGCATCCGCCTGGCGCCTTCACGGACGATCTCGTCGATCAGGGAGCCGTTCGGCGTGGTGCCGTCGTCGTTGACTACGCTGAGCACGGGCGTGCCTTCCCGACCGGTGCTGCGAACACCGGCCTACTCAATGACCATCAGTCGATCACTCGGGAAGGTACGCCCTCCGCGTGCTCCCCGACCTCCATCCACAGGTCTTGAGCATTGCTCGCGCGGGGGCGGTGGATGAGGCGGCTGTTCTCGCCGGGTTTGTAGCAGCACAATGCGGCGACCGAGGTGCGGCGGCGGGACCTGCCGCGGACGCGAATGACGGGGGTCTGCCCGCGCCCGCCCCAGGTGCGGGCGCGGGGAGGAGTCATCGAGAACCCGGCCTCGTCCTCGAAGACGATCCAGGCACCGGACGCCGCCGCGAGTCTTTTACCTGCGGCCAGACCTCCCTCTTCCACAGCTCCACCGCGTGCTCGTCGCGTTCGAGTGCTCTGCGGGCGGGTGCCTGCCAGGACCAGCCGTGCCGTTTCAGCAGCCGCCAGACCGTCGCCACCGACAGGCTCACCCGCAGACGCCGGCGGATCACCGTCTGCACCCGCGCCAGGGTCCAGCGTTCGTCTTCGAAGCCGTGAGCTGCCGGTTGCTTGCCGAGTTCTTCCTCGAGCACGGCGAACTGCCCGTCTGTGACGGTCGGGGAGTTCGCCGGACCCGCCGAGCGCAGGGCCTCCATGCCGCCCTCCCGCCAGGCACGACGCCAGCGCTCCACCGACCGCACACTCACCCGCAGATCCTTCG
>NZ_JBSFRK010000134.1:0-1294 GCF_053589195.1 Streptomyces sp. NPDC003379 | reverse complement strand
GACGCCTCATCGCACCAAGCGAAACGGCGAGGTTAAGACGTCATCTCATTTGGCAGCCCGGGTAGGCTGTCGGCCGTGGTGGGGATCGTTGAGCGGCTGGTGCCGGACGAGTTGTGGGAGTTGTTCCAGCGAGTGGTGCCGGAGGCGCCGGTGCGGCCTCAAGGTGGTGGCCGTCGTCGGCACGGTGACCGGGAGGTGCTGGCCGCGATCGTGTTCGTGGCCACGTCTGGCTGCACGTGGCAGCAGTTGCCGAAGTCGTCGTTCGGGCCATCGGGTGCCACGGCCCATCGACGCTTCGCAGAGTGGACGAAGGCCAGGGTGTGGGCCAAGCTTCATCGCCTGATCCTGGACGAACTCGGCTCCCGCGGCGAGCTCGACTGGTCCCGCTGTGTGATCGACTCGGTGAACATGCGGGCCCTGAAAAGGGGGGCCTGACGGGCCCGAATCCTGTCGACCGGGGCAAGTACGGGTCGAAGATCCACTTGATCACCGAGCGGACCGGTCTGCCCTTGTCCGTCGGGATCTCGGGGGCGAACCTGCACGACAGCCAGGCCCTGATCCCGCTGGTGAAAGGCATACCGCCGATCCGCTCTCGCCGCGGCCGACGACGGCGCAAGCCGGGCAAGCTCCACGCCGACAAGGGATACGACTACGACCACCTGCGGCGATGGTTACGGCAGCGCGGGATCACCCACCGCATCGCCCGCAAGGGAATCGAGTCCTCGCAGCGGCTGGGCCGCCACCGGTGGACCATCGAACGCACCATGTCCTGGCTCGCCGGCTGCCGTCGTCTGCACCGCCGCTACGAACGCAAGGCCGAGCACTTCCTGGCCTTCACCGCCATCGCCTGCACCCTCATCTGCTACCGCAGACTCACCAAATGAGATGACGTCTTAGACCGTGTCCTATGTGGTGATCGCTCGTTGGGCTGTCTATGGGGCGGGGTACATGGAGTTGGATTGTTCCGGACGGGCTGTGGGAGATCGCCGAGCCGCTGATCCCTCCGTCGAAGGTGCGGCCGCAGGGCGGCAGGCGGAGCCGCCCAGGCACTCCCGGTAGAGCTGGATGTGGGCGCCCATCTGGTTCAGCGCGGAGGTGAAGCCCAGGCGCGACTCGTACACCGTCTCGTGGACGATGGACAGGCCGGACGCCTGCGTCAGGGCGACGACCAGCGGCTGCTGCCAGTCGGTCTGGAAACCGGGGTGTACGTCGGTCTCCAGGGCGATCGCGTTGAGCGGGCCGCCCGGGTGCCAGAAGCGGATGCCCTCGTCGTCGATCTCGAAGGCGCCGCCGA
>NZ_JBSFRK010000133.1:0-1296 GCF_053589195.1 Streptomyces sp. NPDC003379 | reverse complement strand
GGAGCGCTCCGGGCCCGCTTCACTGTCGTACGGCCTCGTGCGGTACGGGTCAGCTCCCCGCTGCGGAACGGGCCCTGCGGCGCCGCACCACCACCCCCACGACCAGGAAGAGCACCACCAGGGCAAGCGTGAGGAGCACGCCCCAGTTCACGGTGCGATAGGCCGCGCTCCCGCTCTCCACCAGCTCGCCGGCCTTGTCGCTCGCGGTCAGCTCGACGCTGCCCCAGTCCAGTGGCGGCGGCGCGGCCCACTTCTGCGTCACCCGCACCCGCTGGCCCGGCATCAGCTCGGCCGGCAGCTTCTTGCCCGCGCTGTCGAAGGACGTCCGGCCGAACAGGCCCCTCGCCTTGAGGTCGACCCTGGGTTCGAGCAGTACGTTCCCGCTGTTGACGAGGGTGTACGTGACCGTGGCGGCCTTGCCGAGGCCGGGCAGCAGCGGAACGTCGTAGTCGAACCGGACGTCCCGGACGCTCAGGCCGGGCGCCCGCTCGCCGTTGACGTGGAGATAGACCCGGGCGCCGACCGCCTGGCGGATGCCTACGCCGGTGCCCTTGGCGCGTGCGACGCGCTTGTCCAGGGCGATGACCGCTCCGGGGTGGTCGCCGGGCGAGGCGGTGCGCGGAACGGCGACGGTGAAGGGCACGGTCGCCTTACCGCCCGCCCGGACAGTGACTTCCGTACGTTCCAGCCGCGTCCACACTCCGATGGACCGCTGCTTCTCGGCGGGTTCGCGCACGGCGAAGCCGCCGTCGCGGGGGGTGTTGTAGGCGTCGGCCGCGTAGAGCAGAAAGGTCACCGGCTCCTTGGCGAGGTTGGAGATGGTGACCTTGTCGTGCACGGTGCGCCCTGGATCCGCCTTCATCCGGAAGTACGCCCGGTGACTCCCGTCCTTCGCGGCCTTCCTGTCGGCGGGGAAGACGGACCAGCGGCCGTTGTCGGCGGCGTACGCGCTCGGTGGCGGGCCCGTGGTGAGCAGGCCGAGCGCCAGGGTGAGCGCGGTGAGGAGCGCGCCGGCGTATCTGCGACGCGTCGGCTGCGTACGGACGGAGTTCATGCGGCCCCCAGAGCGATGACGATGGCATGGAGAGACGGAAGCGGGACGGGAAGGGCGGAGCAACGCCGAAGTGGTGGACCAGCGTCGAAGAGGTGGGCCAGCGTCGAAGAGGTGGACCGGCCGTCGCACAACGGCCGGTCCACCTCTTCGACGGGAGGGTCCGGTCGACCGCACCCCGTTCAGCGCCCCCGGAGAGACCGCCGGGCGCGCGGGCGGGGGCTGCACCCCCCGGGCCCGCGGGG
>NZ_JBSFRK010000132.1:0-1411 GCF_053589195.1 Streptomyces sp. NPDC003379 | reverse complement strand
GGGAGTGTCTAATCAACGGCGGATCTGATGATCAAGGAGACGCCAGAGATGACCGAGACCGTTGTCGAGCAGGAGTCCGTGGAGAAGCCGGCGGTCACGTCGGTGCCGGCCGCGTCGGATGAGCAGTTGGTCGCGATGCTCGTGGACCGGGCCCGATCCGAGGGGCTGCAGCTGACCGGCGAGGGCGGCCTGTTGCAGATGCTGACCAAGCGGGTGCTGGAGTCCGCCCTGGAGGGCGAGATCACCGATCACCTCGGATACGAGAAGCATGACGCCGAGGGCCGTAACAGTGGCAACAGCAGGAACGGAACCCGGGTAAAGACGGTGTTGACCGACGTCGGCCCGGTCGAGGTGAAGGTCCCCCGGGACGTGTCCGGCACGTTCGAGCCGCAGATCGTCAAGAAGCGGCAGCGGCGCCTGACCGGCGTGGACGAGATGGTGCTGTCGCTGTCCGCGAAGGGGCTCACGCACGGGGAGATATCCGCGCACCTGGCCGAGGTCTACGGCGCGGAGATCTCCAAGCAGACCATCTCGACGATTACCGACAAGGTGATGGAGGGTATGGCGGAATGGTCCAATCGCCCGCTGGATCGCGTCTATCCGGTCCTGTTCGTGGACGCCATCAACGTCAAGATCCGCGACGGTCAGGTCGCGAACCGCCCGATCTACGTCGTCATGGCCGTGACCACCGAAGGCACCCGGGACATCCTGGGGATCTGGGCCGGCGATGGCGGCGAGGGCGCGAAGTACTGGCTGCACGTGTTCACCGAGCTGAAGAACCGCGGCATCGACGACGTGCTCATGCTGGTCTGCGACGGACTGAAGGGCCTGCCTGATGCGGTGGAGGCCGTCTGGCCTCGAACGATTGTCCAAACCTGTGTCGTTCACCTGCTGCGGAACAGCTTCCGTTACGCGGCTCGCCAGGACTGGGACAAGATCGCCAAGGCGCTGCGGCCCGTTTACACCGCGCCGAACGAGGACGCGGCGATGGAGCGGTTCCTGGAGTTCCAGGAGGCGTGGGGCCGGAAGTATCCAGCGATCGTGAAGCTGTGGTCCGACGCCTGGGCCGAGTTCGTGCCCTTCCTCTCCTTCGACGTCGAGATCCGTAAAGTCATCTGCTCGACGAACGCGATCGAGAGCGTGAACGCCCGCATACGCAAGGCCGTCCGGGCCCGCGGCCACTTCCCCAACGAAGCCGCCGCCCTCAAGTGCGTCTACATGGCGCTCATGTCGCTGGACCCCACGGGGAAGGGCCGCAAGCGGTGGACCATGCGCTGGAAGGCGCCCTTGAACGCCTTCCAGATCGCCTTCGAGGGCCGCCTGACCCCGAGCAACAACTGACCACTCAACAACCAAGATCAGCCGTTAAATTGACACACTCAGCGAAACGGCGAGGCTGGAACACGGTCTA
>NZ_JBSFRK010000131.1:0-1414 GCF_053589195.1 Streptomyces sp. NPDC003379 | reverse complement strand
GCAGTGACCACCACCGACACCCCTTCGCCCACCCGCGGAGCCGAGGGCCGCGTATGGCTGATCACCGGTGCGTCGTCCGGCTTCGGACAGGCCATCGCGGAGGCGGCGCTGGCCGCGGGAGACACCGTCATCGCCGCCGCACGCCGGACGGAGGCGCTCGACGACCTGATCGCCGCCCACCCGGACCGTGCGGTCGCGGTCCGGCTGGACGTCACCGACACCGCCCGCATCGCCGAAGTGGTCGCCGAGGCCGTCCTCTGCAGCGCCGTCGACTCAATCGCGGCGGAGACAGGCAGGCCAACGCCGCGCTGCACCGCATCGTGGTCACCCGCATGCGCCAAGACGAGCGCACCCGCCTCTACCTGGAGCGACGTACCGCCGAAGGAAAGGGAAAACGCGAGGTCATGCGCTGCCTGAAACGCTACGCAGCCCGCGAGGTTTACTGCCTGATCCGCGCCGACATGATCACGCGTCACCAGCAGCCTGCTGCCTCAGCGCCCCTGCTGACCGCAGTTTGACGAACATAGGGCATCAAGCACCGCAGGCATGGAGTGAACGTGCAGGTGGTCACCGATCCGGACGGCTGAGCTGCCCCGAGTTTCGTAGAGTCCGGTGATCTTGTTTCAGGCGGACTGTGGTGTGGCTTGCTGTTGTCGCCACCAGTCGCGTTCGTACTCGGCGGGCGGTACGTAGTCGAGTGCGGAGTGGAGCCGTTCCTCGTTGTACCAGGTGACCCACTGGAAGATCGCCCGCTCGACCTGGCCGACGTCCCGCCACGGTCCTTGCATCTCGATCAGCTCGGCCTTGAAGGTGCCGTTCAGCGCCTCGGCCATCGCGTTGTCATACGAGTCCGCGACCGAGCCGACGGACGCGGCCGCCCCGATCTCGGAGAGCCGGTCGGTGTAGCGAATTGACACATATTGCGACCCCCTGTCGCTGTGATGAATCAGCCCGGAGTCCTTCTTGATCCGGCGCCTCCACAGCGCCATCTCCAGAGCGTCCAGCGGAAGTTCGGTCCGCATGTGATTCGCGACCTGCCATCCGACGATCGTCCGGGAGAACACGTCCAGAACGAACGCCACGTACACCCAGCCGGTCCAGGTGCGGACATAGGTCATGTCGGCCACCCAGAGCTGGTCGGGCCGGCTCGCGGTGAAGTCACGGTCGACCAGATCCGGCGGTCTGGGTGCCGACGGCTCCGGCACGGTGGTGCGACGCCGCTGGCCGCGGATGACGCCCTCCAGGCCCAGCTCGGCCATCAGCCGCTCGACGGTGCAGCGGGCCACGTGGACGCCCTTGCGCTTGAGCGCGCGGGTGATCCGGCGGACGCCATAGGTGCCGCCGGAGGAGGCATGGACCTGCTCGATCAGCGGCATGAGCTGCTCGTCACGCAGCCGGCGGGCCGACTTCGGCC
>NZ_JBSFRK010000130.1:0-1482 GCF_053589195.1 Streptomyces sp. NPDC003379 | reverse complement strand
GCAGGGTCCGTTGCATGATCGGGATTCGTCCGGCGTGCCGGACTGGTACGGAATCACGCTGGATGCCCCAGTTCGGGCAGGGGAGGGCGAGCACAGTGCAGGCACGGTGCCGGTGATCATGTGAGTGTCGAAGTCCCATAAACACCTGGCGAGTCCGTGCCTGCTTCTGCATCTTCCATCATCCCTGCCGCGCTGGACCAACTGGCCCGGACCTCCAAGTCGGCCCCGCTGTCGGACGCGGTCGGTTTGTCCGGTTTCCTGGACGTGGTGCCCGACCCGCGAGGCGTTCGCGGACGCCGCTATCCACTGCCCGCACTCATCGCCGCGACCGCGGCGAGCGTGCTGGCCGGTGCCCAGTCGCTCACCGCGATCGCAGAGTGGATGTCCGACGCCCCCGCCTGGGCCTGCCGAGCCCTCGGCTTCCCCGTCGACCCGCTGACCGGCATCGTGTCCGTCCCGCACCCCCACACCCTGCGACGTCTTCTTGTCCAGCTCGACGGCGATGCTCTGGATCGGGCGATCGGCGCCTTCCTCACCGCCCGCGCCGCCCCGGCCAAGCCCGGGCTACGGGCGATCGCGGTCGACGGCAAGGCCCTGCGCGGCTCACGCACCGCCACCACCGCGCACGTCACCGTGCTCGCCGCGATGGAACACACCGGCAGCGTCCTGGCCCAGCGCCAGGTCGCCGACAAGAGCAACGAGATCCCTGCCTTCCAGCCCCTGCTGGACACCATCGACCTGACCGACACGGTGATCACCGCCGACGCCCTGCACACCCAGCACACCCACGGCACCTACCTCCGCACCCGCGGCGCTCACTACATCGCCCAGGTCAAGGCCAACCACCCCACCCTGTTCGGCCGCGTCCGCCGCCTGCCCTGGCAGGACATCGCCCTGGACCACTACGAGCGCACCACGGCGCATCACCGCCTGGAGATCAGACGGCTGAAGACCGCCGCCTTCGCCCACCTCGATTACCCCGACGCCCGCCAGGCCCTTCAAGTCGTGCGCTGGAGAAAGGACTTCACCAGTGGCAAGCTCACCATCGAGCGCGTCTACCTGATCACCAGTCTGCCGCCCGGCACCGCGAGCGGCGCCCGGCTCGCAGCCTGGATCAGAGGGCACTGGAAGATCGAAAACCTGCTGCACCACGTCCGGGACCGGACCTTCCGCGAGGACGGTTCCAAGATCCGTACCGGCAGCCTTCCACGCGTCATGGCCGGCCTGCGCAACCTCGCCATCGGCGTCCACCGCCAAGACGGCCGCACCAACATCGCCGCCGCCCTACGCCATACAGCCCGCGACTGGCACCGACCTCTGACCGCCCTCGGTCTCACCGGATGAACCCGGACAGAAGACGATCACGCAACAGACCCTGGGGTTGAGGGCAGGGTCCGTTGCATGATCGGGATTCGTCCGGCGTGCCGGACTGGTACGGAATCACGCTGGATGCCCCAGTTCGGGCAGGGGAGGGCGAGCACA
>NZ_JBSFRK010000129.1:0-1537 GCF_053589195.1 Streptomyces sp. NPDC003379 | reverse complement strand
ACCGCCGGCTTCTCCACGGACTCCTGCTCGACAACGGTCTCGGTCATCTCTGGCGTCTCCTTGATCATCAGATCCGCCGTTGATTAGACACTCCCGTAGGCGGAGGAGTTCGTGGCTGCTGAGGGGGACGAGGTCGGCCTCGGCGGGGTCGTTCCGGCCGGTTTGGGCGGCGCGTTCGAGAGCGGCGGTGACGGCCAGATAGGCGTAGGCGACCAGGGCGATCACGCTCCAGCGGTGCCAGGAGTTCCAGCAGGTGACCTGGCCTTTGTCGAGGTGGCTGATCTCCTTCGCGTCCTGGAAGTCGTCCTCGACCCGCCACCTGCGGCACATCAGTGACACCAGTCGCGCCAGTGTCACCGGCCCGGGGGCGAAGCAGCGGTAGTAGGACATGGTGCGGGTGTAGCGGTGCCGGCGGACCAGCAGCACCGAGGTTCCCGTGTCGCCGTCGTGCCCGGCGGGGGTGTCGTCGGCGGTGACCTCGATCATCGCCCAGTCGTAGTCGCGTACGCCTTTCTGCCCCGCGCCGGTCTGCATCCGCTGCCAGGCCCGCTTCGGCAGCCGGGCGGCGGCCTTGGCCACGCTCAGCTTCGCGGCCGGGGTGGTGACCCGGTGATTGGAGCGCACTCCCTCAACGTAGCCCAGGCCCAGCTCACGGCAGGCGGTACGCAGCCGGCGCCCTCCGTAGACCTCGTCGCCCAGGAAGAACGAGGCGGGTATGCCCTGCCGGCCGGCGGCGGTGCGGAGCATGTCCTCCGCGAGGTGCGGCTTGGTGGCGAAACACAGCTCGTCGGGGACGCCGGTCAGCTCACGGCGTTCCTCATCGGCGGCCCATTCCTTGGTGAAGTACAGGCGCCGGTCGATCAGGCAGTGCCCGGAGGACGTGGCGAAGGTGAGGTGCACCGCGACCTGGCACAGATCCACACCGCCGGTGGAGCCGGAGTACTGGCGTGCCGCGGCCACCGCGTCGGTGGAGGACTTCGCGTCGCCCGTCTCGTCCGCGATCAGGACCCCGTCGCCGTCGTCGAGCAGGCCCACGGCCCAGACCGCCGTCCGCCCCAGCACCGCTTCTTCGTCCCACACCGCACGAGACAACAGATGGTGCAGACGGTGCGGGCCCCGCTCACCGATCGCTTCGGCCAGGCTCCAGCAGTTGACGTCCTCGAGTTCCATCAGCATGCCCCGGGTCATCCGTGCGAACGTCTCCCGGGTCTCGGAGCGGGCGAAGCAGTCGGCCACGGAAGCCAACAGGCCCCCGAACGCGATGCCGTGGCCTTCGTGGTCTACCGTCGTCGAAGCGGCCGTCTCGTTCTGATGTTGCGTCACACCACGTCATGATCAAGGCGGCCGTTCTCGTGCCCACAGTCACCCCCTCAAGCCGCTGAACAGCAGCAACGAGCATCGGCAGACCTATCTACAGCTGCCGTGTCAGTGTGAGGGTGCTGCGAAGTTTCCGGGGTAGCCGGGCCGGGCACTGCTCGGCGCTTCGGAAGTGAGGCGGGTCCATGGATGCTGCTGCCCAGAACGAGGGGCAGGAGCC
>NZ_JBSFRK010000128.1:0-1899 GCF_053589195.1 Streptomyces sp. NPDC003379 | reverse complement strand
GCCGCCAGCAGGTCTTGCCCGAGCCAATGCCGGCTCCTGGGGCAGATGACACCGCGGTCGGCCCACCACCAGTTCCGGACCTGGCTGGGGCAGCAACGGCCCGGTCAGCGACCGCAGTTCGCGCACGTAAGCCCGGGGATGCGCTTTTGCAGGTCAGTCCTTCTGGTCCCTGTCGGGGAACGCCTTGCCGGCGTGAAAACATGATCGCGGCGCCCGTCCGCCGACTCCGGTTGCTCGTTGGGACACCAAGCCCGTAGGTCAGTCTGGTGCAGGGGCCGCCGCGGGGCCTTGCCTTGTTGCCGTAGAGCACGCCGGTCAGATTTCGTCTTCCCCGTGGCCCCTTGGGGCGGGCGCCGCCTGTACGAACGGAACGACCGGAAGGGGGCACTCGCCCGTGGCGGAGACGGATGCCGAGGAGTCCGAGCAGGGTCCGGAGCTGGTGGAGAGGGTCACGGCGATCGATATCGCCAAGGCGTCCGGGATGGTGTGCACCCGGGTGCCGCACGAGGACAAGCCCGGCCGACGGGTGCAGCGGGTGTGGAACGTGGCTGCGACCAGCGGCGCCATCCTGGAGCTCGCGGACCACCTGATATGCCAGGGCGTCACCCGGGTCGTGATGGAGGCGACCTCGACCTACTGGAAACCGTTCTTCTTCCTCCTGGAAGCGAGGGGGCTTGAGTGCTGGCTGGTCAACGCTCGTGACGTGAAGAACGTCCCCGGCCGCCCGAAGACCGACAAGCTCGATTCGGTGTGGCTGGCCAAGCTCGCCGAACGCGGCATGCTGAGGGCCTCGTTCGTGCCCCCGAAGCCGGTGCGCGAGCTACGGGACCTGACCCGTTCCCGCGCGGTCCTCACCCACGAGCGCACCCGGCACAAGCAGCGCGCGGAGAAGCTCCTGGAGGACGCGCAGATCAAGCTCTCCTCGGTCATCTCCGACATCTTCGGCGTCTCCGGCCGCACGATGATCGAGGCCCTGATCGCGGGCGAACGCAGCCCCAGGGCCCTCGCGGGCCTCGCGCACGGCACCATCAAGGCCAGCCCCCAAGCCCTGGAAGAGGCACTGGCCGGCGGGTTCGAGGAACACCACGCGTTCATGCTGCGGATGCTGCTGGACACCGTCGACCACCTCACCGTCCAGATCGACAAGCTCACCGCCCGCATCACCACCCGTCTCAGCGAACTCTCCACGGCCCCCGACGCCACGGACGACGACCGGCCCGGTCAGGGCATGCTGATGCCGCTGACCGACACCGAGCGACTGGACGAGATCCCCGGGGTCGGGCCCGCCACCGCCCAGGTCATCCTCGCCGAGATCGGCACCGACATGAGCGTGTTCCCCACCGCCGACCACCTGGCCTCCTGGGCCCGCCTGTCCCCGCGCACCTTCCAGTCCGGCCCGAAGAACACCTCCGGACCCGCCGGCAAAGGCAACCCCTGGCTGCGCGGAGCACTCGGCGAGGCCGCCGTCTCCGCGGCCCGCACCGACACTTTCCTCGGCGCCCGCTACCGCCGCATCGTCAAACGCCGAGGCCACCTCAAGGCCCTGGTCGCCGTCGCCCGCTCCATCCTGGTCGCGGTCTGGCACCTCATGAACAACCCCACCGCCCGCTACCGCGACCTCGGCTCCGACTGGCACACCAAGAACCTCGATCCGGCCCGCAAGACCCGCGACCTCGTCCGCCAGCTCACCGCCCTCGGCCACGACGTCACCCTCACCCCGGCAGGCGCCTGACACACCGTCCACACCCGACCAGCAGCCCCGGAACCATCCAAGTCCAGGGGCTACCTCGCCATGCCCACCTGACCGTCGAGTTTTCCGGTCAGAGCGCGAGACCGGTGAGGACCAGTACGCGCTCGTAGGTGTAGTCCTCCATCGCGAACCGCACGCCTTCGCGGCCC
>NZ_JBSFRK010000127.1:0-2087 GCF_053589195.1 Streptomyces sp. NPDC003379 | reverse complement strand
TCAATCCAAGGACCGAGGGCCGCACACAGCGCGGCGGCGCCGGTCGGCCGCCGCCACGCTGCCTCTATGTCTTCGCCACCGGCTGCGCGGCGGCGCCCGCCCGTCGCCCCACACAGCGGCCAAAACCCAGCACCGGGCCATAGGGCACAGGGGATAGCCGCACAGCAGGTCACAGACGCTTTGGGTTACCGAATAGGCCGGATCGCGGCGGCGGTACGCGACGGGCTAACCCACTACCCGTGGCCGGGGCCCCAAGCCGGAACGGTCGGCCCCCGCGACGATGGGCGGCTCCTTGCCGCACGCCTCGAAGCAGCGGGAAGCCATCCCGGCGCCGCACCCGAGCAGGCCCGCGCAGTCAGCCGAGTCCGGGAGCTCCGAGCGCGAGCCGAGCACGTGACCACCCTGTCGACCGGGGGCCCCTTCACCGCGGCGGGCAGGAGGAGGGGGAAGGGAGAGGTGGGGGGTGGGGAGGGTTGGGAGCTGGGGCGGTCGGCTCCACGGCTTTAGGCAGCCACTTTGGGGCGAGCCTCTAAGATCATGGCCCCGATTCGGACCTTGCGGGCAGGTCCAGTGACTGCCCGAATCGCGATGAGCTTAAGGGGCCATGATCACTCGCCCCAAAGCAGCTCCCGCCCAAAGCCGCTCCACCGACCGCGTGACCGTCTGCGAGCTGAGTGTGGGGATGGAGGTGGGATGGGGCCGTCGCTGGGCCGTGGTAGGGCACTCAGCAGTGACCAACGATGACAACTGCCAACGGCTCAAAGGCAGGTCACTCCCCTGATCGGTTGCAAAGCCGCTGGCGGGAACATCGCTGAGCGAGTTGAGGAAGTCCAGAGGTTCGGCGCAGGATGGCGGCCATGACCTCCACTTCCGGGAGCGGGCGCCCGCTGCTCAACCGCCGCCTCGCCGAGTTCGGTACGACGATTTTCGCCGAGATGTCCGCGCTCGCGGTCTCCACGGGCGCGATCAACCTGGGCCAGGGCTTCCCGGACACGGACGGCCCCGAGTCCGTGCGCGAGGCGGCCGTGCGGGCGCTGCGCGACGGCCGCGGCAACCAGTACCCGCCGGGCCCGGGCGTCCCGGAGCTCCGCGAGGCGATCGCCGCCCACCAGCTCGCCCGCTACGACCTCACCTACGACCCCGACCGCGAGGTCCTCGTGACGGCGGGCGCGACCGAGGCGATCGCGGCGTCCCTGCTCGCCCTCGTCGAACCGGGCGACGAGGTCATCGCGCTGGAGCCGTACTACGACTCGTACGCCGCCTCGATCGCGTTGGCGGGCGGCGCCCGGGTCCCCGTCACGCTGCGCCCCGGCGACGGCCGCTTCCGCCTGGACCTGGACGAGCTGCGCGACGCGGTGACGCCCCGCACCCGGCTGATCCTCCTCAACACCCCGCACAACCCGACCGGCACCGTCCTCACCCGCGCCGAGCTGGCCGAGATCGCGAAGCTGGCGGTCGAGCGCGATCTGCTCGTGGTCACCGACGAGGTCTACGAGCACCTCGTCTTCGACGACGCCGAGCACATCCCGCTCGCCTCCTTCCCCGGCATGCGCGAGCGCACGGTCACGATCGGGTCGGCGGGCAAGACGTTCTCGTTCACCGGCTGGAAGGTCGGCTGGCTGACCTCCACGCCGGAGCTGGTCGCGGCGGTCCGCTCGGCGAAGCAGTTCCTCACCTACGTGTCCTCCGGCCCCTTCCAGTACGCCATCGCGGAGGCCCTCGCCCTCCCGGCCTCCTACTTCGACGACTTCCGCGCGGACATGCGGGCCAAGCGGGATCTGCTCTCCGAGGGTCTGCGGGCCGCGGGCTTCGGCGTCTACCGCCCGGCGGGCACGTACTTCGTGACGACCGACATCACCCCTCTCGGGACGACCGACGGCTTCGCCTTCTGCCGCGCGCTCCCGGAGCGGGCCGGCGTCGTCGCCATCCCGAACGCGGTCTTCTACGACCACCGCGACGCGGGCGCCCCCTTCGTCCGCTTCGCCTTCTGCAAGCGGACCTCCGTCCTTGAGGAGGCCGTGGCCCGCCTCACGTCACTGGCTGGCTGAGGCCCCCCTGCATGCCGAGAGCCCGGCCGGGGCGATGTG
>NZ_JBSFRK010000126.1:0-2200 GCF_053589195.1 Streptomyces sp. NPDC003379 | reverse complement strand
CGCATCAGGACGTGCCCTTCGAGCGCCTGGTCGAGGAGCTGAACCCGTCCCGGTCGCTGTCCCGCACACCCCTCTTCCAAGTGATGCTGGCCCTGGACAACGTGCCGGAGCCGGAGTGGCGGCTGCGGGGCATGGAGGTGCGGCCGGTGCCGATGCTCGCGCCCGCCGCCCGGTTCGACCTGGCGGTGACGCTGACCGAGCGGCGTGACCAGAGCGGCGCCCCCGCAGGGCTGGACGGCCAAATCCTGTACGCGACGGACCTGTTCGACGACGACACGGTCCAGGCGCTGGCGCGGCGCCTGGTACGCGTCCTTGAACAGGTCGCCGCCGACCCGGGCATCCGGCTCAGTGATGTGGACGTCCTGACGGCGGCCGAACGCTCGCGCGTTGTGGAGCGCTGGAACGACACGGCGACGGCCGACCGGGAAGCGCTGTTGCCCGAGCTGATCGAGGAGCGGGCGGGCCGTACGCCGGAAGCGCCGGCGGTGCGCTGCGGCCACGAAATGCTGACCTACGGCGAGTTGGAGGAGCGCGCGAACCGGCTCGCCCGCCATCTGGTCGCCCTCGGTGTCGGCCGTGAGCGCCGGGTGGCCCTGTGCCTGCCGCGTGGGACCGGCATGGTCGTGGGCGAGCTCGCCGTGTGGAAGGCGGGCGGGGCGTTCGTGCCGCTGGACCCGGAGTACCCCGCCGACCGGCTCGCGTTCATGGTCGCCGACAGCCGCGCCGACGTGGTCCTCGCCACCACGGCGACAAGGCCAGAGATGCCCTCGGGGGCGGCGGACGAGGCCGGGGCCGCTCGGCTGGTGCTGCTCGACGCGCCGGAGACCGTGGCCGCGCTGGCCACGCAGTCCACGGCACCGCTGGGCGTGGCCACCCGGCCGGACCAACTCGCCTACGTCATCTACACCTCAGGGTCGACGGGCAACCCGAAGGGCGTCGCGGTGGCCCACCGCGGGGTGGCGAACCTGGCCGAGGTGATGCGTCCCGCCCTGGGCGTGGCCGAAGGGACAGTGGTCCTGCAGTTCGCGTCGTTCAGCTTCGACGCGGCGGTGCTGGACGTGGCGGTCACGCTGGCCGGCGGCGGAACGCTGGCCATCGCCTCGGCCGACGAGCGCGCCGAACCCCGAGCACTGGCACGCATGATCGGCGACACCGGCGTGAGCACGGCCAGCGTGGTGCCCTCACTCCTCGGCGTGCTGGACCCGGCGACCGTACCCGACGTGCGGAACTGGGTCCTCGGCGCGGAGTTGCTCACCGCGGACCTGGCGAGCCGCTGGACGTCCCAGGCCCGGGTGTGGAACACGTACGGCCCGACCGAGGCGACCGTGATGGCCACCGTCGGACCGGTGGACGCCGGGATCACGCCGAGCGACGGGCCCCCGCCCATCGGCCGCCCGCTGGGAAATGTCAAGACCTACGTCCTGGACGAGTTCCTGCGCCCGGTGCCACCGGGAGTGGCGGGCGAGGCGTACGTCGCGGGGCCGGGCGTGGCGCGCGGCTATGTCGGGCGGCCGGGGCCGACGGCGGAGCGGTTCGTGGCCTGCCCGTTCGGTGACGGCGGACGGATGTACCGGACGGGTGACCTGGCCCGGTGGACCAGCGACGGTGAGCTGGGGTTCGCGGGGCGTGCGGACGAACAGGTGAAGATCCGCGGGTTCCGGGTGGAGCCGGGCGAGGTCGAGGCCGTGGTCGCCGGGCACGAGTCGGTGGGCCAGGTGGCGGTGATCGCGCGGGAGGACCGGCCCGGCGACAAGCGCTTGGTCGCCTATGTCGTACCTGCCATGTCCGATACGCCGGCTGAGGGCTTCGACGTGGCCGCGCTGCGGGAGTTCGCCGGTGCTCGGCTGCCGGAGTTCATGGTCCCGTCGGCCGTCGTGGTCCTGGACGTGCTGCCGCTGACGGTGAACGGAAAGCTGGACCGTGCCGCGCTGCCCGCACCCGACTTCACCGCCCGGACGTCCGGGCGCGAGCCGCGTACGCAGACCGAGGAGATCCTCTGCGGCCTCTTCGCCGAGGTGCTCGGTCTTGAGTGGGTCGGGGCCGAGGACGGCTTCTTCGATCTGGGCGGTGACTCGCTGCTGGCGATGCGGCTGATCTCCCGGGTCCGTGCGGTGCTTGATGTGGAGGTGGGGATCGGGGAGTTGTTCGGTGCGCCGACGGTGGCGGGTTTGGCGCGGTTGGTGCGTGAGGGTGAGGGGGG
>NZ_JBSFRK010000125.1:0-2260 GCF_053589195.1 Streptomyces sp. NPDC003379 | reverse complement strand
TCCATATGTTGGGTCGGGGACGGGACGCCGTGCACCGTTTCCGGTGTCGGTTTTCCCGTCCCCGCCCGCCGAACCGGACGTGCCCGTTGGCCGAGCATCCGGCTCTCCACGTGATCCGCTGAGTCAGGCGAGGTATTCGCTGACCTGGCCGACGAAGGCCACATCGTCGTGGTTCGTCCGGCGGAAGCGTGCTCCGTCGGGATCGACCTCGTCGATGTTGTAAGGCGTGCTGATCTGCGCTCCACGAAACGTGTATCGCTGGACCCGCATCTTCGCCGGGTTGTAGAGGACGACTCCGCCCTCGGTGATGCGGTCCGCCCCGTAGTAGCGGCGCCGCAGCTGTTTCCAGGTCAGGTGAGGGTGCTTGTAGCGGATCCAGAGAAGCAGCCTCCACCACGCGTACCAGCCGAGGTAGGAGAACGTTCTTTTGGATGCGCCGTAGCGGAAGTAGGCAGCCCAGCCCCGAAGGACCGGGTTGACCGACCGCAGCACCTGTTCCAACGAGAGCGACGTCGTGCTTCGCCCCGTCAGTTTCTTGATCTTGTGCATCACCGACCCCAAGGCGGGCTTGGACGGAATGGTGAGCACGACGCGACGGCCGTCGCACCAGGGCCTTCGCTGGATGTGGAAGCCCAGGAAGACGAAGCCGTCGTCGATGTGGGTGATGTGGGTCTTCTCGACCGAGAGGGTCATCTTCAGCCTGCGGGCCAGCAGTTCACCGATCTCCGTCTTGAGTGTCTCGGCCTCGGACTTGGTGCCGTGCACCAGCACGACGAAGTCGTCGGCGTATCGCACCAGACGGTAGTTCGGCAGCCCCTTGCGCCGTCGGGATTGCCGACGTGCTCCGGGACTCATCTCGGTGTTCCAGATCCGCGAGAAATGCCGGTCCAGGACGGAGAGATAGATGTTGGCCAGCAGCGGGGAGGCGACTCCTCCTTGCGGAGTGCCCGTGAGGGTCTCCGCGAATCCACCGTGCAGCTCGACAACTCCGGCCCGCAGAAACGCGCTGACCAGCCGCAGGACCTTGCGGTCCTTGATGCGCTCGGCCACCAGGTCCATCAGGACGTGATGGTCGACGTTGTCGAAGCAAGCCTTGATGTCGCCCTCGATGACCCAGTCGTAGGTCGACGGCTTGCGGGTGAAGCGGTGGATTTCGGCAATGGCATCCTGGGCCCGACGTCCGGGCCGATACCCGTAGCTGGACGGGTAGAAATCGGCCTCGAAAATCGGTTCCAGGACCAGCTTGAGGGCCATCTGCGCGACGCGGTCCCGCAGGGTCGGGATGCCTAGGTAACGGACT
Source organism: Streptomyces sp. NPDC003379 (assembly GCF_053589195.1). Classification (NCBI taxonomy): domain Bacteria; kingdom Bacillati; phylum Actinomycetota; class Actinomycetes; order Kitasatosporales; family Streptomycetaceae; genus Streptomyces; species Streptomyces sp. NPDC003379. The sequence goes on along the minus strand of NZ_JBSFRK010000125.1, from coordinate 960 downwards.
TTGCCGTTCTTCTTGGGAATCACCGCCTGCTTGACCGGCAGCGCGGTGAAGGAACCGTCCTTGAGCGAGGAGCGAAGCTCCTCCAGGAACGGAATCACTCCATGACGTTCCTCGATGTGGAAGCGGGTGACCGCATCCACGCCTGCTGTCCTGGCACCCCGGTTGCCGGACACCCGCTCCCAGGCCACCACCAAAGTGGCCCGGTCGCAGATCAAGTTGAATACATCATCGAACCGGCGATCCGGCTCGTTCCTTGCCCATCGGTGCAGCTTGATCTGATGATCGAGTACCCGTCGCCCGGCCGTCATACTGCCCGGCCAGAGCGGCGGCGCGTCGTTGTTCAACAACGTTCCTCCCCGACAGCAGTCCTGCTGCCATCACGCTGTCGCCCTTCCCCATGTGACCGGCTTTCCCGGCCTCCGAGTACTACGGCGACTCCGCCACGATCTGGCGTCATCAGCGGGCATTGCGCCTGCCCGCCGTCCGGCCGGCTGCCGGACGGGAAGGGCGATGCCAGATCGCTTCCCACGTTCACTGAGGATCTCTGTGACGGCTTCGGTGCCCAGCTATACCCCGGCAGCATCGCCACGGACCGCACATCGCAGTCTTGGTCCGGGCCTCCCGAAACCCATGGGATAAAGGCGGCGGGAGAGGAGAGGCCATCGGATAGAGCACTCTCCAGCACTGCAAAGCGGCCCATCCACCAGGTTCGGCAGGCCGCTGACGACTCACGGGACGTCAACCACTGGTTCAGTTTCCTTGCACCCATTCCGTCTTCGCTTGCGGGCACGAACCGTCTGGTGGTGTCGGTCCGCCCCTACGTTGTCGAGGCTGCTTTCCGGCCTCACCCCCAACCCGGGGTTCAGCCTGCCTCCAGCTTCAACCGGTCCCTGCGAGGACCGGCGGCGGGCCTCTCATCCCGCGAGATCCATCAGCGCCTCGTGGCGCACAGCCCAGCTC
>NZ_JBSFRK010000124.1:0-2321 GCF_053589195.1 Streptomyces sp. NPDC003379 | reverse complement strand
CGTTCCGCCGGGCCCGCCGTGCGTGCGCCGCGCACAAACGCCCCACGCCCCCGCCAAGCGACCGCTCCTCGTCGTCGGGGCCCCTGTACATTTGAACCCAACGTCAAGTTCAATACTGCCCATGACGACACATACGCCGGTCAGCGCGTGGGAGCGTGTCGGGACGCGTCGGGTGGAGACGGGCGGCATCACGCTCCGCGTCTTCGACCACGGCGACGGGCGGCCGGGCAGGCCGCCGGTGGTGCTCTGCCACGGCTTCCCCGAGCTGGCGTTCTCCTGGCGGCACCAGGTCTTCGCGCTGGCGGCGGCGGGCCACCGGGTCCTGGTGCCGGACATGCGCGGCTACGGCGGCAGTTCACGCCCCGCCGACGTCGACGCGTACGACGTTCTGACGCTCTGCTCCGACCTGGCCGGGGTGCTCGACGACGTCGGCGCGGACGACGCCGTCTTCGTGGGCCACGACTGGGGCGCGTCCGTGGTGTGGCACATGGCCCTGGACCGCCCGGAGCGGGTGCGGGCGGTGGCCGGGATGAGCGTGCCCGTGACGCCGCGCGCTCCCGCGCCGCCCCTGCCGATCCTGCGCTCACGCCTTGGCGACGACTTCTATATGGCGTGGTTCCAGGAGCCGGGCGTCGCGGACCGGGCGCTGAGCCGCAACGTCCGCAGGACGCTCGTCGCGAAGGAGGTCTGGTCCGCCGAGTGGGCCGCCCGCCCCGACGAGAAGTTGCCGCCCCCGCCGTGGCTGAGCGAGGAGGAACTCTCGTACTACGTCGAGACGTTCGAGGAGACCGGGTTCACCGGCGGCCTCAACTACTACCGCAACCTGGACCGCAACTGGGCGCTTACCGAGCACCTCGACGGCCGTGTCATCGCACAGCCGTCGCTGTTCGTCACCGGCTCCAAGGATCCCGTCGCCCGTTTCATGCCGGCGGACCGCATCGACCGGGTGCTGACCGATCCGCGAGGGCACGTCGTGCTCGACGGCGCGGGCCACTGGATCCAGCAGCAGCGGGCCGATGAGGTGAACGCCGTTCTTCTGGAGTTCCTCGCCTCGGTCGGCTGATAGCCTCCGCTGCCACCGGTTGCGTACAGGTTCGAACGACACTGAATGGATCGCAGTGGCTGCCCAGGTCCCGGCCGCGGACGGCGGCCAGAAGCAACCGATCACACCACGCAGCGCACGCGGCGTCCGGACCCGCAACGCGCTGATCGCCGCCGCCCGCGAGGTCTTCGAACGCGACGGCTATCTGAACGCCCGGATCACCGACATCTCCAAGGCGGCGCAGGTCGCCTCCGGGTCGTTCTACACGTACTTCAACAGCAAGGAAGAGATCTTCCAGGCGCTCGTCGAGCAGGTGCAGGAGGAAATGCTCCACCCCCATCTGCGCGAGCGCACCGGCATCACCGACACCCGTCGGCTCATCGACGCCTCGAACCGCGAGTACCTGCGGGCTTACGAGAAGAACGCGCGCCTGATGGCGCTGTTCGAGCAGGTCGCCCAGGTCGACGAGCAGTTCATGGCGCTGCGCATCGAGCGCGGCAACGCCTTCGCGCGGCGCAGCGCCAAGCTGATCCGCACGCTCCAGGAGAACGGCGAGGCCGACACGAGCCTCGATCCGCTGGTCACCGCGCACGCCCTGTCGGTGATGGTGAGCCGTATGGCCTACATGGTGTTCGTGCTGGGTCAGCGCATCCCGTACGAGCGGCTCGTGACGACGCTCAACAAGATCTGGGAGAACGGGCTGCTGCTCACGGACCGCGCACCCGAAACCGGGTCCGGTCCCGGTCCCGGTCCGGGTCCGGGTCCGGGTGCCGGCTAGTGGTCGCGCGCGGACTCCAGCAGGTGGTCCCGGACCAGGGCTACGTGCGGGTTGTCCGAGGAGCCGGGGCGCTGCACGAGGTAGCCGGTGTTGAAGGGCGGGTCCTCCGGGTCGTTCAGCAGGATCAGGGCCCCTGAGGCCAGCTCGTCGAGGCACAGGTAGCGGGGCAGCACGGTGAATCCGGTACCGCCCACCACCGCCGCCTTGACCGCGCGCAGGTCGGGCATGGTGACGGCGGGCTCGCACACCAGGCGCTTGCCGAAGACGTGGCGCCAGTAGCGGCGGACGATGGGCATGTCCTCGGCGTACGCCACCAGGGGGACGCCGCGCAGCGCGGCGGGGCCCAGGGCGGTGATGCGCTCCGGGCCCCCGACGCGCTCGGCCCAGGCGCCCCCCGCGACCAGCACGAACTCCTCGTCGGCTAGGGGCACGGAGGCCACGGCCCGGCCCCGGGGCCGGGCCGTGGCGACCACCAGGGCGGGCCGGCCCCCGCGCAGCTCG
>NZ_JBSFRK010000123.1:0-2354 GCF_053589195.1 Streptomyces sp. NPDC003379 | reverse complement strand
GTGTTCGGCCCGGCGCCGGTCGCGGTCGATGATCGGCCGAGTCCGGCTTCAGCCGGTGAGCAGGCATCTCGGGCGAGCAAGTACCTTTCGTCTCACGGCTGTTGACCAAAAAGTCGAGGGAGTCGGGGGAGCCGAGAGAGCCAAGGAAGCCGCAAGAGCGGGGGCAGGCGTGCGGCTGCGGCCACCGCGCCACCCCCTGGACCGCCGTGCCGTCGTCTAGATGAATGAGTCCAAGGGGTGTTGTTGCGGTCAGTGATCGTAGGCCGTGAGTGATCGCTTGATGGGCAGTCCAGTTTGGTCGTTGTGCCAGATCACCGCTGTGAGTGCGAGGATCCGGCACAAGACCCGGGCTGACACCCCTGCAGCGCTCTTGCCGCCGTGTCGTTCCAGGTCGAGCTGCCCTTTGAAGGTCTGATTGATCGACTCGATGACCTGCCGCAGCGGTTTGAACAGGTGCGCCCCGGCCCGCTCGGCTTCCCCCTTGCGGGCTGGCCGCAGCAACTTCAGGTGACGCTCGGCAAGGCCGTACTCGAACTCGCGGCCGAAGTAGTTCTTGTCCCCGATGATCGTCTGCCCGGGGTGAACGGCGAGGACGTCTGGCGCGGTATCGAGCATGTCGCGCAGCGTTTCGCGCTCGTCCGCCTTGGCCCCGGTGAGTGCGAACAGGACCGGCAGTCCGCCGAGTGTGCACACCAGGTGCAGACGCAGTCCCCAGAAGTATCGCGAGTGTGATGAGCAGTGAGAACGCGGCGCGCAGCCGCTTGTTGTAGCCGGACTGCTGGGGCACGTAGGGAAACAGGTGGCCGAAGTCCCGCCCGACGCGGCGAAGCCAGCGCCGCTCAGAGGTGTATCCGAGCAGCGCCGACATGACCGCGAGCGTGATCAGCTCGGCGTCACTGAGCGTGGGCGTGATTCCGACGGCAGGCCGCCACGGCGCCAGCCACGGCGAAGCCTTCAACTCGTCGTCAATCCGGGCATAGAGTGCCGTTGCGAGGGTGTCCAGGTCGTTAGTCACACATCGACGTTGGACGCCCTTGTCTCATGTCCGCAGGCGATCCCCTGGACTCATTCAGGGATCCGGGGCGTGCCCACTGCGGTGACTATGCGGCACGGTCATTTCGCAGGGCCTGGATGAGCCAGGGGTACACCGGGATCAGGTTCGGTACTACCTGCCAGCCGTTGACGATCCACACCAGCCGCCAGTATCGGTCTACCCGGGGATCGTGCGCCTCTTCGAACTGCTGGGCCATCCAGTCCCGGAATTCCGTGTCAGGGGTGCGCGCGAGCACCTCGGCGAAGCGGTGCACGAGGTCGTCGATGACGGGTGCGCCCCTGTCGCTGAGCGGGTCGATGCCCGACTCCATGGCCTCGGCCACCTTCTGACGGGTGAATTCCATCAGTTCCTCGCCGGCATCGCATTCGATGTCGAGCGGGCGCCCGGCGGCCTGACGTACGGCCGTCCGGCGCATCCGGGCACGGAAATCCTCGTCGCCGACCAGCTCGGTGAGCTCCACCCACGCGGCGACCTGCTCGCTGTTCGGATCATCGGGGAGGTCGGGAGTGGCAGCGCGAACCATGGCCACCGCAGTCGGGTCGGCATCCACTGTGCCGAAGGTGCCATCCACGAAATCGTCGATCAAACGTCGGCGTTCCTCGCCGGACAACTGTGTGAGCCTGTGCATGAGTGTGGTCTCCTCAGGACTGGCCCCGCGTCTGGCCACGACTCGCAGAACGCTCCGACGCAGTTGCAGCACCCGGATCTGGACGTCCATGGCGTCGGCGTGCGCCGCGGCGACTTCCGCCACCGAGAGCTCGCGGTCCAGTACCCGTTGAATAGTGGCCAGGTCCATGCCCAGCTCGCGCAGTGTGCGGAGGAGTTCCAGACGAAGCAGTGCGTCGAGGTCGTAGAGCCGGTAACCGGCGGGGCTACGGGTGGTCGGCGCTACCACCCCCGAATCGGAGTAGAAGCGGATGGTCCTCACAGACAAGCCGGTCCGCCGGGAAAGCTCCCCGATCGAGTAGAGGGTCGTAACGTCCATGTCCCCCACTCTGCTGTCTCCAGTCACTGGAGACTCAAGGCCATTCCCAAGCAGGGCCCGACCACGAGACGTCCTCCGAGTTGCTGGAGCATGCGTTGCGCGCTCTCCGCTGCCCGCCAGGATGAAACGGGCACGCCTTGCACGTGCTGGGCGAGTGATGGCAGCGACATGCGACACCGCTCGCTGGCGGCCTACGGCTACGAGCCCTTGGACTCAATCATCTAGGCCGTGTATCGAAAGTGGATCTTGAGGTGTGAATGATCACGGTTCATGGGTCGGGGAGATCTCACGGATGAACAGTGGACGGTGTTAGAG
>NZ_JBSFRK010000122.1:0-2395 GCF_053589195.1 Streptomyces sp. NPDC003379 | reverse complement strand
ACCTTGCCGATGTCGCCGACGCGGCCGAACGCGGCATCCACCGGATCTGCTCCAATGAGCAACTCCCGTGGTCCTTCCTCACCCACACCGGACTGACAATCCATCCCGAAACACCACAGAACTAACGAAAAACTCAGTAGTGCTCTGACCACGTAGGTTCGCCGGGTTGCGTGTCCGAGCGGTTGGATGAACGGTGACGTCCGATCTGACCGCTGGGGGTGTGGTGGCTGAGCCTGTCTGTGTGCGCAGGTTGACTGACGAGGAGGGGCAGAAGCTGCAGCAGATCGTGCGCCGGGGCAGCACTAGTTCGGTGCGTTACCGGCGCGCGATGATGTTGCTGGCCTCGGCCGGCGGCAACCGGGTGCCGATGATCGCGAAGTTGGTGCAGGCCGACGAGGACACGGTCCGGGACGTGATCCACCGGTTCAATGAGATCGGTCTGGCCTGCTTGGACCCTCGGTGGGCGGGCGGGAGGCCGTCCCCGCCTGCTCAGTCCTGACGACGAGGACTTCGTCGTCCAGACGGCCACCACCCGCCCAACCAAGCTCGGCAGCCCTTCACTCGCTGGTCCCTCCGCAAACTCGCCGCCTACCTGCGCCGCGTACACGGCCGTGTGATCCGGATCGGCCGCGAGGCGTTACGGTGCCTGCTCACCCGCTGCGGCATCACCTTCCAACGCACCAAAACCTGGAAGGAGTCCCCCGACCCCGAGCGCGACGCCAAGCTCGATCGGATCGATCACGTGCTGGAGCACTTCCCGGACCGCGTTTTCGCGTTCGACCTTGTCCCGCAAGCTGGAGGCCGCGCTGGCGGGAGCCGGTCAGTGCCCCGCCCAGTGGGGTGAGCCCGCCTGGTCCGCGGAGCGGATCTACCCGGTGCGCATCGACCTCGCCCGTTCGGCCGGCACGTCATTTGAGGACGTCATCCTCACCATCCGCGCCGCGCTCGCCGAACTCGGCCATGCCCTGCCCGCCTTCGACATCGCCCTGCGCCGCTACTGGGAAATCCAGCACCCCGGCGAAAGCCTGGAGGAGTACCTGCGGCGCGGGGGACTGGGCGCCCGGTTCGGCAAGGCGATGCCGCAGCAGATGCAGTCCGCTCTCGCCGACATCGCCCAGGCCCTCCTCCTGCCCGGCACCGTCGGCACGGCGGTCGGCGCGGTGATCGGCTCCCTCACCGGGCGCTGCGCGAGCGGCGCCAGACCGTACGGGCGCTCGCCGGATGCGCGCGGCTGGTGGACCTCCTGGAGGCCGAGGCGGACCTGGAAGCCCCGTCCTTCTATCCCCATCTGCTGGCGTGGGAGCTCGCCCGGCTCCCGGCGGACCAGCGCGTCATGCCGGTGATCCTGCTGGACACCTTCGAGGACGTCGGCGACCGCACCCACCGCGACCTGGAACGCCTCCTCCAGCGGGTGGTGTGGCTGATGCCGAACTGCTTCTTCGTCATCACCGGCCGCTCCCGCCTGCAATGGGCCGACCCCGCTCTCCACGGACAGCTCGACTACACCGGCCCGAACGCCTGGCCCGGCCTGGCAGCACCCGCCGCTGTCCCGGCCGCCCGTGCCGCCGCCCGCCTGTCTCACGGCCCCGGGCGGCAGGTCCTGGTCGGTGACTTCTCCCCCGAGGACTGCGAGGACCACCTCGCCCGTCGGCTCACCCGTGACGGTGAACCGCTCATCGGCCAGGAGATCCGGCAGGTCATCAGTGACCGCTCCCACGGTCTGCCGCTCTACCTCGACCTGTCGGTGATGCGGTTCCTGGAGATCCGCCGCACCGGCCGCACACCGCAGCCGGCCGACTTCGACCACGACTTCCCGGCGCTGATCGCCCGCACCCTGTCCGACCTCACCGCCAACGAGCGGCACGTCCTGCGCTCCGTGGCCCTGCTGGACGCCTTCGACCTGGACCTGGCCACCGCGGCCGCCGGACTGACCCACCAAGCCCCGGCCCTGCGCCTGATCGAGCGGCCCTTCGTCCGCGAGAACGCCTTCGGCCTGTGGCCCTACCACCTGCACGGTCTGATCCGCTCCACCGTCCGCAGCGCCGACGACCAGGCCGACGACCGCTGGACGGCCCGCGACTGGGAACAGGCCGCCCAGCGCGCGCTCACCGCGCTCGGGGAACAATTCCGTACGCGCACCGGCCTCAGCCGGATGCTGCTGGTCGGCTGCCTGCGCCAAGGCCTCGCCCTGGCCCGCGACTTCCGTCTCGACCTGGACTGGCTGGCCGACGCCGCCTGGGCGTACGTCAGCGACTCAGTATGGGAACCGCTCGCCCCGCCGGCCCGCCCCGGGGCCGACAACGGCATGGTGACGGCGGCCGACGCTCTCGTCGAACTCCTGGCGACGCTCGCCCGCCGCCAGCACGAGCACCGCTCCCAGGCCGCCTCCCGCCTC
>NZ_JBSFRK010000121.1:0-2523 GCF_053589195.1 Streptomyces sp. NPDC003379 | reverse complement strand
GCCAGCGGGGAAACGAGACTCGTGATCGGCCACCAGGTCCGGCGTTGCCAGACCCTTGGACTGCATCCACGTGAAGCCGCCCAGGCGCCGCGCCGCCACATCCAGTTCGGCACCCAGCCGCTCTACCCCCTCAGCGGCGGAGGCCCGCAGTTCATCGAGGGAGCAGAAGGGACGGACGTACTGGTCCGAGGCATACAGAGCCACCGTCAGCTCATCGTGCGTCAGCGGCGCCAGATTGGCGACGGAGTCGAGCAGCCGGGCGTTCCCGCAGCGCTCCGGGCGGTCCAGGATGCTGGTCATGCCGCCACCGCCTCAGTGTCCAGGGCGAGCAGGTAGCGACGGACAGCGGCGACCTGAGGACGGTTCATCGTGCAGTGGATCAGCCGGTAGGCATCGAACATGCCATCCCGCTTCGCCCGGTCATCCCGCGACATGGCCTCGTCGTCGGCCTTCTGGTCGAAGGCGACCAGGTGGCACGTCCGGTGAACCAGTTCCGGCAGACCGATCCGGTCCACGGCATCCAGGATGAACGCGGCGAGCTTGGCCGGGTCCGGTCGGCGCTCACTCACGTAGTCCGAGGCGTACAACGCGAGAGCCAACGTCACATCCGGCAGCTTGGCCAACACACTCGGAGCGATGGCCTCAGGTCGCGGAACGGTCAACGTCGAAGGCATCATGGAAGCTCCCTCTCTAGGGGATCAGGGGCGGCGCGCTTGCTTGGCGGTAGGAGCGTCGCCCCGCCTTGTGTCTTCCGTAGCGAAACCTCCTTGAGGAGGTCTCCTTGAGGTAGAGTCTTAACCTCCTTAAGGAGGTCGTCAAGCCCTTCGCCGCAACTTCCCTATGGTGACCTCCGTAAGGAGGTCTAAAGTGGGTAGTGACCCAGCGAAGGGGGCCTCTGAATGACCGCCAGCAAGCGACTGCCACGGAGTCGCGAGATCGCCGACGAGCTACGCCGGGCAATCGAGTCAGGCGAACTTGCGCCCGGCACCGTCTTGCCATCCGAACGCGAGTTGGTGGAGCGCTACACGATCTCTAGCGGCACAGCGAGCAAGGTCGTAGCGCTGCTCAAATCCACGGGTCTCGTGGAGAGCCAAGTAGGACGCGGTGTCTTCGTGCGGCGCCGGACCCAGCTCATTCGACACGCGCACGACCGGTACGCCCGGCGTTGGCGCGAAGCGGGCAAAGCTCCGTTCCGGACTGAGGTCGAAGCCCAGGGCCGAACCGCCGAGGTCGAAGTGACCAGTATTAAGCGAGTGATCCCGCCGCGGGCAATCTCGGAGCGGCTCGGGCTCACGGCCGACGCTGAGGTCGTGCGCCGAGAGAACACCTACCGTGCCGACGGGCGGGCTGTTCAGCTCGTGAATACGTACATTCCACTGTCGATCGCCGGAGGCACTTCCTTGGAGGAGGCCGTTCCTGGCCCCGGTGGGATCTACGCAGCGTTCGAAGGGTTGGGCCATCGGCTAAGCCGGATGCTCGAAGAAGTCCAAGCCCGCATGCCGAGGTATGAGGAAGCAGAGCGCCTAGGAGCCGAGCCAGGAACCCCCGTACTGGACGTGATCCACATCAGTTACGACCAGGACGAGACGCCCATGGACCTCAGCCATTTCGTGTTGCGTGCCGACGAGAACGTCTTGACCTACGAATTGCCAATCGAGTAGCTGATCATGGATCGAGGTGTCCGCATGAAGTCCGACGCGATCATTCGGGAGCGCAGCACTGGCGACCTACCTGACGCTGCGTCAGCACTCGTTGCCGTTCACGCGACAGATGGGTACCCGGTAGAAGGGGTAGACCAGCCCGAAGCATGGCTCACGTCGCCCGGCTCCATCCGATCTTGGGTTGCCGAACTGGACGACCGAATCGTGGGTCATATCGCGATCAGCACCCCACAAGGCGAAGACTCCGTGCGGCTCTACGTCGACCAGACGGGAGAGCCCAAGGAACGTGTTGCCGTGCTGGCCCGACTCTTCGTCCACCCAGAAGCGCGCGGACGCTCCGCAGGGGAAAGGCTCGTGAGGGAAGCCCGCGAGTACGCGCAGCGAGAGGGGCTTCACCTCGTTGGCGACGTGATGGCCAAAGACAAGGCGGCTATCCGTCTATACGAACGACTCGGTTGCCGAATCATCGGGACCACGACGCACACTTACGGCAACGGCCAGCAGACCCCGGCAGTCTGCTTCGCCATGCCCAGGCCCTGATCAGAGCGCCCCGTTACAGGTTTCTCTACCTCATCAAGGCTCGCTGCGCTCGCGGCCGCCCGTGTCAGCCGCGAGCGCCAACCACCCCTTGCCCGGGGCTTCGACCCCTGGTTACGCGGGTGAGCCCGCCGCGTACCGCCGCCGCGATCCGGCCTTAGAGGGGGAAGACCTCATCGAGCCGTAGGACCACAAGGCGCGCGCACATACAAACACCCCATCAAGACCACCAGACCCGAGCCGCCCCCGAAGGGGATCAATCCAAGGACCGAGGGCCGCACACAGCGCGGCGGCGCCGGTCGGCCGCCGCCACGCTGCCTCTATG
>NZ_JBSFRK010000120.1:0-2557 GCF_053589195.1 Streptomyces sp. NPDC003379 | reverse complement strand
GCCGCCTCCCGCTCCTCCCCCCATCTGCGGGCGTTGGTCAGCAGGGTTGCCTCCAGCTGGTTGCGACCTCCGAGGGTGTAATTCCCCTGTTCGTCCTCGTCCCAGCGGATGATGTCTATGCCACTGAGCAGGTCCGGAAGATTCCGGACGCCGTCGCGGCCGATGGTGCGCAAGACGAGTTCGAGCGGCGTGTGAGGGGCCTCGCGTTTTTCGGACAGGGATCTGACCGTTCATTTCACGCGGCTGTTTGCAACCTCGCATACTCGGCGTGGACTTCTCGCGGAGGGCGGTAACCGATCGCCGAGTGAAGGCGTTTGCGATTGTACCAGAATTCGATGTACCGAGTGATGTCCTGCCGGGCGGCTTCTCTGGTCAGGTACGTCACGCGGGAGACCCGCTCGTTCTTGAGTGCTCCGAAGAACGATTCAGCCATAGCGTTGTCGAAACAAATCCCTGTGCGCCCGGCCGACCTGCGGAGTCCGAACTGGTTCAGCGTCTTGCCGAACTCGGCTGACATGTAGTTGCTGCCGCGATCGGAGTGAAATATCGCGCCCTTGGCGAGTTTCCTGTTGCGAGCCGCGTTGCGTATGGCGCGCGATATCAGAGGGGTCTGGTAGTGGTCGTCCATCGCATACCCGATGACTTCCTTCGTGCAGCAGTCGATGACGGTCGCGAGATACAGCCAGCCCTCATCGGTCTGAATGTAAGTGATGTCACCGACGAGCTTTTCACCCGGGGCGTCGGCAGTGAAGTTCCGGCCGACGAGATCGGGCACCAAGCCCGCCGCGGCCTGGGTCAGGCTGAGCCGCTTCGGGCGGGGCTGGCAGGGCATTAGGCCCAGTTCACGCATGAGCTGGCGCACCAGCTCCAGGCCGGCGGCGTGGCCCCAGCGCGCCAGCTGGGCGTGGATGCGCCGGTATCCGTAGGTGCTGTCGGACATCTCGAAGGCTTTCTTGACGAGCAACTTGAATTCCTCGCGGCGCTGGGCCGTCGCAGAATTGGGGCGGCTTCTCCAGTCGTAGTAGCCGGACTTGGATACGTCGAGCCGTTCACACATGAACTCGACCGGGAATACGTACTCCGCGGTGTCGAGCCGCATCGTTTCGATGAACTCGTACTTTCTTGCTACCGGGGATCCTTCGCGAAGTACGCCGCGCATTTTTTCAGGAAGGCGTTCTCCATCTCGACTTCGCGAATGCGGCGCTCGAGTTCCTTCAGTCGAGCGCGTTCGCTGACCGTCAGCTCGGCGTCGGCAGGCGGCTCGTGCTGTTTCTGGTGCTTCTTCACCCAGCCCCGGAGTGTCTCCGGGTTCAATTCAAGCTCGCGAGCCGTTTCAGAGATGGTCTTGCTGGATCGGAGCGCAATCTGGACGGCTTCCGCGCGGAACTCCGGGGTGTACTTGCTGGGTGGTGCCACTTCGTGCTTCCTCGTTTCCTTGACAGGACAACCCTATTGGGTCCCTGTCCGGGAACCTCGAGGCACCTCAATGAACCTTTCCCGGTAACCGGTCGTCGCGCGCTGTGACGGCTGAGCTTGCGCCGTCTCCAAGTCCGCGCAGCCGTAAGGCCCCTGGTAGGAACGATCTTGCGACAGAAAGATCCGACCGAGGGGCCTCACGTGCCGACCAGTGTCACATACACCGCCGTGCTCGATGTCCGCCGGTCCACCGCGGAGCACCTGGCCCAACTGCTGCGCGACCACCGCGTCGCGGTCGGCACCCGTCGGGGGCGGCGTGCGCTGGGCTGCTTCCGGCAGGCGGTGCTCATCCTGCGCTGGTTCCTCGACGGCACCCGCCTGGCACAACTCGCCCGTGACAACGGCCTGTCGTCCTCCACCGCCTACCGCTACCTGCACGAGGGACTGGCCGTCCTGGCGGCCGGGGCGCCGGATCTGCGTACCGCGCTGGAGCGGGCGAAGGCAGCGGGGCTGACCCATCTGAACCTGGACGGCACCGTGGTCCGCACCGACCGCGTCGCGGCCCCCGGCCCCAACGGCGCGGATTTGTGGTGGTCCGGAAAACACCGCCATCACGGCGGGAACGTGCAGGTCATCTCCACCCCGGACGGCTGGCCGATCTGGGTCTCCCCGGTCCGCCCGGGCCGCGAGCACGACACCACCTGCGCCCGCCACCACGGCCTGCTCGACGCCCTGAACACCCTCGCCGCCGAGCTGGGCGTGCCGACCCTCGTCGACCTCGGCTACGAGAACGCCGGAGACGGCTTCCGCCACCCGCACAAGAGGCCCGCGGGCGGCGAGCTGACCGAGGCCCAGCAGACCTACAACAAGGTCATCCGAGGCGTCCACGGCGTGTGCGAACGGGCCAACTCCCTGCTCAAGACCACTTTCAAGGCCCTGCGACGGGTCAGTCTGGATCCCAGCCGCATCACCCAGATCGCCGCCGCGGCCCTCGTCCTGCTCCAGCTCGAATACGACCGAACCATCTGAACGATCACACAACGTCATGATCCATTACCGGGAAAGGCTCAATAGGGTTGTCCTGTCAAGGAAACGAGGAAGCACGAAGTGGCACCACCCAGCAAGTACACCCCGGAGTTCC
>NZ_JBSFRK010000119.1:0-2749 GCF_053589195.1 Streptomyces sp. NPDC003379 | reverse complement strand
TACTTCCGCCAACTCTGACACCTCCCGGGCGGACGCCCTCGGGCGCCCGCCCGGTCGGCAGTCATCTACAGGTCCACTTCCGGAACAGGCCCTAGTAGTGCCGCGAGGCTGGAACGGCAGCTTCAATCAGGGATCATGGACAGTAGGCGCGGGGTCCAGGGAGTTGTGTCATGGGCCGCCCCAACCGGGCCACCCGGGCTGCCATCACCCAGCGCCGTGCCGACGCCATCGACCTCAAGCTCGCCGGAGTCGACTGGCTGACGATCGGCCGTAAGCTCGCCGCTGACCCCGCGATCAACACAGATGGGGTCGCGTACCCGCAGGGGTACGGCATCGACAAGTACAAACGGCAGCAGGAGCCGCCCACTGACAAGCGGCTCATCGAGCTCGCCTGCAAAGACGTCTCCAAGGCGTTGGCCGAGCGCACCACTGCCCTGGACGACCGCACCGCCGAGCTGCGGCAGCTCATGGTGGAGCGCCTGGAGCGGCTGTTCTTCGGCGTCTACCGGGCCGCGATCCGCAACGGTGACTACCAGGCCGTCGACCGTGCGGTCCGCATCATCGAGCGCAGCAGCCGCCTCCTGGGCCTGGACCGGCCCGTCCGCACCGAGGTGTCCGGCCCGGACGGTGGCGCAGTACAGGTGGAGACCGCGGGCCTGGACGAGCTGGAGCGCCTGATCAACCTCGCCGGTGGCGAGGGTGAGAAGGGCTGACGAAGCGGCGGTTCTCGACCTCTACCGGACGCTTCCCGCTCAGCGCCGCCGTGAGATAGCCGCCGCCTCCACGCCCGAACTCCGTGCCCGGCTCGTGCGTATCGAGCGTGAGCTGGCGATGGACCGTTCGCCAGGGGCGATGGCTGCCGTACTCACCGACGGCCGCGAGATGCAGGCCCCGCACCTGGGGTTGATCGACGCTGCCTTCGAGCAGGTCGCCGCGGGCAAGCCGACAAGGCTCCTGCTGACGATGCCCCCGCGGCACGGCAAGAGCCGCAGGGCCGCCAGGTGGGCGCCGCTCTGGTACCTGCGGCGCCGCCCCGAGCACCGGGTGATGATCGCCAGCTACTCGTCCGACCTAGCCGACGATCACGGCAGGTGGATCAGGGACGCGATCCTCAACTACCAGCCCCAGCTCGGCATCAGTCTGCGGCCCGGCTCGTCCGCCGCCAACCGCTTCGACCTCACCGGAACCGAGGGCGGCGCGGTCATGGCCGGTGTCGGCGGAGGCCTCACCGGCAAGGGCGCCCACCTGGCGGTGGTCGATGACCCGATCAAGGACGCGGCCGAGGCCTCCTCGCCCACGATGTGCAAACGGCTGTGGGAGTGGTGGCAGGCCGTCCTGCTGACCCGTATCGAACCGGGCGGCTCTGTCATCCTGATCCAGACCCGTTGGGATGAAGACGACCTTGCGGGTCGGGTCCTGGCTGATGAGGGCGAGCGGTGGACCGTCATCGATCTGCCCGCCGTTGCCCTCTCCGCCGACGATGCCCTTCAGCGCCCCGTCGGGGCGCCGCTGTGGCCCGAGCGGTACGACGCCGACGCCCTCGCCGAGATCCGCCGCTCGGTGGGCGAGCGCGTGTGGTGGTCGCTGTACATGCAGCAACCGCGTCCCCAGGCCGGCGGCGTATGGCAGTGGTCGTGGATCACGAACAACCGGATCGCCGCAGCTCAGTTCCGTGGAATTGACCTCACGCGGATCGTCGTCGCCGTCGACCCCGCGGGCGGCGAGTCCGCGGTGGGGGATGAGACCGGCATCGTGGCCGCAGCCCGCGACCGCGACGGGCACCTCTACGTCCTGGACGACCGCTCCGCCAACCAAGGCGCGGATGCCTGGGGCCGCGAAGCGTGTCTGCTCGCCATCGAGCTGCGTGCTGACGCCATCGTGGTCGAGTCCAACTTCGGTGGAGACATGAGCAGCCAGATCCTCCACCAGGCATGGCAGGAACTCGTCCGCGAGGTGCGCACCGAGAACATGCTCATGCCCGCGGTCCTGCCCGTGACCGCCAAGAGCGGCAAGCGACTGCGAGCGGAACCGATCGCCCAGCTCTACGAACAGGGCCGAGTGCACCACGTCGGTGAGTGGCCCACCCTCGAGCAGCAGATGGTGACCTGGGTGGCGGGCATGGACAGCCCCGACCGCATGGACGCAGCCGTACATGGGCTGACGCAACTGGCTGGTATGGCGCAGCAGAATACCGCGCTGGCCCCCTACCGAGATGATCGGTTGGTGCGGCGGCGGTAGCGAGACTGCGCGAATTCAGAAGGGAAGGCCACCATGTCCCATGGTGGAAATCCATGACGTATTGTCGCGCATCAAAACGAAGCGGCCAGGAGCAGACCCACTCTCATTCAGGTAGATTTTTTCCCATACGCCAGGAAAATCCCGCTCACGTTTAGCCCATCCACTAATGAAGGCGGTAACCCTCCCGCTACTAGAATTTGCCAACTTCGGGTGGCTCCACAGCCTGTCCAGATCGGCAACCGTCGAGTCGTGGACTAGCTCTTGACCACTGGAGTTCCTGCGCCTCGTGGTCCCCAGACGGGCGAAAAACCGGACGCCTGACCCGGCTGAGGGCCCCGGTCCAACAGCCATGACGTCATCGACACTTGCTACTGAGTTTTTCGTTAGTTCTGTGGTGTTTCGGGATGGATTGACAGTCCGGTGTGGGTGAGGAAGGACCACGGGAGTTGCTCATTGGAGCAGATCCGGTGGATGCCGCGTTCGGCCGCGTCGGCGACATCGGCAAGGTGGT
>NZ_JBSFRK010000118.1:0-2805 GCF_053589195.1 Streptomyces sp. NPDC003379 | reverse complement strand
CTCCACCACAAGACCCCGCTCGAAAGCCCCCACCACGTCGACCCGACCCACCGGCACCGACGGATCCGCCACCATCTGCTCAAGCACCCGTATCAAGCGCTCGACGACAGACTCCGCGGCGGCGTGGTCGTACAGGTCGGGCCGGTGGTCGAGTTTGACGGCCATGCGGTCGCCCTCGGGGGCCACGACCAGCGTCAGCGGGTAGTGGGCGGCCTCCTGCTCGCCGAGGGGGCGCATGGTGAAGGCGTCCGGGGCGGGCTCCTCTTGAGGAGGGCGCGGGTAGTTCTCGTAGACCACGATCGTGTCGAGGACGGCGCCGGGACCGGCCAGTTTCTGGACCTCGGAGAGGCCGAGGTGTTGGTGTGCCATGAGCGCGGCCTGGCGGCCCTGCAGGGCGGTGAGCATCTGCGAGACCGGCTGCGCGCCGTCGAGCGGCACGCGTACCGGCACGGTGTTGATGAAGAGGCCGACCATCGACTCCACGCCGGGCAGTTCGGCGGACCGGCCCGCGACGGTGGCGCCGAACACCACGTCCGTACGGCCTGCGAGCCGCGCCAGGACCAGTGCCCAGGCCCCTTGGATCACCGTGTTCACCGTCAGGCCCTGGGCGCGCGCCAACTGGGCCACACCGGACGTCAGTTCCTCGGAGATCCGGGTGACCAGGCTCTCCGGTGCGACCGGCGTCCGAGCAGGGTCCGCCGGGGCCACGAGGGTCGGCTCGTCGACCCCGGACAGCTCCGCACGCCAGGCGGCACGCGCCGCCTCCTTGTCCTGCCGGCCCAGCCACGCCAGGTATTCGCGGTAGGAGGTCGTCCGGGGAAGGCCGCGGGTGTCGCCGCCCGCCGCGTACACGGCGGGCAACTCGTTGAACAGCACTGCCATGGACCAGCCGTCCATGACGACGTGGTGGCTGGTGAGGACCAGCCGGTGCCGTTCGTCCCCCAGCCGGATCAGCAGGAGCCGCAGTAGCGGTGCCACCGCCGGGTCGAACCGCTGTGACCGTTCGTGCGCGGTCAGCCGGTCGGCCTCGGCGAGTGCGTCGGCCTCCGCGAGCCCGGAGACGTCCTCCGTACGCCAGGGCAGTACCACCTCACGCGCGATGACCTGCACCGCCTCACCGGACTTGCGGCCGCGGAAGCTCGCCCGCAGCGCGCCGTGCCGGGCCAGGAGCGCCTGCCACGACGTCCGCAACCGGTCCGCGTCCAGCGGCCCGTCGAGTTCCAGCACCCGCTGGCCCTGGTAGACGTCCGGACCCCGGTCGTCGAAGGCGGCGTGGAAGAGCAGGCCCTCCTGCAACGGTGACAGCGGCCAGACATCCTCGACACGGGATCGGGTCATCGTTTCTGTCTCCTCATAGCGGCTGCGTGCCTCGGCGAGACGTGCCATCGGGGTTGTCGACCAGTCCGAATCAGTCAGATCACTCGAAGCAGTCGGATCAGTGGGATCAGTGGGATCAGTCGAATTCGTCAAATTCGTCGACTTCGTCCTGAGCCAGGTCGAGGAGAGGGAAGTCGGAAGGGGTGTGTCCGCCGGAGGCGGGAGCGGCGGTGTGGTCCGCGAGGCCGCCGAGCATCTCCACCCAGGCCCGCCCGAGCCGTTCGGCGTCCGCGTCCGTCACCAGGAGGCCGGGCCAGCTGACGGTGACCGTCAGCTCGGGCCCGCCCGGGGTGTCCCGCACCATCGCGCCGACGTCCAGCAGGTGCCGCAGCGGGGTGTCCGGTTCGGTCGAGCCGCCGATCGCGTTCCCCGCGGCCATCTGCCAGGGGGCGTCGGCCTGTCCCTCCGCCGCGTCGGCGGTGAACCGTCCCATGTAGTTGAAGCCGATCTGCGGGGACGGCCTGGTACTCAGGGCCGGGCCGGTGTCGGGGTTGAGGTGACGCAGCAGTTCGTAACCGAGGCCGTCGCCGGGCACCGCGCGCACCTGCTCCTTGACCGCCTTCACGAGTGCGCCGGCCGCGGGACCGCCGGCCAGGACCTGGGCCGGATCCACCCCTGCCGCGTCCAGCCGCACCGGATGGGCGCTGGTGAACCAGCCCACTGTGCGCGACAGTTCCACGCCGTCCAGCTGCTCGCGGCCGTGCCCCTCGACGTCGACCAGGAACCCGCACGAGGATTCCGGCCGCCAGCATGCGACCGCACCCGCCAGCGAGGCGAGCAGCACCTCGTCCACACCGCAGTGGAACGCGGTCGGCGTCCGCGTCAGCAATGTCCCGGCCTGCTCCGGTGGTACGACCCACGAGCGGCGGCGCAAGGTCCGTACGGTGTCCACGGTCGGATCCAACGCCCTGTGCGCGAGCGCGTGTTGGGACTCACCCAGCAGCTCCAGCCAGCGGTCCAGCTCGGCGACCCGCTGCTCGTCGACCGCCTGCGCGGACAGCACCTGCGCCCAGCGGCGGAATGACGTCCCCACCGGGTCCAGCCGCGGTGCACGCCCCGCAGCCGCCGCCTCACAGGCGACTTGAAGGTCCGGCACAAGGATCCGCCAGGACACCCCATCCACAACCAAGTGATGGCCTACGAGGATCAGTTGACCGGCCCGTCCAGGACCGGCGTCCACCCAGACCACCTGGACCACGACCCCGGAGGCCGGATCGAGGCGCCGTGCGGCCTCGCGTGCCACCGCGTCCACGCCATCGGCCCCGACCTCTGCCGCGTCCACCCGCATGACCAGGTCACCGGCGTCCACCGACCCGGGCTCACCGACGATCAGCTTCGGCTCGCCGGGGATCGTGCGGGCCCGCAGCATGTCGTGGGTGTCGAGTACGGCATCAAGTCCGGCCGTCAGCACATCGATCCCGAGCCCGG
>NZ_JBSFRK010000117.1:0-4211 GCF_053589195.1 Streptomyces sp. NPDC003379 | reverse complement strand
GGCGTTCCCGGTGAGCTGTACGTCGGTGGAGCCGGCGTCGGCCGCGGATACCTCGCAGACCCCGGACGCACCGCAGGCACCTTCATGGCCGACCCCTTCGCAGGACCGGGCACACGCATGTACCGCACCGGCGACCGCGTCATCCAACGCCCCGACGGACAACTGGAGTTCATCGAACGCCGCGACCACCAGGTCAAGATCCGCGGCCGCCGCGTCGAGACCGGTGAGATCGAAGCCGTCATCCGCGGCCTGGACACCGTGGTGGACGCCGCGGTCGCCGTGCTGCCCGACGCCTCCGGCAACCCCCGCCTCTTCGGCTATCTGACCGGCCCGGACGTGGACGCCGCGCAGGTCCGCGCCGAACTCGCCCAGCTGCTGCCCGCGTACATGATCCCCGCGTCCTGGCTCGTCCTGGACACCATGCCGCTCACCCCCAACGGCAAGCTCGACCGCAAGGCCCTGCCCCGGCCCGCGGCCGTCGAACAGGACACGACGCGCGGCCCGCGCAACGAGCGCGAGAGCGCCCTCTGCACCGTCTTCGGCGACGTACTCGGCCTGCCGACCGTCGGCATCGACGAGGACTTCTTCGCCCTGGGCGGCGACAGCATCCGCTCCATCCAGGTCGTCAGCCGCGCCCGCAAGGCCGGACTCACCCTGACCACCCGCGACGTCTTCACCTACAAGACCGTCGCCGCCCTCGCCCGCACCGCGGGCGGGGTCGACGCGGACGCCGCGAACGGCATCGGCGCGGGCGACGACGACAGCGGCGTCGGAGCGTACGACCTCACGCCGATCATGGGGCAGCTGCACGAGGACACCCGGAGCCTGACCGGTCCCGTCGTCAAGTACAGCCAGCACGTCGTCGTACGCGTCCCCGCCGACCTCGACGCCGACCGGCTCGACGCCGCCCTGCACGCCCTGGTTGACCACCACGACGCCCTGCGCACCCGGGCCACCGAACCGGCCCCGGGGCTCTGGCACACGGAGGTCCTGGCGCCGGGCGCGCTGAAGGGCGTACGCCTGGTCGCCACCGTGGACGCCGGCGGCATCAGGGACACCAAGGACGCCAAGGACATCCTCGGGCTCGCCGAGCGGCAGGCGTCGGCGGCCCGCGCCCGCCTCGACCCCGCCGCCGCCGTCATGGTCCAGGCCGTGCTGCTCGGCGCCGGGCCCGGCGCCGACACCGGCTGGCTGGTGATGTGCGCCCACCACCTCGTCGTCGACGGCGTGTCCTGGCGCATCCTGCTGCCCGACCTGGAGGCCGCCTGCCAGGCGCTCGCCGACGGCCGCAGCCCGGCCCTCGACCCCGTCGGAACCTCGTACCGCAGCTGGTCCCGGCTGCTCACCGAGCAGGCCCGCACCCAGGTGCGCGGCCACGAACTCGCCCTCTGGCAGGACATGCTGGACGGCCCCGACCCGCTCGTCGGCACCCGCAGGCTCGACCCCGCCCAGGACATCTACGGCACCCGGCGCGGCCTCCGCCTCGAACTGGGCCCCGACCTCACCGGGCCGCTGCTCACCAACGTCCCCGCGGCCTACCACGCGGAGGTCAACGACGTACTCCTGACCGGCCTCGCCCTGGCCGTCGCGGACTGGCGCAAGCGGCACGGCCACGCCCACTACGCGCAGACCCTGATCGAGCTGGAGGGCCACGGCCGCGAGCAGCTCGTCGACGGCCTGGACCTGTCGCGCACCGTCGGCTGGTTCACCAGCGCCTTCCCGGTACGTCTCGACCCCGGCGCCCTGGACTGGGACGAGCTGTGGGCGGGCGGCCCGGCACTGTCCACGGCCCTGAAGAGGATCAAGGAACAGCTGCACGCCCTGCCCGACCGGGGTGTCGGCCACGGCCTGCTGCGCTACCTCAACCCGCACGCCGCCCGCGCCCTGTCCGGCTACCACCGGCCGCAGATCGGCTTCAACTACATGGGCCGCTTCGACGCGCGCCAGGCCGGTCTGTGGGAGCCCGTCGGCGGCGACGGCGTCGTCGGCACCGGGGCCCACCCCGGCATGCCGCTGCCGCACCTCATCGACGTCACCCCCGCGACCGAGGACCGCCACGACGGACCGCACCTGATCGCGAACTGGTCCTGGGCGGGACAGGCCGTGGCGGACGAGGACGCGCACGACATCGCGCAGACCTGGTTCCGCGCCCTGGAGCTGCTTTCCCGGGAGGCCGCCCGCCCGGACGCGGGCGGCCACACCCCCTCCGACCTGCCGCTGGTGGAGCTGACACAGGAGGAGATCGAGCAGTACGAGGGTGACCTCGCGCGGTCCGGCACGGCACTGGCCGACATCCTGCCGCTCACTCCCCTCCAGCAGGGCATGCTGTTCCACGCGGAGTACGACGCCGCCGGTGGGGACGGTCAGGACGCCGTCGACCTCTACACCCTGCAGATCGTCGCCGACGTGGCGGGCGACCTCGACCCCGCCGTGCTGCGCGCCGCCGGGCAGACGCTCCTCGACCGGCACCCGAACCTGCGCGCCGCCTTCCGTGCCCGTCCCGACGGCCCCCCGGTGCAGATCGTCCCGCAGAGCGCCGAACTGCCCTGGCGCGAGGCCGACCTGCGCCACCTGCCGGAAGGCGAGCGCACCGCCGAGCTGGACCGGATCACCGAATCCGAGCGCACCCGGCGCTTCGACCTGGCGGCCCCGCCGCTGCTGCGCTTCACGCTCGTCACGCACGGCGAAGGACAGCACCGCTTCATCTGGACCAGCCACCACATCCTGGTCGACGGCTGGTCGATGCCGCTCCTCGTCAAGGAGCTGTTCGCGCTGTGCGCGCCCGGCACGGACGTCACCGCACTGCCGGACCCCGCCCCGTACCGCTCCTACCTGGCCTGGCTGGCCGCGCAGGACCGCGATGCGGCGCGGTCGGCCTGGAGCGCGGCGCTCGGCGACGTGGCCGAGCCCACGCTGCTCGTCCCGGCCGACCCCGACCGCACGCCGGTGCTGCCCGACTCCGTACGGGCCGAGGTCCCCGCGGAGCTGACAGCGGCGCTCTCCGGGTGGGCCCGCGGACAGGGCCTGACCCTCAACTCCGTGGTGCAGGGCTGCTGGGCGCTGCTCCTGGGACGGCTCACCGGACGCCAGGACGTCGTCTTCGGCGCCGTCACCTCCGGCCGCCCCGCCGAGGTACCGGACGTCGAGTCGATGATCGGCATGTTCCTCACCACGGTCCCGGTCCGTGCCCGCCTGCACCCCGGGGCCACCCTCGCGGAGCTGCTGCGCGCCCTCCAGGACCAGCAGACGGCGCTGCTGCCGCACGAGCACCTCGGCCTCGTCGAGATCCACAAGGCCGCCGGGCTCTCCGGAGAGGTCTTCGACACGGTGGTCCTCTTCGAGAACTTCCCGCTGGACGCGGGCGGCCTCAACAACGGCACCTCCGGCGGCGGCCCCCGCGTGGTGAACGCCGAGGCCAGGGACGCCCGTCACCACCCGCTGAGCATGGCGGTCTTCCCGGGCGACACCCTGAACCTGCGCCTGGACTACGCGCCGGACCTGTTCACACGCGCGGACGTCGAGCGGGTCGCCGTGATGTTCGAGCACCTGCTGCGCACGGTGGCCGGACAGCCCGAACTCCCCCTCGCCCACATCGACGTGACCGCTCCCGGAATCCTCGGCAGGCCCGGCGTATCCGGTGAGCTCGGCGGCCTGCTGGGCACCTGGGACCCCTCGATCACCGAGGAGAGCCTCGGCGTCGTCGAGCGGGTACGGGCCGTCGCCGCCCGCATCCCCGACGAGACCGCCGTCACGGACAACGCCGGATCCGTCACCTACGGGCAGCTGGTCGAGTCGGCCGGCGGCCTGTCGGCGGGCCTCACCGAGGCCGGTGTCACCACCGGTTCGGTGGTGGCGATGCTGGCCGACCCGGGTGTGCCGTTCGTGGCGGGTGTACTGGGTGTGCTGGGTGCGGGCGGCGCGTATCTGCCGCTGGACCCGTCCGCGCCGGTGGCCCGTAACGCCGCTCTGCTGAAGGACAGCGGGGCCCGCTTCCTGCTCGTGGGCTCCGGATACGAGGCGCACGCCCGGGAACTCACCGCCGACGCCCTCATCGCCCTCATCTCTCTGGAAGACGGTCTGACCGCGCGTGCCCTGCCTCAGGCTGTCGGGGGCGGGTTGGATCTGGCGTATGTGATGTTCACGTCCGGTTCCACGGGTCGCCCCAAGGGGGCGATGGTCCAGCGGTCGGGCATGGTCAACCACCTGTGGGC
>NZ_JBSFRK010000116.1:0-4614 GCF_053589195.1 Streptomyces sp. NPDC003379 | reverse complement strand
GTCTTCTTCGGTGTACGCGCGGTCGGCCGCTCCGGCCTGCGCAGCCCCGTGGCGTTCCCCGCACCACAGCGCTGAGGCGCCGCAAGGGCAGCGAGAAAAGCCCCGAGGCCGGCATCGCGGCACAGTTGTACAGGAACGTGCCCGACAACTGGCTGCACTGGCCGAAGGTGGCCGGAAGCCCGACGAATCGTCAAGCTGGAATTCACCACCCGAACTCCGCTCCGGCCCGGCCTGAACACAGCAGCAACGGAGGCCGATGCCATGTCAGTCCCGCGAGTTCCCGTACTCATCGTCGAAGGCGCCTACACCGGGCTCACCACCGCTTTGAGCCTTGCCGCACGCGGTGTGCGCCCGCTGCTGGTGGAGCATCGGCCGAGTACGTCCACACTGCC
The DNA here is from genome assembly GCF_053589195.1 of Streptomyces sp. NPDC003379. Lineage (NCBI taxonomy): Bacteria > Bacillati > Actinomycetota > Actinomycetes > Kitasatosporales > Streptomycetaceae > Streptomyces > Streptomyces sp. NPDC003379. Next base: position 4,222 of record NZ_JBSFRK010000116.1, on the reverse strand, counting down.
GAAGGCATGGGGGCTCAACACGCGTTCTCAGGAACTGCTCAACACGCTGCCCGGCGTGGCACAGCGGATCCGCAGCGCCCTCGGGAACGCCCAGTGGCCCCTCATCAGCCACGGCACGTCCATAGCCGACCCCGAGCGACGCCACCTCGACCCGCTGGCCGGGCAGCCCGACCCGCAGGAGCTCTCGTCGGTGCCCGCCGCTGGCGTGGGTGTCCCAGGCCCAGGTCGAGGAGAGTCCTCCGCACGAGCGCCGAGGCCCAGCGGATCCTGTGCTTCACCCCGCCGCCGCGTAGGCGTTGGCGTTGGTGGCGGCGGGCACGGGGCAGCAGGGGCCAGCGGACGTAGGAGCGGAGCGTTCAACGCCGCAAGCCTTCAATGCCCCCGGCCAGTGGGCGATTTTGAGGGGCCGGGGGCGATGAGCGGACGCGTGCAGACGTTCAGCTGGTGGACGTCTCCGGCTGCTGCTCGGCGGGAGACTCTGCCGGGACGGCTGCGGTGTAGAAGACCGAGGAACCCTGCTTGGTGCGCTCGGCCCTGCCCTTGGCGACCAGTCCCTCCACCGTGGTGCGCACGACGGTGGCCTTGATATTCCGATCGGAGTGGGCCTTAGCGAGTGCGGTGGTAATTTCAGCTGCGGAGCGCGGTTCGCTCTGCCTGGCGAGGTGGTCGCTGATCAGCTCCACCAACGTCGGGCCAGCAGGCACGGCCGGCTTCTCCGCAGCGGCCTTGGACGGCTTCTTGGCCGCTTTCTCTTTGGTGCCGGTGGCTGTGGCGCTCTCCGTTCGGGCCGCGCCGGACTTGCGCGCGCCGGCCCGTGGGGCAGGCACTTGCCTCTTGCGGGACGAAGCCTTCTTGGTGACACCCGCAGATGTCTCGGAAGAGCCAAGTGCCTCCTGCACGCTCATCAACACCGCGCAGTCGCTCTCCAGCGCTCGCAACTGCTCCTGTAGCGCCGCCACCTCAGCTCCGATGCGTTGCTGTTCCTTGCGGTTCGTTTCCAGGTCCGCGGCTACACGGGCGGCGTAGTCGGCCTGGACTCCGCTGACTACCGGCTGAACATCTGACACAACAGTGGACCTTTCGTCAGTACAGGTGGGCCTGCGAGCCGCGGTGTGCTTGCCACTGAGCACTCATCATGAGCACGCCCTGCGAACGCACTCTGATGGCTGGCCGCCCCGGGACAGCAGTAACCCATGTGCGGTGGTGAAGCGTACGCGCTTATGACAGCAGGCAGGTACACAAGCACGCAGCCTCATCCTCATTTGGGTGCCGATCCTTTCGAGGGATGATCGGCCCGGTCTCACGGTTGCCTTGCCGAGTACCGAGTTAAGAGGCGGCCGCGTCGTGGCAGTGCACAAGCCAAGCCTGCTGCCTCTCCCCACTGGCACCGACAAGCCTGTGGGCGTCGGTGTATTCGCCCGCGAATCGTTCAGCGGCGCTGGCATCGGCGATGCACAAGGGTAGAAGTTTCCGTTGTCCTCATGGGTGGTGTAGAAGCCTCGCGGTGTAGATCCACCCTGTCCCGGGCAGGAGCGCATTCGTGGATCTGGTGCCGACGGGGATGGTCGACTTCTCAGGAATCATGCTGCCTCCCCGACCGGCGCGTTCCGTTACTGTAGGAGTTCCACGCGTTGCGGTGAACCGTGGAGTCCGCCTGAAGCAGGGGGCTGCCGGGCGGATCTCACAGTTCGTCGCGAGTCACCCTCCTCCGGGGCCGGATAGCCCACTCCTCAGATAGCCCACTCGCCGGATAGCTGCGAAGATCGCTACACCCCCAGACCTGCCGCCTTTCCGGAAATGGTCAAGGCAGGCCGATGCCCGCACCACATATGGCGAATATCGTGGCACGCGTGACGAGGGTCAGCACAGCTTCCGGTAGGGGACTTCGGGGAGAAACCTGTTCCAAGCGGCTGGGGACAGCGAAGCCCCGGCGCGTGCGCACACCGTGTCGACGGCTCGGTCCGGGTCGATGTCGTACTTCTGCCACGGCACGTGTTCACCTGCGGCGTACAGTGTGCCGCCGTCCGGGCTGAAGGCCAGGGACAGGATGCGGTCGCCTGGAGTGGGCAGGGCGGGGCCGAGGGGTTGCTGGGAGGTCATGTCCCACAGCCGCAGGGTGCCCTGATTCCCGGCGACGGCGAGGGTGGTGCCGTCCGGGGAGAAGGCCATCGCGGTTGCTTCCTCGGGTTCCCCGGGTGTGGCACGGAAAAGGGTGCCGGGCAGTGTGCCCAGCGGTGTACGCAGGGTGCCGTCCCACAGGGATACCGTCCCCCAGTTCTTCGCCGCGGCGATCCGGCGCGAGTCCGGGCCGAACGCGAACAGGCAGACATCGCACTGCCCGAGTTCGGTGGGCAAGATTTTGCCGTCGGACACCCTGATCAGGGCACCGGTGTCCGTCAGGAGCTTCGTGCCGTCAGCGCTGAGTACGCCGATGCTACGGACCCGCACGTTGCCATTGCCACGATCCGGCTCGTGCAGGGTCCGCAGCAGCTTTCCGCTGCGGGTGTCCCAGACCTTGACTCCGCTGTCCCCATCGGTGGTCAGCGCCTTCCGGCCGTCCGGGCTGAGGGCAACCGCGTTGAAACCCACGTCCGCGTTTGCGGGGGTGAGGGTTGTGACCAGCCGGTTCCTCCTCGTATCCCACACGCGGATCCGGTGTGCGCCGTACGGCGACTTGTCGAGGCCATAGGCGAAGCGGTCCCCGTCGCCGCTCAGTGACATCAGCGGGATCGAGCCGTCCTCCTTGGGTGAGGCGGACGGCGCCGGCCTGGGAATCTCCGTTATGGTCTTGCCGCTGCGGTCGAGCAGGGTGAAGCGGTCCGCTCGGGCCCCCTTCCGGGCCAGGGCCAGTGTGCTGCCGTCCGCGCTGAACGTGGCGTTCTTGACGGTTTGCGCACGCCAGGACGAGGTGATGGACCGGCCCAGATCGAGTGTATGTACGACGGGTTGGGCGCCGACCCCTCTGACCACGTAGCGGATCGCACGGGACCTCATGTCGATTCGGACCTCGCCGGGGTACTCGTACTCGTCGGCCAGCGCGTGGCGGAAGACCGGGGCCTGCGGCCGGTCAAGGCGCCAGAGCAGGATCTCGTTCCTGCCCGCGCCCGCCACGAACTTCCCGTCGTCGCTGAAGAAATACTGCTCCGGGGACGTCTGGCGGAGCCTGGGCAGTTCCTTCCCTGAAGAGAGCCGCCAGCGCCGCAACCCCTGCCCATCCCCCACCGCCAGGCTTCGTCCGTCGGGGGAGAACTGTATGCCGTACAGAGCCCGGCAAGGCACTTTCGTGATCCAGTCAGCAACCGATCGGCGGTTCTGGCGCATGTTCCACAACTCGGCCCGACCGTTCTTGCCGCACTGAGCCAGCAGGCGGCCGTCCGCGCTGACGTCCACCGCCTCCGCCAGGACGGCATCCAAGGCGGAACTCTTGAACAGCTGCCGGCCGGTGCGCGTGTCCCACACCTCTACGCCGCTGTCGCCGAAGCTGCTGTCGTCGAAGCTGAAGTACATCGCCCGCCCGCTCCTGCTGAACCCCTTGGAGGACGAGGTTGCGGAACGGGAAGGGCCGAAGGCGGAGCCGCGGTACCGTCCGGCCCGGATGTCCCACAGCCGCACCCGCATGCCGTGGCCCGTGCGGATGGCGAGCACCGCCCCGTCGGGGCTGTGTTCGACACTGGCGCCTACCCATGGGTCCGTGTGACGCGGCAACGCACGGTAGGTGCCGGTCACCCGGCCCGTCTCCGCGTTCCACACCGTGATACGCCTCTTGTCGATGCGGGTGAGGGTGCGACCACCGCCGCTCAGGAACTGCTGGACGTAGGAGTCGGAGGCCGGCGGCTCGAACCTCGCCCGCTCCCGCTGCTCCAAGGCGCCCAGCAGCGCCGACTTCGTCTCCGGCGTATGGCCAAGGCTCCAGGCCGCGACGCTGAGTTGGAGCGCCAGCCTGGGGTCGGAGGAGCGTAACCCGTTCGCCACGGCGGCTGCCCTGCGCGCGGCGGCCAGTTCCTGCTGCCGGTCGCTCTGCCGCGTCTGCTGCCAGGCGATGACGCCTGCCACGAGGGCGAGCACGACCACAGCGGACAGCGAACCGATCAGCGTACGCAGCCGGCGTGCGGCCCGGGTCGCCGCCCGCCGCTCCTGATCGCGTGCTGCGGCACTTGCGGTGAGGAAGTCCGTCTCCAACACGGTGAGGGCGCAGTTGTGCGCGGGCCGGGCGAAGGTCTCC
>NZ_JBSFRK010000115.1:0-4764 GCF_053589195.1 Streptomyces sp. NPDC003379 | reverse complement strand
GTTTCATTCGCCGTTGATGGATGGGATGTTGGAGGATTTCCGGAAGGTGGCGGAGGGGGTTGATTTCCGTCCGTCGCGGATTCCGGTCGTTTCCGATGTGACGGGTGAGTTGATTTCTGACGAGGATTTGTGTTCGGCGGATTACTGGGTGCGGCAGGTTCGTGAGCCGGTGCGTTTTTACGAGGGAATGCGTACGTTGGCCCGGGAGCGTGTCGGGGTGTGTGTGGAGATCGGCCCGGGTGGGGGTCTTGCCGCTTCGGGCGTGGAGTGTGTGGCTGATGAGGCGCCGGAGATGGTGCTGATTGCGGCGATGCGCCGGGACCGGGGCGAGGTGCGTACGGTCGTGGAGGCCGTGGCGCAGGCGTGGGTGGCCGGTGTGCCGGTGGACTGGAAGGCGTTCTGCCCCGGACGCGACGGCCGCTCCGTGGAACTTCCCACCTACGCTTTCCGGCGCCGCCGCTTCTGGGTGGAGGCGGACCCGGGCGCGGAGGTGACACGGGCCGGGCTGGGCGCCGCCGAACACGGACTGCTGTCAGCCGTGGTGCGGCTGGCCGACGGCGGCGGCCTCGTGCTCTCCGGACGTCTGTCGCAGCGGGCGCAGCCGTGGCTGGCCGATCACACCGTCGGCGGGGCGCCCCTGGTACCGGGCACGGCGTTCGTCGAACTGGCCCTGCGCGCCGGGCAGGAGACCGAGTGCCGTCACCTGGAGGAACTGACCCTGCAGAGCCCCCTCGCCGTCCCCGGCCACGGAGACCTCTGCGTCCAGGTGGCCGTCGGCGCCCCCGAGGAGACGGGACGGCGCACCGTCGCCGTCCACTCGCGTGCGGGCGACGACGAGGACGGCGTGTGGGTGACGCACGCCGAAGGCCTGCTCGCGCCCTCCGGCGCAGCCGCGCCTGCCGCTTGCGGAGACTTCGCGGCCTGGCCGCCCCCGGGCGCCGAACCGGTCGAAGTCGCCGGAATGTACGAAGAGTTGACTGCACGCGGTTATACCTACGGCCCCGCCTTCCAGAGCCTGCGTGCCGCCTGGCGCCGCGGCGACGAAGTGTTCGCCGAAGTGAGCCTGCCGGAGGCGGCCCGTAGCGCCGCCGCACGGCCCTACGGCATCCATCCCGCCCTCCTCGACGGCGCGCTGCACGCCGCCGCGATCGGCGGCATCCTGCCGGCGGACGGCACGTGGCTCCCGTTCTCCTGGAACGGCGTCACCCTGCACGCCGCCGGTGCCACGGACATCCGCGTCCGCCTCGCTCCCTCGGGTCCCGACGCGATGAGTGTCACGATCGCCGACACCGCCGGGGATCCCGTCGCCCACGCGCAGAGCCTGATCCTCCGCTCCGTCGGGGCGCAGGCCCTGTCCGCCTCCGAGGGGCAGTCACCCGACACCCTCCTGCGCCTCCGCTGGACTCCGCTGGACCCGCTGCCCGCCCCTGCGGAGCCCACCACGTACGTACTTCGCGTCGACGCCTGCCAGAGTGGCCACGGCGCTGACGACAGCCCGGTGGCGGCCTTCGCGGAAGTCCTCGGGCAGGACGCCGACGGCAGCCCCGCCGCCCCGGATCTCCCGGACCTCGTCGTCCTCGACTGCGTCAGCCGCGCCGAAGGCGCCCCCGCCGACCGGCAGGGCACGGACCGCGCGCTGGAACTCACACGGCAGGTCCGGCGCTTCATCGAGGCGTGGCTGAACGACACACGCTTCGAGGCCGTCCGCCTCGCCGTGCTCACCCGGGGCGCCGTCGGCACCGGCCCCGAGGACACCCCTCAGGATTTCGACGCCGCGCCGGTCTGGGGGCTCGTGCGCGCCGCACAGACGGCACGCCCCGGCGCCTTCGCGCTGGTCGACCTGGACGCCGCGACGCCCGCCCCCGACTGGCCGGTGCTCTTCGCCGCCATGGCGTGGTCCGACGAGTCCCAGATCGCCGTGCGCGACGGACAGCCCCTCGTCCCCCGGCTCGCCCGGCTGGGCATCACCACGCAGGACGACGTGTTCGCCGGTGCCGAGGACGAGCCCCGCGACGACGCCACCGCCCTCCTCATCGGAGCCCCCGACGCACGCGGCGCGGCGGTACTGCGCCACGTGGTCGCACAGCGCGGCGTACGCCATGTCTTTCTCGCGACCGGAGACGAGCATGACGAGCCGTTGCCTGCGGAGCTGGAGGAACTCGCCGACGAACTGAGGGTCTTGGGAGCCGATGTCGTCGTCGAGGCAGCCACCCCGATGGCCTTCGACGCGCGGCGACGCCTCCTCGCCCGCATCCCGGCCGGCAGCGCACCCCTCACCGTCATCCACGCCGCCACCGGCCTCCGGGCCGCCCTGGACACCCACCGACTCGTCGAGGAACTGGAAGAGCCCGCCGACGGCGACACCGTGACGGCAGGACGCCCCGTGCAACTCCTGCTGTGCTCGACCGACGCGGCCGCCCTCGGTGGTGGCCTCGAAGCCGCCGAAGCGGCAGGGGCGGGAGCCTTCCTCGCGGCGCTCGCCCAGCGGCGCGCCGCGCGCGGAGCGTCCGCCACCGCCCTCGCCCTGTCGTCGTCCGGCACCGTCCCCGACGCCGTCCCCGAGGTGCTTGACAGCGCTCTCGCGGCGGGCGAACCGCTGGTCGTGGCGGCCAGGATGGACTTCCCCCGGCTCCGTGCCCAGGCCGCCGAGCGCACCCTGCCCGTGCTGTGGCGCGGCCTGGTACGCGCCCCCGTGCGGGTCGCGGCCCAGGGAGCGCACGCCACCGCCTCCGACTTCGCCCGCCGCATGGCGTCCGTACCGGAGGGCGAGCGTGAGCACGTCCTCCTGGAACTGGTGCGCACACATGTCGCCGCCGTCCTCGGCCACGGGAACCTCCAGGACGTGGACGCCCGACGCGGCTTCCTGGACCTGGGTTTCGACTCCCTCACCGCCGTGGAACTCCGCAACCGGCTGACCGTCGCCACCGGACGGCGACTGCCCGCCACCCTGATCTTCGACTACCCCACCCCGGTCGCCCTGGCCGCCCACCTGCACGACGGACTCGGCGCCGGGACGACGACACGGACAGCGTCGGCCACCCCCGAGGCGAACAGGACGACGCGCACCGACGAACCCATGGCGATCGTCGGCATGGCGTGCCGGTTCCCCGGCGGCGCGGACTCGCCCGAGGGGCTGTGGCGCGTGGCGACGGAAGGGGCGGACGTCATCTCCGCCTTCCCCACGGACCGAGGCTGGGACCTGGCCAAGCTCTACGACCCCGACCCCGGCCGAATCGGCACCTCGTACGTCCGCGAGGGCGGATTCGTCCACGAGGCCGGGGAGTTCGACGCGGAGTTCTTCGGTATCTCGCCGCGTGAGGCGTTGGCGATGGATCCGCAGCAGCGGTTGCTGCTCGAAGTGTCGTGGGAGGCGTTGGAGCGGGCGGACATCGACCCGCAGGGTCTGCGCGGCAGCCGTACCGGTGTCTTCGTCGGCGCGCTCGGCTCCGACTACGTACCGGACCTGGAGAAGGAGCCCCGCGAGTCCGAGGGCTTCGCCATGATGGGCAACTCCTTCAGCGTGCTCTCCGGACGTGTCGCCTACGCGCTGGGCCTCGAAGGCCCCGCCGTCTCCGTCGACACCGCCTGCTCCTCCTCGCTGGTCGCCCTCCACCAGGCGTGCCAGGCCCTGCGTGACGGCGACTGCACGCTGGCGCTGGCGGGCGGCGTGACCATCCTCGCGAGCCCCGCGCTGCTCATGGGGCTCTCCCGGCAGCGCGCACTCGCCGAGGACGGCCGCTGCAAGGCGTTCGCGGCGGACGCGGACGGTCTCAGCACGGCCGAGGGCCTCGGCGTGCTCGTCGTCGAGCGCCTCTCGGACGCGCGTCGCCTCGGGCACCGCGTGCTGGCGGTGGTGCGCGGTTCGGCCGTCAACCAGGACGGCGCGAGCAGCGGCCTGGCCGCACCCAACGGCCCCTCCCAACAGCGCGTCATCAGGGCGGCGTTGGCGAGCGCGGGCCTTTCACCGGCGGACGTGGACGCGGTGGAGGCGCACGGCACGGGGACGAAACTCGGTGACCCCATCGAAGCGCAGGCGCTGCTCGCCACGTACGGACAGGAGCGCACGGGCGAACCGCTGTGGATCGGCTCCGTGAAGTCCAACATCGGACACGCGCAGGCCGCGGCCGGCGCGGCCTCGCTGATCAAGACAGTGATGGCGCTGCGGCACGGGCTGCTGCCGAAGACCCTGCACGTGGACGAGCCCACCCCCGCCGTGGACTGGACCGAGGGCGACGTCTGTCTCCTGACGGACCACCTTCCCTGGCCGCGTACGGGCCGCCCGCGTCGCGCGGGCGTGTCGTCCTTCGGCATCAGCGGTACGAACGCACACGTCATCCTGGAGCAGGCACCGGAGGAACGGGCCGCTGCCAACCAACTCCCGCGCTCACGCCCCGAGTTGCCAGTCGTGCCGTGGATGCTGTCCGCGCGCGGCGAGGAGTCCCTGCGCGGACAGGCCGAGCGCCTGCACCAGTGGGCCACGGCGGCCCCCGGCCACGACCCCGTCGACGTGAGCGCGGCCCTGAGCGCCCGCGCCGAACTCACCCACCGCGCCGTCGTCCTCGCCGCGGACCGCCCACGGCTGCTCGACGCCCTGGAGGCACTCAGCCGCGGCGAGACCGTCCCGGGCGGCGTCGTCACAGGAGCCGCCGCTTCCGGGCGGGAGCGTCCTGTCCTGGTGTTTCCGGGTCAGGGGGGTCAGTGGTTGGGGATGGGGTGGGAGTTGTTTGAGGGGTGTGAGGTGTTTCGGGAGTGTGTGTTGGAGGT
>NZ_JBSFRK010000114.1:0-4796 GCF_053589195.1 Streptomyces sp. NPDC003379 | reverse complement strand
TTCTATCGCCAACCCCCCCCCCTGGCTTCCCGCCCCGGCGCGATATCGGGCGCCCTGGGGCGGGGGCGCCCGGGGGGGGCGCCCACGGGCCCGCCGCCCCAGCTGGAGATCCAGGCCAGGCCCTGAAGCGGCGAAAGATCGCTCGAAGCCGCATTGACAACAGCATTAGGAAGCCAGGGTGAAGTCGTTGGGGGTGAGGGTCTTGCCGAGGTGCGGTGCCAGCAGGTGGGCTGCGAGCCGGGGCGGGACGGCGTTGCCGACCTGGCTGAAGATCTGGCCCTTGTTGCCCTGCCAGGGGTAGTCGGCGGGGAAGGTCTGCAGGATGCCGGCCTCGGCGGCGGTGATCCGGATCGGATCCGGGGCTGAGACCGTGCCCGGTGGCGTGGAGGGGGCCGGCTCGGCCTGCCCCACGCACTCGTTGGCCCGGTGGCCGAAGAACAGGGTCCCGGCCGGCTCATCGATGGTGCGGACGGTGGCGTTGGCCTGGTTGTTGCTGCGCAGGGTCCAGTGCCACACCGTGGGCGTCGCCTGTGGGGCGGGGACGGTATTCTCTGCCCGGCCATCCGCCCCAGCGGCAGTCGAGTTGGCGGGCGGGTGTGGCTTCCAGGTGCCGCGGTCGCGGGCGTCGCTGAGGGTCTTGCGGGAGCCGGAGGGGAACGGCTCGGGCCCGCCACCGGGGCCGCCCCCGGCGCACACGGTCGGTACGGGGCGGTCGGTGGCGCCCCAGCCGAGGGCCTCGGCCATGGAGATCCAGCGGGCGCGGCCCGGGCCGAACAGCGACTCGGGCTCGGCGTGTTTGGCGTGTGTGGGCGGCGGTGGCTCGGCGGTGCGCGTGCGCGAGGCGAGCAGGATTGCCCGCCGCCTGGTCTGTGGCACGCCGTAGTCGGCCGCATTCAAGATCCCGGTCCAGGCCGAGTACCCCCAGGTGCGCAGGATCGTGGCGTACTGGCGCCACAGGGGCAGGACGTCGGGGACTTCTTCCATCGCGACCCACTCCGGCTGACCGTGCTGGTGCAGGGCGTGCAGGTAGCGCATGGGTTCGGCGGCGAGCAGGGAGCGTGGGTCACGGCAGGCGGCGAGCAGCTGTTCGCGGGTGTCCAGGCCCTGGGCGAGGTCGGCGACGGCCTGGTGGACCAGGGGCTGGTCGAGGAGCCCGAGGCGCTTGCCGGCCATTGACCATGCCTGGCACGGCGGGCTCGCGATCAGGCCGGTGATCCGGCCGAGGAAGGGCCAGAGGGGGTAGGCCGCGACATCGGTGCGGATCGTCAACTGCCCTGCTGCAGCACGAGTTTTGCACGCCCACTCGTCCCATTCCAGGCCCACGTCCCGTACCCCGAACACGGTCAGGGCCTGGCTCCATCCCCCGGGGCCAGCGAACAGATCAAGAATCAAGAGGCCAGCCCGAAATCGCCCTGATCTGGCTCGACTTCGCCGCGGCAGGTCCATGGGGAGCAGCCGTCGATGACGCCGTCTTCCAGGTCCTGGGCGTCTGCTGCGCTGTCGCCGAGTTCTTGCTGCAGGGCGGCCCATTCGGCAGCGGTGACATGGTCGATCGGCGCCTGGTCGAGCGGCACGCGCGAGCGGTGCAGGAATGCTTCTCCCAGCAGTCGGTTGCCGGTGGCGTTGGCGCGGGCGTTGCCTTGCCGGATGGCTGCGTCGAAGGCCGCCACATCCGCCCACTCCTGTGGCGAGGAGTCCCGGATGGATCGCCACTGGGCGTTTCCATGAAATGGGCACCCGAGGCAGCTGGATTTCGGGGTGTCCGCTAGCCCGAGTGATGTCAAGTACCGGACACAATCAGTCCTGGACCAGTCCATATCGATGAGTGGGTGGCGGTTGCGCATGTATTTGACGTCCGAGTCCTTGGCTCGGTGGAATTCATCCGTCGAGATGCCGACCCACTGTTCCACGAAAACGCCTCGGGGGATGCGTGCTGGATAGGGGTATCCGAGGAGTTCGCGCACCTGCTTTTTCAGGGGCTTAATTTTGTACTCACCAGTGCATTGGCGCCTGGTCATGCCCGGCTTGCCATCTTTGTTCAGGATGTAGAGCGGCATGGAAGCGAAGCGGTGATCCGGGTCGAGTGCATCCTTTCTGATGTTCCCGGAGGAGACTCGCAGAATGGGTATTCCGGCCGGGGTGGCTATGTCCCGCTCCAGTCGGTCGAGATGCTGGTAAACGGCCTGCGGCTCCCAGCCGGTGTCGGCGAATATCGCGTAATCGACCTTGGGGAGAATGCCCTTGGCGGACAGGGCGAGCATGGCGCTGGATTGCACTCCAGCGCCTAGAGAAATGCATCGGAAGGCGGGGGATTCGGAAATGGTGCGACCTTAGGGAATGAGGCAGGAGGGAAGGAGGAGGCTCAGCGCCGCAGGGGTGCCGGGGACGGCGCGGCGGGCTGCACGAGCGCGGGCATTGCCGTCAGAGCGGCGCGGGAACCCGGCTGATGCCCTCGGCGGGTTCGCGCACCGTGGTCGTGGACGGATCTCCAGGCGGAGCGAGAGGGCGGGGCCGTGCGACCACGAGACGGTCGGACGGCGCAGGCCCGTATGTCATCGGGAGCGCGCGGGCGTGGCGGTGGCCAGGGGTTCTGCCGGGCGAGCGGTGGTCAGGGCCGGAGGCCGCGGGTGCCCGAAGCTCGCTGCCAGGGTGCGGCAGCCGTCAACAGTCAGGTGGACGCGTTCGTCGTGCAGGATCCGTGGGGACTCCTCGCGGCCGAGGAGTCCCCGGGCTTCCAGGGAGCGGATGGTGCTGATGCTGACGCGGACATCGTCGTGGCTGATCCTCGGCTTGTCGGTGTGCCGGTCGATCGTCACGAAGCCCTGGGCGGCGGCACGCAGGGCGGTGTGCTGCGTGGGCGAGAGGTCGAGCGACCGGCTCGCGGGCAGGAGACGCTGGTGGCGCAGCTCGACGGTCAGGAGTTCCGCGGTGGCCAGTGCGTCGTCGGCGCCGAGAGCGGTCAGGTCCCGTACGAGGATGAGGCGGCCCCTCACCTCCTCATGGGCCTCCTCAGCGGTCAGGGGCACCCCGTCCTCGTTGGGAGCGCCGACGCGGATGTCGTCGAGGATGTCCTCGGCGTCCAGGAGGTGATCGGCAGCGTCGAGGGCGAGATGGGCGAGCTGCCGGATGCGTGCGTAGACCGCGGATCCCGGCGCTGGGGAACATCGGCTGCTCGTTCAGTGCCTCGACGATGTGGAGCGCCGACTTGGCCAGGTGTTGCGTGCGAGGGATCTGCCTGCCGACCGCGGTCGCGGGCCTGGCGCCGTTGATCTCCATGACGTACAGCGAGTGGAGCGCGTCGTTGTGGCGGTTGTAGTCGGCACCGAGCGCGAGCAGTGCTTCGGGCGGGGAGAGGTGGGCGGTCATTGAGGAGGGGAAGGATCCGTTCGGTGAGGGGGCATGGTCGGCGGCGAGGCAGCGGGCGCGTGTTCGGGTTCCGGTGAGATGGCGCGGGGGAGGAGCCGGTGTGGGCTCTCGGAGGCGCGTCCCGTCACCGGCGTACGGCTGGAGTCGCGGAGGTTTTGGGCGTTGGCACCGCTGTGGTGGTGAGGGTGGCGGTGGGCCGGGATTGGACGAGAGCGCGCTGCCCCTGCTCGGTGACCGTGATGGCCTGGCCGACGCGCAAAGGGGTGCTGGTGTCGGTGGTGACGAGGCCGTGCCTGGCGAGGGTCCGGAAGGTGGCGAGGGAGATGCGGGTGCCGTCCTTGGCCGCGACCCGGGTGACGCTCCGTCCTTGCTGCTGCACCCGCTCATAGCGTCCTTCTCCCAGCGCCAGTGACTTCAGGGCCGAGCGCTGGGTGTCATTGAGCTTGGCCACGGCCTGCGGCGGGTGCGGTGATGTGGTCGGCAGGCTGCTATTGATGCTGGTGGCGAGGTAGTGACAGGCGGTTGCCCCCACGTTGAGCTGGTGGGCGGCGTCCTTGAGGTGGCCGTTCATGCGGGGGATGGCCTCGCCGTGACGCGCCGCGCGGGCTTGGGCGTCGTCGGCCGGATATCCGGCGAAGGGCGCTCCCTCGTACGGATTGGCGGAGATGGCCTCGGCGAGGTCGGTGCAGGCCAGGGATGCGCCGGCGACGATAGCGGAGAGGGCTTCCAGCCCGGCGCGGCTGCCGGTGACGCCGGTATACGTGCTGTCGTCTAGGCCGTGTATCGAAAGTGGATCTTGAGGTGTGAATGATCACGGTTCATGGGTCGGGGAGATCTCACGGATGAACAGTGGACGGTGTTAGAGCCGTTGTTGCCTACGGGGAGGAAGTCAGGGCGACCGCCCGTCTGGTCCCGGCGGCAGCTGATCGACGGCATACGGTTCCGGGTCAGGACCGGTGTGCCGTGGCGGGACGTGCCCGGCCAGTACGGACCGTGGGGCCGGATCTACGACTTGTTCCGCCGCTGGCAGCGGGACGGCACCTGGCACCGAGTCCTCACCCGGCTCCAGTCCCTGGCCGACGCCAAGGGCGTGATCACGTGGGACCTCAGCATCGACTCCACCGTGTGCCGCGCTCATCAGCATGCGGCCGAGGCACGCAAGCAGGGTGACCTGCAAAAGGAACCGCCGGGCGGTGTCTTCACCGAGCCCGGAGATCACGGACTGGGGCGCTCACGCGGCGGGTTCACCACCAAACTGCACCTGGCCGTCGAGCAGGGACAGAAGCCCATGTCGATCGTGATCACAGCCGGGCAGCGTGGGGACTCCCCGCAATTCGAGCCCGTGCTGGAGAAAATCCGGGTGCGTCGCGCCGGGGCCGGCAGACCCCGCACCCGACCGAACCGGGTGCGGGCCGACAAGGCGTACGCCT
>NZ_JBSFRK010000113.1:0-4962 GCF_053589195.1 Streptomyces sp. NPDC003379 | reverse complement strand
TCCCGCTCTCGCAGAACGTCCTCGGGCACCCAATCGATGTGCGGCGCCAACGCGGCCGCGCACTGCGTGAACCGGTGGGCGAACACCGGCGAGGAGTCCAGGAGTTGGATCGCCATGCCCGCCCACTGCGAACCCTGGCCGGGGAAGACGAACACCACACCGTCGGCGTCATCGGCCCGCACCCCGGACACGACACCTTCGGCGGGCTTGCCCGCCGCGACCGCCTCCAGCGCGGCGAGCAGCTCCTCGCGGTCCGAACCGAGCACCACGGCCCGGTGCTCAAGACCCGCCCGCGACGACGCCAACGACCAGCCCACATCGACAACCGACGCCTCGGAAGCCGCCGCGAACTCCCGCAACCGCCCGGCCTGCCCACGCAGCGCCGCGCCCGACCGGCCCGACACCACCCACGGCACCACACCACCACCGGCCACCACACCAGCCGGACCGGGCTCAGCCGCAACCTCGGCGACCGCCGGAGCCTGCTCCACGATCACATGCGCGTTCGTGCCACTCACACCGAACGACGACACACCCGCACGCCGCACACGCCCCGTCTCCGGCCACGCACGACCCTCGGTCACCAACTCCACCGCACCCGAAGCCCAGTCCACATGCGGCGTCGGCTCATCGACATGCAACGTCCTCGGCACCACACCGTGCCGCATCGACTCGACCACCTTGATGACCCCGGCGACGCCTGCCGCGGCCTGCGTGTGGCCGATGTTGGACTTGAGGGAGCCGAGCAGCAACGGCCGCTCCTCGGCGCGGTTCTGCCCGTATGTCGCGAGCAGCGCCTGCGCCTCGATCGGGTCGCCCAAGGTGGTGCCCGTGCCGTGCGCCTCCACCACGTCGACGTCGGACGGGGCGAGCCCGGCGCTCGCGAGCGCCTGCCGGATGACCCGCCGCTGTGCGGGGCCGTTGGGCGCGGTAAGGCCGCTGGAGGCGCCGTCCTGGTTGACCGCCGAACCACGGATCACCGCCAGCACCTGGTGCCCGTTGCGCCGCGCGTCCGACAGACGCTCCACCAGCAGCAGGCCCACGCCCTCGGCCGCGCTCATGCCGTCGGCGGTGGCGGCGAACGCCTTGCAGCGGCCGTCCCGCGCCAGGCCCCGCTGCCGGCTGAACTCGGTGAAGAGATCCGGCGTCGACATCACCGCGACCCCGCCCGCGAGCGCCATCGAGCACTCGCCCTGCCGCAGCGCCTGCACCGCCAGATGCAGCGCCACCAGCGACGACGAGCACGCCGTGTCCACCGTCACCGCCGGACCCGTCAGACCGAAGCTGTACGCGATACGCCCCGAGGCCACACTGCCCGCGGTGCCCGTCATGGCGTGGCCCTCGACCTCCTCGGGGATCGCGGGCAGCCTGCTGCCGTAGTCCCGGAAGCTGGAGCCGATGAAGACGCCGGTCCTGCTGCCCTCCAGGGCGTCCGGGGCGATGCCGGAGCGTTCGAACAGCTCCCAGGAGGTCTCCAGGAGCAGCCGCTGCTGCGGGTCCATGGCCAGCGCCTCGCGCGGGGAGATGCCGAAGAAGTCGGCGTCGAACTCCCCGGCGTCGTGCAGGAACCCGCCCTCGGCCACGTACGAGGAGCCGGGGCGCTCGCCCGTCACGTCGATCAGGGCGGCCGGGTCCCAGCCGCGGTCGGCGGGGAGCCCCGTGATGGCGTCGCCGCCCTCGCCGAGCAGCCGCCACAGGTCGTCCGGTGAGGTGACGCCGCCGGGGAAGCGGCAGCTCATCCCGACGATCGCCACCGGCTCGCTGCCTGCCGACTCCACGGCCTCCAGCCGCGACCTGGTCTCCTTCAGCTCGGCTGTGACCCGGGTCAGATAGTGGCGGAGCTTCTTGGCGTCTTCCATGCTTGCGTGCCCCCCGAGGGTGAGACGGAAGTGTGCGTGCGCCCGCGGGAGGGCGCCGGTGGTCCGAGCCGCGACGTCGACGGGGAGTTCAGGAGATCCCGAACTCCTTGCCGATGTAGTCGAAGAGCTCGTCGTTGCTCGCGGATTCGAGGTCCTCGGCGTCGACGGCTTCTTCGCCGCCGGGAGCCGTGCCGGTGGAAGTCGTGCCAGTGGAAGTCGTGTCAGTGGAGACCGCGCTGGTGGCGGCGCGCAGCAGGTGCCGCAGCCGCTCGGCCAGCTCGGCCCTGGACGGATCGCCGTCGGGAAGCCGGGTCAAGAGGGCCTCGACGCGGTTGAGTTCGGGCGTGCCCGGTGTCGCCGCGTAGGCGGTCGGGCCGGTCTCGCTCTCGCTCTCGCCGAACAGTTCGGTGTCGAGGTAGCGGACGAGTTCGGTCACGGTCGGATGGTCGAAGATGACGGTGGTGGGCAGCCGCAGGCCGGTCGCGGTGTTGAGCCGGTTGCGCAGTTCGACGGCGGTGACCGAGTCCAGGCCGAGTTCGAGGAACCGGCGCCGGATCTCCACCGTCTCCCCGGAGTCGTGGCCGAGGACGGCGGCCACCTGATTGCGAACGGCCTCGCGCAGCCGCCGCTCGCGGTCGGCCGGTGCGAGACCGGCCAGCCGCTCGGACAGCGTGGTGGCGGCACCTTCCGTGGGCTCGTCCGCCGTGCGTACGGCGCGGCGGGCCTCGGGCAGTTCGGCGAGGAGCGGGCTGGGCCGCGTCGCGGTATAGGCGTGCGCGAACCTCTCCCAGTCGATGTCGGCGATGACGAGACTGGTGTCGCCGTGTGCCAACGCCGCCTCCAGCGCGGTGACGGCCCGCTCCGGTGGCAGCAGCGGTACGCCGTGCCGGGTGCTGGTGTCGGCCACCGCGTCCCGCTCGGCCATGCCGCCCCGCGCCCAGGAGCCCCAGGCCACGGAGGTGGCCGGGAGTCCCTGTGCGTGGCGGTGCTGGGCGAGCGCGTCGAGGTAGGCGTTGCCGGGCGCGTAGTTGCCCTGGCCCGCCATGCCGACGGTCCCGGCCAGCGACGAGAACAGTACGAAGGCGGTGAGCCCCAGGTCCCGGGTCATCTCGTGCAGCTGCCACGCGGCGCCCGCCTTGACCCGCAGCACCCGGTCGAGCCGCGCGGGCGTCAGGGTGGTGAGTGCCCCGTCGTCCAGAACGGCCGCGGTGTGCACCACCATCGTCAGCGGGCAGTCGTCGGGCACCGAGTCCAGCAGGTGACGCAGCGCGTCCGGGTCGGTCACGTCACAGGCCGCCGTGGTCACGCGGGCCCCGGCCGCGGCGAGTTCGGCCTCCAGCTCGGCGGCGCCGGGAGCGTCGCCGCCCCGCCTGCTGACGAGCAGCAGGTGCTCGGCGCCCCGGGCGGCCAGCCGCCTGGCGACCTGGCTGCCGAGCGCGCCGGTGCCGCCGGTGATCAGCACGGTGCCCTTGTCCGGGGTCCAGGCGTCGCCCTGCGCGTCGCCGAGGGGCGCGCGGACGAGCCGGCGCCCGTAGGTCCCGGAGGGGCGTACGGCGATCTGGTCCTCGCCGGTCTCGCCGGTCTCGGCGGTCTCGGCGGCCTTGGCGGTCTCGGCGGCCTTGGCGGCCTCGGCGGTCTCAGCGGCCCCGACGGCGAGTACCGCGCACAGCCGTGCGAGGACGCGCTCGTCCGGCTCCTGCGGCAGGTCCACCAGACCGCCCCAGCGGGTCGGCAGCTCTTGTGCGGCCACCCTGCCGAGGCCCCAGACCAGCGCCTGTGCCGGGCTGGTGAGCGGGTCGCGCTCCCCGGTGGACACCGCGCCCTGGGTGACGCACCACAGTGCGGCGTCCAGGTCGGCGGCCTCCAGCTGCTGGAGCAGCGCGAGGTTACGGGCGTACCCGGCCGGGACGGCGGTCGCTTCCGTGCGGGACGTCTCGCCGTGTGCGAGCAGCGGCTTCTCGTCCTGCGCGAGCAGGGACAGCACGCCGGCCGCCTCAGGGTGCGCGGCGAGCGCCTCGGCCCACGGCCGCTCCCCTTGCCCGGTATCTCCGGGGTCTCCAAATCCTCCGGGGTCGCTCACGACCAGCGGTTCGACCTCGGCCCCGTGCGCACGCAGGGCCCCGGCCACCGCCTCGTACAGCGCGCCGTCGAGCTGGTCGGGGGCGACGGCCACCAGCCAGGTGCCGGACAGCGCGGCCTTGGGGCCGCCGGGCAGCGGCTTCCAGTGCGCCCGGTACCGCCACGACTCCAGGGTGGCCGCCTCGGCGTGCCGCTTGTGCCACGCGGAGAGCGCGGGCAGTACGGCCGTCAGCTCGGGCCCCTCCTCGTCCAGGCGCAGCGTCTTGGCGAGTCCCTCCAGGTCCTCGCGCTCGACGACCTCCCAGAACGCGGCGTGCGGGTCCGCGCCCGCCACGGGGCGGGCCGGCGCCGTGTCGAACCAGTAGTGCTCGGTCTGGAAGGCGTACGTCGGCAGGTCCACCCGGCGGCCATCCGTGTCCGCGAACACGGCTTGCCAGTCCGGTACGACGCCCCGCACCCACAGCTCGGCCAGCGACGCCACCACCCGCTGGGGGCCGCCCTCGGCACGCCGCAGGGTGCCCACTACGGCCACCTCCGCCGCCGCGGCCTCTCCCGTGTCCTCGATCGCGGAGGTCAGTACGGGGTGGGGGCTGACCTCGACGAAGGTGGTGTGGCCGGAGGCGATGAGCCCCTTGACGGTGTCGTGGAAGCGGACGGGCTCGCGCAGATTGCGGTACCAGTACTCGGCGTCGGCCACACCGTCCCCGAGCAGCTCCCCGGTGACGGTCGAGTACATGGGTACGTCGCCCAAGCGCGGCGCCACCGCAGCGGCCAGCTCCAGCAGGGCCTCCCGCAACAACTCGACCTGCGCCGTGTGCGACCCGTAATCCACCGGAATACGACGCGCCCGCACCCCCTCCCGCTCACAGGCCGCCATGAACTCATCCAGGGCGGCGGCCTCACCAGCCACCACCGTGGACCGCGGGCCATTGACCGTCGCGACACTCACGCGCCCCGCCCAAGGAGCGATCAGCTCCACCGCCACGGTCTCGGCGACCGGCACGGAGACCATCCCGCCCTGCCC
>NZ_JBSFRK010000112.1:0-5119 GCF_053589195.1 Streptomyces sp. NPDC003379 | reverse complement strand
TGCGGCATGGTGTGGTGCCGCCGACGTTGCATGTGGATGAGCCGAGCAGTCATGTGGACTGGTCGTCGGGTGCGGTGGAGTTGGCGAGGGAGCGGGTGGCGTGGCCGGGGGAGGGGCTGCGGCGTGCTGGGGTGTCTTCGTTCGGGATCAGTGGCACGAACGCGCACGTGATTCTGGAGCAGGCTCCGCAGGAGGTGCAGGACAGCCCCACGGGGCAGGACAGTCCTGTGGGGCGGGACTCTGTCGGCGTACTGCCGTGGTTGGTGTCGGCCAAGTCGCCCGCCGCGTTGCGCGATCAGGCGGCCCGGCTGCGGGAGCACGCGGCGACGCAGGTTACGGACGTGGCCGGGACGGCGGTGGCACTGGCCACCGCGCGTACGGCGTTCGAACACCGTGCGGTGGTCCTCGCCGAGGACACCGAAGGATTCGCGGCGCTCCTCGACACACTGGCCGACAAGGGCACCACCGGCCGCCACCTCGTCCACGGCACGGCCCGGCCCGGCGCCAAGACCGCCTTCGTGTTCGCGGGGCAGGGTGCACAGTGGGCGGGCATGGGACGGCAGTGGTACGAGCGACTGCCCGCGTTCGCCGAGGCGTTCGACGCCGTCTGCGCGGCCGCCGATCCGCAGCTCGACATCCCGCTCGCGGACGTGGTCCTCACCGGCTCCGCCGAGCGCCCCTCCGCCGAGGGCCTCTCCACCGAGCACCCCTCCGGCCACGCGGACCTCATCCACCGCACCCGCTACACCCAGGTCGCCCTCTTCGCCGTCGAGGTCGCGCTGTGCCGCACGCTGGAGACGTGGGGCGTACGCCCGGACGTCGTACTGGGCCACTCCATCGGTGAGATCGCCGCCGCCCATGTGGCCGGGGTGCTCTCCCTGGAGGACGCGGTCACCCTGGCCGTCGCCCGCGGCGCCCTCATGCAGCGACTCCCGGACGGCGGCGCCATGCTGGCGCTCGACGCCACCCGTGCCCAGGCCGAAGGATGGCTGCGCGCCCTGCCCGAGCGGCACCGGCACCAGGTGGCCGTCGCCGCGGTCAACGGCCCCTCCGCCGTCGTCGTGTCCGGCGCGGCGGACGCCGTGGACCTGGTGGCCGACGCCGCCGGACAGGCCGGCCGCCGCACCCGCAGGCTCCAGGTCAGCCACGCCTTCCACTCGCCGCTGATGGAGCCCATGCTCGACGAGTTCCGCTCCGTGCTCTCCCGGCTCACCTTCTCCCGCCCCGCCGTCCCCATGGTGTCCACCGTCACCGGGGAGCCCGTGACGGACGACATCACTTCCCCGGACTACTGGGTGCGGCACGCCCGCCAGGCCGTCCGCTTCCAGGACGCCGTCCGCGCCGTGGAAACCCGCGTGGACGCCTTCCTGGAGATCGGGCCGCACGCCGTCCTCACCCGGCCCATCGAAGACAGCCTTACGGACGGCAGCCTCACCGAGGGGCGCTCCGTCACCGTCACCTCCGTAGCGCACCGCGAGCGGCCCCAGGTCGCCGCGCTGCTGCGCGCGGTCGGCACCCTGTGGACCCGCGGCGTCGACGTGGACTGGCGTGCGCTCCTGCCCGCGGTCCCCGCCTGCCCGGACCTGCCCACGTACCCCTTCGAACGCCGGCGCTTCTGGCCCCGCAGCTCGCCGCGCCGTGCCGGCGACGTGACCGCCGCCGGACTCACCGGGCTCGATCACCCGCTGCTCGGCGCCGCCGTCAGCGTCGCCGACGGCGGCCCGGCCGGTGGCTCGGTGCTCACCGGGCGGCTGTCGCTCACCACCCACCCCTGGCTCGCCGACCACGCCGTCGTGGGCGCCGTGCTCCTGCCGGGAACCGCCTTCGTCGAACTCGCCCTGCGCGCAGGGCAGAACGTCGGCTGCGGCCAGATCCGCGACCTCACCCTGGAGACCCCACTCGTCCTCGCCCCCGAGGGCGCCGTACAGATACAGGTCGGCGTGGGCCCCGCCGACGACGAAGGGCACCGCCCCGTCGTCGTGCACTCGCGGCCCGAACCGGCCGACGACGGGACCAACGGCGCCGACCCCGAGTGGACCCGGCACGCCCAGGGCGTCGTCGCCCCGCCATCCCCCGGCCCCGGGCCCGACGACTTCGGCCCGGTCACGGGCGACGTGTGGCCGCCCCGGGGCGCGGCCCCCATCGACACCGAGGACTTCTACCCCGCACTGGCCGAGCAGGGCTACGCCTACGGCCCCACCTTCCAGGGGCTGCGCAGGGCCTGGCGGCGCGGCGGCGACTTCTTCGCCGAGGTGGAGCTGCCCGAGGGCGCGGCGGACGACGTCGCGGGCTTCGGCGTCCACCCCGCCCTGCTGGACGCCGCCCTGCACGGCATCGGGCTCGGCGGCGTGGTCGAGGACGCCGAGAACACCGCGCGGCTGCCGTTCGCCTGGTCCGGCGTGCGGCTGTGGGCGAGCGGCGCCCGCACCGTCCGCGTCTGGCTGGCGACCGCGGGCACCGCCGCCGTACGCGTCCGGATCGCGGACGCCGCGGGCGCCCCCGTCGTGGGCATCGACGAACTCGTCCTGCGGCCGGTCTCCGAGACCCCCGCCGGCCCGGCGCGGGCGGTGGTCGCGGAGTCGCTGTTCACCGAAGCCTGGGAGCCACGGCAACCCGGGCAGTCCAGGCACCCCGGGCAGCCCCGGCAGCAGACCGCCCGGGACGCCGCCGCGAGCGGGGCTCCGTCGGCCCCGCCGGTCTGGAGCGCGGACACCTCCCTCGACGAGCTGGCCGCAGCCGTGGCCGACGGCGCGGACACCGTGCTCCTGGACTGCACGGAACAGGGCGGTGCCGACCCCGGCGCCGACCCGCTCGACGAGGTACGGGCCCGC
The DNA here is from genome assembly GCF_053589195.1 of Streptomyces sp. NPDC003379. Taxonomy (NCBI): domain Bacteria; kingdom Bacillati; phylum Actinomycetota; class Actinomycetes; order Kitasatosporales; family Streptomycetaceae; genus Streptomyces; species Streptomyces sp. NPDC003379. The sequence goes on along the minus strand of NZ_JBSFRK010000112.1, from coordinate 2,288 downwards.
GTGGGCCACGCCCTGGAGCGGATACGCGTATGGCTGGCGCACGACGCGCTCGCCCCGGCCCGGCTGACCGTCCTGACCAGGGGCGCCGTCGAAGTGCACCCCGGCGACGGCGCCGACCCCGCCCAGGCGGCGGTGCGCGGCCTGGTGCGCTCGGCCCGCTCCGAACACCCTGGCCGGTTCGCGCTGCTGGACCTCGAACCCGGCACCGACCTCACCGACCTCACCTCTCCCACCGACCTCGCTGACCTAACCTCTCCCACCGGCCTCACCGATCCCACCGACGCCCCCTGGCCCGCCGTGCTCGCCGCGCTCGCCGACGAGGAGACCGAGACCGCCGTACGGGGCGGCAGCGTCTTCGTCCCGCGCCTGGTACGCACCGCGCCCGACGCCGAGACCCCCGCCCCGTACTCCGGACAGGGCACCGTCCTGATCACCGGCGGCACCGGAGTCATCGGCTCCGCCGTGGCCCGTCACCTGGTCACGGCCCACGGCGTACGGGACCTGGTGCTCGCCGGACGGCGGGGCGCCGACGCCCCGGGAGCAGCCGAACTGGGCGCTGAACTACGCGAACTGGGCGCCGACGTACGACTGGCCGCCTGCGACGTCTCCGACCGGTCCGCCCTCGCCGAACTCCTCGACTCCCTCCCGGAGCTGCGCGGCGTGGTCCACGCGGCGGGCGTCCTCGACGACGGCATGGTCACCGCGCAGACCACCGAGCGCCTGGACACGGTGCTGCGGCCCAAGGCGGACGCCGCCTGGCACCTGCACGAGCTGACCCGCGATCGTGACCTCGAACTCGAACTGTTCGCGCTGTTCTCCTCCGCCGCCGGTGTCTTCGGCTCCCCGGGACAGGCCAACTACGCCGCAGCCAACACCTTCCTGGACGCACTCGCCCGCCACCGCCGCGCCGCCGGACTGCCCGCGCACTCGCTGGCCTGGGGTCTGTGGGCCGACCTCAGCGCCATGACCGGCACCCTGAGCGACACCGACCTGGGCAGGCTCACCCGCGGCGGGCTGCGGGCCCTGACCGCCGACGAGGGCCTCGCCCTCTTCGACGCCGCGATCCGGCTGCCCGCACCCGTCGCCGTTCCCGTACGACTGGACCTGCGCGGTCGGACCGACCCGCCCGCGCTGCTGCGCAACCTGGTCAGGGCCTCCCCGCGCCGCGCCTCCGCCACACCGACGGCCGCCCCGTCGGCCTGGCGCGACCGGCTGCTCGGCATGCCGGCGGCGGAGCGGTCGGCCGCCCTCGTCGAGGTGGTGCGCGAGCACGTCGCCACCGTGCTCGGCCACGCCACGCCCGAGGACGTGGCGCCCGAGCAGTCCTTCGACGCCCTCGGCTTCGACTCGCTGACCGCCGTCGAACTGCGCAACCGCCTCGCCGAGTCCACCAAGGTCCAGCTGCCCACCACCCTCGTCTTCGACTACCCGAGCCCCCAGGCGCTCGCCGGCTTCCTGGACGAGGCGCTGGCAGGCCCCGCGGACCGGGGCGCCCGCATCGAACAGGCACGCCCCACCGACAGCGACCCCATCGCCATCGTCGGCATGTCCTGCCGCTACCCCGGCGGCGTAGGCTCCCCCGAGGAGCTGTGGGAGCTGGTCCTCGGCGGCCGTGAGGGCATCGGCGGTTTCCCCGCCGACCGCGGCTGGGACCTCCAGCGGCTCTACGACCCGGAGGTCGGGCGCACGGGCAGCACGTACGTCCGCGAGAGCGGGTTCCTCTACGACGCGGCCGAGTTCGACGCCGGTTTCTTCGGTATCTCCCCGCGCGAGGCCGCCACCATGGACCCCCAGCACCGGCTGCTCCTCGAAGCCTCGTGGGAGGCCATCGAACGCGCCGGGATCGACCCGACGAACCTGCGGCACAGCAGGACCGGCGTCTACACCGGCCTGATGCACCACGACTACGTCGCCAGGCTCCAGGAGATCCCCGAGGAGATCGCCGGCTACCTCAGCAACGGCACCGCGGGCAGCGTCGCCTCGGGCCGCATCGCCTACACCCTCGGCCTGGAGGGCCCGGCCGTCACCATCGACACGGCCTGCTCCTCCTCCCTGGTCGCCCTGGACATGGCGGTGTCCGCGCTCCGGAGCGGCACCTGCGACCTGGCGCTGGCCGGCGGCGTCGCGGTGATGGCGACTCCAGGGGTGTTCACGGAGTTCGGCAAGCAGGGCGGGCTCGCTCCGGACGGACGCTGCAAGGCGTTCGCGGAGGGGGCCGACGGCACCGCCTGGGGTGAGGGCGTCGGGGTGCTGCTGGTGGAGCGTCTTTCGGACGCGCGGCGCAACGG
>NZ_JBSFRK010000111.1:3413-5190 GCF_053589195.1 Streptomyces sp. NPDC003379 | reverse complement strand
ATCTGGCCTATCAACCCAGTCGTCTACTGGGAGCCTTAACCCCTCAAAGGGGGTGGGAATACTCATCTCGAAGCAGGCTTCCCGCTTAGATGCTTTCAGCGGTTATCCTTTCCGAACGTAGCCAACCAGCCATGCCCTTGGCAGGACAACTGGCACACCAGAGGTTCGTCCGTCCCGGTCCTCTCGTACTAGGGACAGCCCTTCTCAATATTCCTACGCGCACAGAGGATAGGGACCGAACTGTCTCACGACGTTCTAAACCCAGCTCGCGTACCGCTTTAATGGGCGAACAGCCCAACCCTTGGGACCGACTCCAGCCCCAGGATGCGACGAGCCGACATCGAGGTGCCAAACCATCCCGTCGATATGGACTCTTGGGGAAGATCAGCCTGTTATCCCCGGGGTACCTTTTATCCGTTGAGCGACGGCGCTTCCACAAGCCACCGCCGGATCACTAGTCCCGACTTTCGTCCCTGCTCGACCCGTCGGTCTCACAGTCAAGCTCCCTTGTGCACTTACACTCAACACCTGATTACCAACCAGGCTGAGGGAACCTTTGGGCGCCTCCGTTACTCTTTAGGAGGCAACCGCCCCAGTTAAACTACCCATCAGACACTGTCCCTGATCCGGATCACGGACCGAGGTTAGACATCCAGCACGACCAGAGTGGTATTTCAACGACGACTCCCCCGATACTGGCGTACCGAGTTCACAGTCTCCCACCTATCCTACACAAGCCGAACCGAACACCAATATCAAACTATAGTAAAGGTCCCGGGGTCTTTCCGTCCTTCTGCGCGAAACGAGCATCTTTACTCGTAGTGCAATTTCACCGGGCCTATGGTTGAGACAGTCGAGAAGTCGTTACGCCATTCGTGCAGGTCGGAACTTACCCGACAAGGAATTTCGCTACCTTAGGATGGTTATAGTTACCACCGCCGTTTACTGGCGCTTAAGTTCTCAGCTTCGCACACCCGAAAGTGCACTAACCGGTCCCCTTAACGTTCCAGCACCGGGCAGGCGTCAGTCCGTATACATCGCCTTACGGCTTCGCACGGACCTGTGTTTTTAGTAAACAGTCGCTTCTCGCTGGTCTCTGCGGCCACCCCCAGCTCACGGAGTAAATCCGATCACCGGTGATGGCCCCCCTTCTCCCGAAGTTACGGGGGCATTTTGCCGAGTTCCTTAACCATAGTTCACCCGAACGCCTCGGTATTCTCTACCTGACTACCTGAGTCGGTTTAGGGTACGGGCCGCCATGAAACTCGCTAGAGGCTTTTCTCGACAGCATAGGATCATCCACTTCACCACAATCGGCTCGGCATCAGGTCTCAGCCTTAATGTGCGACGGATTTACCTGCCACACGGCCTACACCCTTACCCCGGGACTACCATCGCCCGGGCTGGACTACCTTCCTGCGTCACCCCATCACTCACCTACTACAAGTCTGGTCCGTCGGCTCCACCACTTCCCTCAACTCCGAAGAGATCGGGACGGCTTCACGGACTTAGCATCGCCTGATTCGATGTTTGACGCTTCACAGCGGGTACCGGAATATCAACCGGTTATCCATCGACTACGCCTGTCGGCCTCGCCTTAGGTCCCGACTTACCCTGGGCAGATCAGCTTGACCCAGGAACCCTTAGTCAATCGGCGCACACGTTTCTCACGTATGTATCGCTACTCATGCCTGCATTCTCACTCGTGAACCGTCCACCACTGCCTTCCGGCGCAGCTTCACCCGGCACACGACGCTCCCCTACCCATCCCAGCAGG
>NZ_JBSFRK010000111.1:1953-3317 GCF_053589195.1 Streptomyces sp. NPDC003379 | reverse complement strand
GTGCTGGAATGACACGACTTCGGCGGTACGCTTGAGCCCCGCTACATTGTCGGCGCGGAATCACTAGACCAGTGAGCTATTACGCACTCTTTCAAGGGTGGCTGCTTCTAAGCCAACCTCCTGGTTGTCTGTGCGACTCCACATCCTTTCCCACTTAGCGTACGCTTAGGGGCCTTAGTCGATGCTCTGGGCTGTTTCCCTCTCGACCATGGAGCTTATCCCCCACAGTCTCACTGCCGTGCTCTCACTTACCGGCATTCGGAGTTTGGCTAAGGTCAGTAACCCGGTAGGGCCCATCGCCTATCCAGTGCTCTACCTCCGGCAAGAAACACACGACGCTGCACCTAAATGCATTTCGGGGAGAACCAGCTATCACGGAGTTTGATTGGCCTTTCACCCCTAACCACAGGTCATCCCCCAGGTTTTCAACCCTGGTGGGTTCGGTCCTCCACGACCTCTTACAGCCGCTTCAACCTGCCCATGGCTAGATCACTCCGCTTCGGGTCTTGAGCGCGCTACTATATCGCCCTATTCGGACTCGCTTTCGCTACGGCTTCCCCACACGGGTTAACCTCGCAACACACCGCAAACTCGCAGGCTCATTCTTCAAAAGGCACGCAGTCACGAGACACCAAGCAAGCTTGATGTCCGACGCTCCCACGGCTTGTAGGCACACGGTTTCAGGTACTATTTCACTCCGCTCCCGCGGTACTTTTCACCATTCCCTCACGGTACTATCCGCTATCGGTCACCAGGGAATATTTAGGCTTAACGGGTGGTCCCGCCAGATTCACACGGGATTTCTCGGGCCCCGTGCTACTTGGGTGTCTCTCAAACGAGCCGTTGATGTTTCGACTACGGGGGTCTTACCCTCTACGCCGGACCTTTCGCATGTCCTTCGCCTACATCAACGGTTTCTGACTCGCCTCACAGCCGGCAGACTGTGAAAGAGAGATCCCACAACCCCGCCTACGCAACCCCTGCCGGGTATCACACGTAAACGGTTTGGCCTCATCCGGTTTCGCTCGCCACTACTCCCGGAATCACGGTTGTTTTCTCTTCCTGCGGGTACTGAGATGTTTCACTTCCCCGCGTTCCCTCCACACTGCCTATGTGTTCAGCAGCGGGTGACAGCCCATGACGACTGCCGGGTTTCCCCATTCGGAAACCCCCGGATCAAAGCCTGGTTGACGACTCCCCGGGGACTATCGTGGCCTCCCACGTCCTTCATCGGTTCCTGGTGCCAAGGCATCCACCGTGCGCCCTTAAAAACTTGGCCACAGATGCTCGCGTCCACTGTGCAGTTCTCAAACAACGACCAACCACCCATCACCCTGCTGACATACAGCAAGTGCACTGGGGCC
>NZ_JBSFRK010000110.1:0-5588 GCF_053589195.1 Streptomyces sp. NPDC003379 | reverse complement strand
CCGCCGCCACCACCTCGACGTCATCCAGCACCACCAACCGGACCACCACGTCCTCGGGCACCATCCCGCGCGTCTCCTCGGTGCACACCACCGCCGCCGGAGCCGAATCGGCAAGCAGGAACGCCACCCGCTCCGCCGGATACCCCGGATCCACCGGGACGTAGGCAGCACCCGCCTTCCACACACCCAGCAAAGCCACCAACAAATCGGCCGACCGCTCCATCACCACCGCAACACGATCACCCCGACCCACACCCAAACCCACCAGATACGCCGCGAAACGACCCGCCTCATCAGCCAACACCCCATACGACAGCACCCGTTCACCGTCAACCACAGCCGGTGCATCAGGCCGCAGCCCCACCCGCCCGGCAAACAACTCCGGCACCGAAACCCCCCGCACCGGCACCGCCGTCGCATTCCACGCCTCCACCACAAGACCCCGCTCGAAAGCCCCCACCACGTCGACCCGACCCACCGGCACCGACGGATCCGCCACCATCTGCTCAAGCACCCGTATCAGCCGCTGTCCCAGCTCGGAAACCGCCCGCTGGTCGAACACATCGGGCCGATATGTGAAGCGGACGTCGAGGTGGCGGGTCAGGAGGACGCCGAGGGTCAGCGGGTAGTTGGTCGCCTGGGGGCCCGGCGAGACGGTGAAGGCGGGGGCGGTGGGGGCCGCGGGCGGCGCGGGGTAGTTCTCGTAGACCACGAGCGTGTCGAAGACGGCGCCGGGACCGGCCAGCTTCTGGATCTCCGGAAGTCCCAGATGCTGGTGGGCGATGAGTGCGGACTGGCGCTCCTGGAGCCGCGTCAGCATCTGGGCCACCGACTGCCCGCCGTCGAGGCGCACGCGCACCGGCAGCGTGTTGATGAACAGGCCGATCATCGATTCCACGCCGGGCAGTTCGGCGGGCCGTCCCGCGACGGTCGCGCCGAACACCACGTCCGTACGCCCCGCGAGCCGCGCCAGGACCAGCGCCCACGCGCCCTGCACCACCGTGTTCACCGTCAGGCCCTTGCCGCGGGCCAACTCCACCAGGGCCCGGGTGGATTCCTCGGAGAGCCGAACCACGTCTTCTTCGGGCAGCACCGGCAGTACCGGCGTCCCGCCCGGGTCCGCCGGGGCCACGAGGGTCGGCTCGTCGGCCCCGGCCAGCTCCGCACGCCAGGCGGCACGCGCCGCCTCCTTGTCCTGCCGGCCCAGCCAGACCAGGTAGTCCCCGTACGAGGCCGACCGCTTGAGCACGGAGGCGTCGCCGCCCGCCTCGTACACCTCCGAGAGCTCGCCGAGGAGGACCGGCATCGACCAGCCGTCCATCAGGAGGTGGTGGGAGGTGACGACGAGCCGGTGCCGGTGCTCGCCGAGGCGGATCAGCAGCAGCCGGAGCAGCGGCGGGGCCGTGAGGTCGAAGCGCTCCGCCCTTTCCCGCGCGGCCAGTTGCTCGACGCGGGCCGCGCGGACGGGCTCCGTCTGCGCCGAGAGGTCGACCTCGTGCCAGGGCACCGTCACGTTCCGGGTGATGAGTTGGACCGCCTCGCCCGTCTTCCTGCGGTGGAAGCTGGCCCGCAGCGCCGCGTGCCGGTCGAGGAGCGCCTCCCATGACGCCCGTAGACGGTCGGCGTTCAGCGGTCCTTCGACGGCGAGCGTGAACTGCACGGCGTAGACGTCGGGGCCCTGGTCGTCGAAGTCGGCGTGGAACAGCAGTCCCTCCTGGAGGGGCGACAGCGGCCACACTCCCGCGAGGGCCGAGCCCTGCGCTGAGCCCTGGGCCGAGCTGCGGTCCGGTCCATGGTCCGGTTCGTGATCCGGGCCATGGTCTGGGCCACGGGCCGGACCTTGGGCGGCGGTTGATGACTTCACCGGGACAGACCCTCCTGGAGCTTGGCTGCTATCGCTTCGAACTGGTCGACCTCGTCCTGTTCGAGGTCGAGGAGATGGAAGTCGGACGGGGTGTGCCCGCCGGCCGCGGGCTCGTCCGTGTGCGCGGCGAGGCCTGCCAGCATCCGCAGCCAGGCCCGGCCCAGACGCTCCATGTCGGCGTCGTCCAGGAGCTGTCCCGGCCGGCTGAGGGTGACGGTCAGCTCGGGTCCGGCCGGGGTGTCCCGGACCACCGCGAGTCCTTCCACCACATGCATGGCCGGCAGGTCCGGTTCGGCGGAGCCGCCGACCGCCGCCGCCCCGGCCAACTGCCACTCGCCGACCGTGCCGTCCGCGCCAGCCGTGCCGTCCGTCGGTCCGGCGGCGAACCGGCCGAGGTAGTTGAAGCCGATCTGCGCGGTCGGCGCGGCTTCGAGGACCGGGCCCGTCTCGTCGTTGAGACAGCGCAGCAGTTCGTAGCCGAGGCCGTCGCCGGGCACTGCCCTGGCCTGTTCCTTGACGGCCTTCACCAACGTACCCGCCGCCGGGCCACCGGCCATAGCGTCGTCCAGGTCGGTGCCGGTCACCTCGATGCGGACCGGGTGGACGCTGGTGAACCAGCCGACGGTGCGGGACAGATCCGTGTCCTCCAGGGGTTCACGGCCGTGTCCCTCGATGTCCACGAGGAGGCCTCCGGTCGCGGCCTGCGGCCTCCAGTGCGTGACGGCGGCCGCCAGGGTCGCGAGGAGCACGTCGTCCACGCCGCAGTGGAAGGCGTTGGGGGTCCGGCCCACCAAGGTGGCCGCCTGCTGCCGCGGCACTGTCCACGAGCGGCGACGCAGCGTTCGCGCGGTGTCCACCTCCGGGTCCAGCGCCCGGTGGCCCAGCGGTGGCCGGGCCTCTCCGAGCAGCGTGGACCAGTCGGCGAGTTCGGCGACCCGGCTCTCCGTGCGTGCCTGTGCGGAGAGGAGTTCCGCCCAGCGCCGGAACGACGTCCCCACCGGATCGAGCAGCGGCTCACGCCCGGCCGCGACCGCTTCGCACGCCGCCCGGAGGTCCGGGAACAGCACCCGCCACGACACCCCGTCGACCACCAGGTGATGCACCACCAGCACGGTCCGTCCCGGGCGTCCGGGCCCGGCGTCCACCCAGACCGCCCGCACCATCACGCCTGACGCCGGATCGAGCAGCTCCGCCGCCTCACGCGCGGCCCGCCCCGCGATCTCGTCCAGGGCATCGTCCGTCGCGTCCGCCGCACTGGAGGCGCCCACCGCGTCCACCCGGGCCACCAGCCCCCCGGCGTCCACCGAACCGCGCTCCCCGACGATCAGCTTCAGCTCGCCCGGTACGGTCCGCGCCCGCAGCATGTCGTGCGTGTCGAGGAGCGCCCCGAGACCGGCCGCCAGCACATCGAGGCCGAGGTCCGCCGGTGCACCGACGGTCATCCACTGTGTGAAGCCCGCGCCCGCGGCTCGCTCGCCGAACGCCCGCATCACCGGCGTCCAGGGCATCTCCCCCACGCCTACGTCGAGGACGGCGGCGGCGCGTTCCGCCGTCCCGATCGCCTCCGCTACGGCGGCGAGACGCTCGGGGGTCTTCTCCTCGAACACGTGCCTGGGCGTCAGTACCAGGCCCGCCCTGCGCGCCCGGGACACCAGTTGCATGGAGCTGATCGAGTCGCCGCCCAGCTCGAAGAAGCCGTCGTCCGCGCCGACGCGCTCAAGGCCGAGCATCTCGGCGAACACGTCGCACAGGATCCGCTCCGTCTCCGTGCGCGGCTCCCTGCCCGAGACCCGCTCGGCGAAGTCGGGCGCGGGCAGGGCGGCACGGTCGAGTTTGCCGGTCACCGTGAGCGGCAACGCGTCGAGGACGAGGACCGCTGTCGGCACCATGTACTCCGGCAGCGCGCGGGCGGCGAAGTCGCGTACCGTCCGCCCGTCCACCGCCTGTGGGTCCGCGGCCACATAGCCGATCAGTCGGCGTTCGCCCGGTCGGTCCTCCCGCACCAGCACCACGGCCTCGCGCACGCCGGCGCAGCTTTCGAGAGCGGCCTCGACCTCGCCGGGTTCGATCCGGTGTCCGCGGATCTTGAGCTGGCCGTCGGCGCGGCCCGCGAAGACCAGTTCGCCCTCGCTCGTCCACCGCACCACGTCCCCGGTGCGGTACATCCGCTCGCCCGTCCCGAACGGGCAGGCCACGAACCGCTGCGCCGAGAGACGGGCGCGCCCCAGGTAGCCGCGTGCGAGCCCGGCACCGGCCACGTACAGCTCGCCCGCCACACCCACCGGCACCGGCCGGAGGGCCGGGTCCAGCACGTACACCTTGATGTTGCCGATCGGGCCGCCGATCGGTGTCGCGGCGTCGCGGTCCCGGCGTACCGGGCTGACCGTGGAGATGACCGTCGCCTCGGTGACGCCGTACTGGTTGTACATGGTGCGGCCCGGCAGCCAGCGCCGGCGTGCCTCGGCGGGCATGGGCTCGCCGCCGGTCACCAGTATGCGCAGGTCCGGTACGTCGTCCGGCCGTATCTGGGAGAGGTAGGTCGGCGTGGTCGCCAGATGGGTGACGCCCTGCGCCCGCATCAGCCGGGTCAGCTCGTCGCCGGAGGTGTCCAGTTTCGCGGGGGCCAGGACGAGCCGCCCGCCCGCGCACAGCGTCGGCCAGATGTCCGCCATGGAGACGTCGAAGCTCGGCGAGACGAGTTGCAGGACGCGGCTGTCCTCGTCGATTCCGTAGCGCTCCACGTTGTCCGCGACGAGGTTGCGCAGCCCGTGGTGGGTGACCGCCACGCCCTTGGGCGCCCCCGTCGACCCCGAGGTGTGGATCACGTACGCGGCGTTGTCCGCCGTCAGCGGCGCCCGGCGCTCCGCGTCGCGCAGCGGGCCGCCCGGACGTTCCGCCACCTCCGCGGCCACCGTCGGGTCGTCCATGACCACGACCCGGCCCGAGCCCTCTTCCGGTACGACGGCCCGGGTCCGCGTGGTGCACAGGACCACCGCCGGATCGGAGTCCTCCAGCAGGTACGCCACGCGCTCCGGCGGGTACTCCGGGTCCACCGGCACGAACACCCCGCCGGCCGTGGACACCGCGAGCAGCGACACCACCAGCGCCACCGACCGCTCCGCGACGACCGCCACCCGGCACTCCGGGCCCACGCCCGCGTCGATCAGGTGCCGCGCGAGACGCGCCGCCCCGTCCGCCAACTCCGCGTAGGTAAGGGTTTGTTCACTCGATACGACCGCCATCGCGTCCGGCGACCGCTCCACCCGTTCCTCGAAGAGCTCCACGACCGACGACGGCCGCACCGGGCGGGCGGTGTCGTTCCACCGCTCCACCACGCGCGAGCGTTCGGCCGCCGTCAGGACGTCCACATCACTGAGCCGGATGCCCGGGTCGGCGGCGACCTGCTCAAGGACGCGTACCAGGCGCCGCGCCAGCGCCTGCACGGTGTCCTCGTCGAACAGGTCGATGGCATAGAGGATTTCGCCGTCGAGTCCCGCCGGGGCGCCGTGTCGGTCGCGGCGCTCGACCGCGGACACCGCCAGGTCGAACCGGGCGGCGAGCTCGGGCGGCAGCGGCGAGGGGCCCACCCGTACGCCTGGGAGGTCCCACTCGGCCTCGGGCACGTTCTGCAGGGCCAGCATCACTTGGAAGAGGGGTGTGCGGGACAGCGACCGGGACGGGTTCAGCTCCTCGACCAGGCGCTCGAAGGGCACGTCCTGATGCG
>NZ_JBSFRK010000109.1:0-5973 GCF_053589195.1 Streptomyces sp. NPDC003379 | reverse complement strand
GGCCGCCCCCTCGGGGACGGCCACCGTCGTCGTTCACACTCATCTCGTCTCGGGACTACTGCGCGCCGGGGCGCACCAGCCCGCTCTCGTACGCGTACACCGCGGCCTGCACCCGGTCACGCAGGCCCAACTTCGTGAGCACATGCCCGACATGGGTCTTCACGGTCGTCTCGCTGACGAACAGATCCGCCGCGATCTCCGCATTCGACAAGCCGCGGGCCACCAGCTTCAGGACCTCGACCTCGCGCTCGGTGAGCGTGTGCAGGGTGTCCGGCACCGGCTCGTCGCCGGACGGAAGGTGCGCGGAGTACTTGTCGAGCAGCCGGCGCGTGATGCTCGGAGCGAGCATCGCCTCGCCCGCGGCGACCACCCGGATCGCCTGCACCAGCTCGTTCGCCGGAGCGTCCTTGAGGAGGAAGCCGCTGGCACCGGCGCGCAGCGCCTCCACCACGTACTCGTCCAGGTCGAAGGTGGTCAGCACCAGGACCTTCGCCGGGCCGTCGCGGCCGGGCCCGGTGATCTGCCGGGTCGCCTCGACGCCGTCCATCCGCGGCATACGGATGTCCATGAGCACCACATCGGGCTGCAGCGCCCGCACCTGATCAAGAGCCTGCAGGCCGTCTCCGGCCTCGCCGACGACCGCGATGTCCTGCTCGGCCTCCAGAATCATCCGGAACCCGGTGCGCAACAGCGGCTGGTCATCGACCAGTAGGACACGGATGGCCACGTCATACTCCTTAGCTAGCCCGGGCCCATTCTGCCCTGCTCGCTCTGCGTGGACTCGGGCGCCCTGAGAGGAAGCGGATACGGCGGGGGAGTCCCCCCGAATTCCGGACAAACGGCTTGGTGATCGCACCAACCGCACAATTTGGTCGGCCGGGGCCGCCACTCGCCCGTCGCCGTGGCCAGCTCGATCGCCTCCCAGAGCGCGAGCAGCTTCCGCTCGACCCGCTCCAGGTCCGCCACGACCGGGTCGTACGTGATCACGTCACCGCTGCCCAGATAGACGAGCTGGAGGCGGCGCGGGACGACGCCCTTCAGCCGCCACACCACCAGGGCGTAGAACTTCATCTGGAACAGCGCGCCCTCCGCGTACTCCGGGCGCGGGGCCTTGCCCGTCTTGTAGTCGACGATGCGGACGTCTCCCGAAGGGGCGACGTCGACGCGGTCGATGATGCCGCGCAGCCTCAGGCCCGACGCCAGCTCGGCCTGTACGAACAGCTCGCGCTCGGCGGGCTCCAGGCGGGTCGGGTCCTCCAGCGTGAACCAGCGCTCGACGAGCTTCTCCGCGTCCGACAGCCAGCGCGCCATGCGCTCGCCCTCCGGGTCGTCGGCGAACAGCTCGGTCAGCTCGGGCTTGGTCTCGCGCAGCCGGTCCCACTGGCCGGGGATGAGCGACTTGGCGCGCGGGGCCGTGCGCTCGCTCGCGGGCGCGTCGAAGAGTCTTTCCAGGACGGCGTGGACCAGCGTGCCCCTGGTGGCGGCCTCACTCGGCTTCTCGGGCAGCTTGTCGATCACCCGGAACCGGTAGAGCAAGGGGCACTGCATGAAGTCGCCCGCGCGCGAGGGCGACAGGGATGCCGGGCGCACGGCCGCCGCGGCACCGTCGGTGCTGGTTTCCATGAGAACAGACCCTACGACCCGCCACTGACAACAGCCGCATACCATCGACGGCAGACCCTCTCGCCCTGCATGATCGTGCAGGTAATCGCGCCATGGCGGGCGAGAGACGCTTCGATCGAGGGGACATCGTGGACGAAAGCGGCGAGAGCGGCAGGCCGCAGTCCGACGGCACCAAGGACCTGCGCCCGCGCGACCGGCCCGACTCCTCCGAGCCACCGCCACAGCACCCGGCCGACGCCCCCGACGAGGCGCCACAGCCCCGACACCCCACCCCGGCGCCCGCCCAGCAGGAGGAGGAGACCAACCCCACTCCCGCCACCACCCAACGCCCGGCGCTCCAGCGGCCGACGCCGCAGGAGTCGGCGTCTGGCCGGCCGACGCTGCAGGAGTCCGCGTCTGAGCGGCCTGCGCTGCAGGAGTCCGTGCCTGGGCGGTCGACGCCGCAAGAGTCCGCGTCTGAGCGGCCTGCACCGCGAGAGCCCGCGCCGCAACGCCCGGCGCCGCGAGAGCCCGCGCCCCAGCAACCGGCGCCGCAGCGGTCCGCGCCGCAGCAGTCTGCGCCCCAGCAACCGGCGCCGCCCCAGCCCGCGCCCCGGCAGCCGACGCCGCAAGAGCCCGGGTCTGAGCGACCCGCGCTGAAGGAGCCCGCGGCTGAGCGGCCCGCGCCGCAGGAGTCCGCGCCGCAACACCCGGCGCCGCAACACCCGGCGTCGCGTGAGCCCGCGCCCCAGCAACCGACCCCGCCCCATCCCGCGCCACAGCAGCCCCCGCCGCCCCACCCGGGCGTCCGCCTGAAGAAGGCCCCCCGAGAGGCCCCCCGGCCCGGTGGTCGACGGGAATCGGCGGTTCCGGGCAAGGGCAAGGGGCGCAAGGGCAAGGAGCGCAAGGGTCCCGGTGGTGGGCTGCTCATGGGCAGGCCCTTCGGCGTGCCCGTTTACGTCGCGCCCAGCTGGTTCCTCGTCGCCGCCCTCATCACCTGGGTCTTCGGCGGCCAGCTGGACCGCGTCCTGCCCGAACTCGGCGGCGCCCGCTACCTCGTCTCCCTCTTCTTCGCCGTCGCCTTCTACGCCTCCGTGCTGGTCCACGAACTGGCCCACACCGTCGCGGCCCTCCGCTTCAAGCTGCCGGTGCGCCGCATCCAGCTCCAGTTCTTCGGCGGAGTCTCCGAGATCGAGAAGGAGTCCGAGACCCCAGGGAGGGAGTTCGTCCTCGCCTTCGTCGGCCCCCTGCTCTCGCTCGTACTCGCCGGTGTCTTCTACGCCGGTATGCGCGTCGTCGAGCCCGGCACCGTGCCCGGCGTCCTCCTCGCCGGCCTGATGATCTCCAACCTCATCGTCGCCGCCTTCAACCTCCTGCCGGGCCTTCCCCTGGACGGCGGCCGCATGCTGCGCGCCGTCGTCTGGAAGATCACCGGCAAGCCGATGAGCGGAACCGTCGCCGCCGCCTGGGTGGGCCGCGCCCTCGCCATCTCCGTGCTGATCGGGCTGCCCCTGCTCAACCAGTCCGGCGCCCTCGGCGGCGAGGCCCAGGACATCGGCGGCATGGACACCGTCACCGACGCCCTGCTCGCCGCGATCCTCGCCGCGATCATCTGGACGGGCGCCGGAAACAGCCTCCGCGTGGCCCGTCTGCGCGAACACCTGCCGGAGCTGCGCGCCCGCACCCTGACCCGCCGCGCGGTGCCCGTCGAATCCGCCACCCCGCTCTCCGAGGCGCTGCGTCGGGCCAACGACGCCGGCGCCCGCGCCCTCGTGGTCGTCGACCCCGACGGCGATCCGATGGCGGTCGTCCGCGAGGCGGCCATCGTCTCCGTGCCTCAGCACCGCCGCCCCTGGGTCGCGGTCAGCGGCCTGGCCCAGGACATCACCGAGGGCATGCGGATCTCCGCCGAACTCGCGGGGGAGGAGCTGCTCGACACCCTCCGGGCGACCCCCGCCACGGAGTACCTGGTCGTCGAGGACTCCGGCGAGATCTACGGAGTGCTCTCCGCCGCCGACGTGGAGCGCGCCTTCGTCAAGGCGATGGCCAGACCGTCCTGAACACAGCCGTCACCGTCCTGAACATCGCTGTCCTTTTAAAGTTCGTTTGACATCTACGTCTTACATCCTATTTGAAAAGAGTGTTCGTCCGACTAACCCGTCACCCATTCGCCGCGCATCCGCCATTGAAAAGCGGCGTTAGTCGGAGCATGACGAAGGACACGAAGGGGCAGGTGCTCCAGTCCGTTCAGCACCTGGCAGACCCGACCGGTAGAAAAACTGTGCGACTGGGTTCCTATACTTATATTCCCGCACCGATCCACCGGGGTGCGACCAACGGGAGCCTGATGACGGCCAATTCCTCCGTGACGCTCAATGTGACCGAGGGGATCCTCCGGGAGTTCATGGACATCATGAGTTCCCTGGAGAGCGATCTCGCGAGACGATGGCTGGTGCTACAGACCGCGTCCTGCCGTTCGCGAGTGGAATGATCACGCTGCGTCATGCACTACGAGCAAACAGGTCACTACACTGACCCCTTCGGCGATTACTCCGGCGGGTACCCGAGCAGCGGTGGCCGGCATCGCGCTCCCGTCGAGGACTTCTCTGTCCCCCTCATGCCGCCGGACCCGGGATGGGACCCCTCGGAAGAGTTGGCCTTCTTCCTCCAGGGCGCCATCGAGGACCAGCAGCAAGTAATTCCGGACACAAATAGTACGGAATCATTTACCAGTCCTGAGCCGAAAGACCCGCGCGAAGCCTTAGTGGAAATCACGGCGGACCTGCCCCCGCTGAGGGAAGCCCCCCGGGGTCATCGCAAAGTGCGGGACCGGCACCGGCCAGGCGCCTTTCGCATGGTCAGCTACCTCATCGCGGCCCTGGCGACCGTCATCGCATCCGCGGTCAGCTTCTTCGGCGGGATGATCGCTTATGACCCGCTGCGATTCATCGCGATGACCCGGACGCCCAGCAGCGTGGCCTCCTGGTGGCCTCTTCTGGTGTTCGGTCCCTGGCTGGTGGCGTCGCTGTCCATCCTCCGGGCGGCAATACACCAACGTCGGGCTTCACATTCCTGGTGCATGGTCATCGTCTTCTCCGCCATCGCGATGGCACTGTGTGTCGCCCAGGCGCCGAAGAACATCGTCGACACCTCGGCCGCCGCTCTGCCGAGTTTCGCCTCGCTGGCCTGTTTCCAGCAGTTGGTACGCCAGATCACCCTGACCCGACCGCCCCGGCGGTCACTGCCGAGGCACAGGCTGCAACGTGCCGAGGAGCCCACCGGCGAGGCGCCGGCCGGAGCGACGCCAGGGGAAGGCGCGACTCCAGAGGGCGGCACAAGTGCCGGAACGAACTCCTGAAGCGGTGGTCCGAGGTTCCCGCCGCGGCCGGTAGTCTGGTCACATGTCCGAACCGACCGGTGCCGCCCGCCGTCGCGGGCCCTTCAAGGTCGGGGACCAGGTCCAGCTCACCGACCCCAAGGGACGCCACTACACGTTCACGCTCGAAGCCGGGAAGAATTTCCACACCCACAAGGGTTCCTTCCCCCACGACGAGCTGATCGGTGCTCCCGAGGGCAGTGTTGTCCGTACCACGGGAAACGTCGCCTACCTGGCGCTGCGTCCCCTGCTCCCCGACTACGTCCTGTCCATGCCCCGCGGCGCCGCCGTGGTCTACCCCAAGGACGCGGGGCAGATCCTGGCCTTCGCCGACATCTTCCCCGGCGCACGCGTCGTCGAGGCGGGCGTGGGCTCCGGCTCGCTCAGCAGCTTCCTGCTGCGCGCCATCGGCGACCAGGGAATGCTGCACTCCTACGAGCGCCGCGAGGACTTCGCTGACATCGCCCGGCAGAACGTGGAGCGCTACTTCGGCAGCCCCCATCCCGCCTGGCAGCTCACCGTCGGCGACCTCCAGGACAACCTCAGCGACACCGAGGTCGACCGCGTCATCCTCGACATGCTCGCCCCGTGGGAGTGCCTGGAGGCCGTCTCCAAGGCGCTCGTCCCCGGCGGCATCCTCTGCTGCTACGTGGCGACCACCACCCAGCTCGCCAGGACCGTCGAGTCCATCCGCGAGATCGGCGGCTTCAACGAGCCGACCGCCTGGGAATCGATGATCCGCAACTGGCACGTCGAAGGCCTCGCCGTCCGCCCGGACCACCGCATGATCGGTCACACCGGCTTCCTGCTCACCGCCCGCCGCCTCGCGGACGGCGTGGAGCCCCCCATGCGCCGCCGCCGCCCCGCCAAGGGCGCCTACGGCGAGGACTACACCGGGCCGAACGCCGACGGTGGCACCCCGCGCTGACCCGCGCGACGGGCCCCGGCCAAAAAGCAGGCGCCGCCGCCGAGTTCCCTGACCGACCAGGGAACTC
>NZ_JBSFRK010000108.1:0-6064 GCF_053589195.1 Streptomyces sp. NPDC003379 | reverse complement strand
ACCGCACCCGCCGACCAGTCCACCTCCGGCGACGGATCGTCCACATGCAACGTCTTCGGCAGCACACCGTGCCGCAACGCCATCACCGTCTTGATCAGCGAGGCGGCCCCGGCCGCGGCCTGGGCGTGGCCGATGTTCGACTTCACCGAGCCCAGCCAGAGAGGGTCGCCCTCGCGCTCCTGTCCGTACGTCGCGAGGAGCGCCTGCGCCTCGATGGGGTCGCCGAGCTTCGTCCCCGTACCGTGCGCCTCCACCGCGTCCACGTCCGACGGGGACAGGCGCGCGTCCGCCAACGCCGCCCGGATCACGCGCTGTTGGGAGGGGCCGTTCGGTGCCGAGAGGCCGTTGCTGGCGCCGTCCTGGTTGACGGCGGTGCCGCGTACCACCGCGAGGACACGGTGGCCCAGGCGGCGGGCGTCGGAGAGGCGTTCCAGGAGCAGCAGGCCCGCACCCTCCGACCAGCCGGTGCCGTCCGCCGCCGCGGCGAAGGACTTGCAGCGGCCATCCGGGGCCAGGCCGCGCTGGCGGCTGAACTCCGTGAAGATCGCCGGTGTCGACATGACGGTGACACCGCCCGCCAGGGCGAGGGAGCACTCGTCCTGGCGCAGCGCGTTCGCGGCCAGGTGGAGGGTGACCAGGGAGGACGAGCAGGCCGTGTCGACGCTGACGGAGGGGCCCTCCAGGCCGTAGACGTAGGAGAGGCGGCCGGAGGCGACGCTGGTCGAGTTGCCCGTCATGAGGTAGCCGTCGAGGCCCGCGGGGACGTTGGTCGTCAGGGGCATGTAGTCCTGCGGCATGACGCCGACGAACACGCCGGTGCGGCTGCCGCGCAGCGTCTCCGTGTCCAGGCCCGCGTGTTCGAACGTCTCCCAGGCGGTCTCCAGGAGCAGCCGCTGCTGCGGGTCGGTGGCCAGTGCCTCGCGCGGCGAGATGCCGAAGAACTCGGCGTCGAACTGATCGGCGTCGTGGACGAATCCGGCCTCCCGCACATAGGAGGTGCCCGGCCGGTCGGGGTCCGGGTCGTAGAGGCCTTCGAGGTCCCAGCCGCGGTTGTCCGGCCAGTCGGTGACGGCGTCCGTGTGGCCTGCGACGAGGTTCCACAGGTCGTCGGCCGAGCGCACGCCGCCGGGGAACCGGCAGGCCATCCCGACGATCGCGATGGGTTCGGGGCGGCGGGACTCGGCGGCCCTGAGCTTCTCCCTGGTCTCGTAGAGGTCGGCCGTGACCCACTTCAGGTAGTCGACGAGCTTCTGTTCGTCCGCCATGGTGCTCAGCCCCCTTGCCGGGACCGGCCCAGCTCGTTGTCGATGAAGTCGAGGATCTCGTCGGGCGTGGCCGCGCCGAGGGTGTCGGCGACGGCCTCGGCCGGTGCGGGTGTGTCGGTGAGGCGGGCCAGCATCGTGCGCAGCCGGTCGGTGATTCCCGCGCGGGTGTCGGCGTCGGGCGGCGCGGCCGTGAGGGCGCCGTCGAGCCGGTCGAGTTCGGCGAGGACGGACGGGCCGGGGGCCTCCGGTTCGTCCGGGGCGAGCAGGGTGCTCAGTCGGCGGGCGAGCGCCGCCGGGGTGGGGTAGTCGAAGACGAGGGCAGGTGGCAGGCGCAGGCCGGTCGCGTGGGTGAGCCGGTTGCGCAGTTCGATCGCGGTGAGCGAGTCGAAGCCGAGGTCCTGGAAGGTCTGGTCGGCGCCGATCGTCCGGGCTCCGTGGTGGCCCAGGACGGTGGCGGCGTGGTCGCGCACGAGGTCGAGGAGCAGCCGTTCCCGCTCCGGTCCCGTCCTGCCGCGCAGTTCGCGTACGAGGGGTGGGGCGCCGTCACCCGGCCCGGTGGAGGCCGGTGCCGCGCCGGCTTGTGTCGCGCCGCCGGCCTGTGTAGCGGTGGGCGGGGCGGTGGGTGTCACGAGTGCGCGCCACAGGGGCGAGAGTCCGTTCCGGTGGGCCGGGCCGCGCAGGCGTGTGGTGTCGATCCGGGCGGCGAGGACCGCGGGCGCGTCCAGGTCGCGGCCCGCGTCGAGGAGCGCCAGGGCGTGCGGTGCGGGCATGGGCCGGGCGCCGTCCCTGGCCAGACGGGCGCGGTCGCTCCGCTTCAGGGCGCCGGTCATGTCGCTGGCCGTCTCCCACCAGCCCCAGGACAGGGAGGTGGCGGGCAGGCCGTGGGCGCGGCGGTGGCAGGCGAGCGCGTCGAGGAACGCGTTGGCGGCGGCGTAGTTGGCCTGCCCCGGCGCGCCGAGCAGGGCGGCGGCGGAGGAGAAGAGCACGAAGGCGGACAGCTCCAGCTCTTCGGTCAGTTCGTGGAGGTTGAGCGCGGCGTCCAGCTTGGGCCGGGTCACGGTGTCGAGCTGCGCGCGGCCGAGGGAGTCCAGCGTGCCGTCGTCGAGTACGCCCGCGGTGTGTATGACGGCGGTGAGGGGGTGGGCGGCGGGGATGTCGGCGATGACGGCGCGCAGGGCTTCGCGGTCGGCGGCGTCGCAGGCGGTGAGGGTGACGTGGGCGCCGCGGGCGGTGAGCTGGTCCCGCAGTTCGGCGGCGCCGGGCGCGTCGGGTCCGCGCCGGGAGAGCAGCAGCAGGTGCCGTACGTGATGGACGTCGGCCAGGTGCCGGGCGACGAGGCCGCCGAGGGTGCCGGTGCCGCCGGTGATCAGGACGGTGCCTTCGGGGTCGAGCGGGGTGGGGATGCTCAGGACGACCTTGCCGGTGTGGCGGGCACGGCTCATGTGCCGGAACGCCTCGGAGGCGTGCCGGATGTCCCAGCCGCGCACCGGCGGCGGTGCCAGCGTGCCTTCGTCGAGGAGTCGTACGATCTCGGCGAGCAGGGCGCCGAGCCGTTCGGGCCGCGCGTCGCCCAGGTCGAAGGCGCGGTAGTCGACGCCCGGGTGGCCGGTCGCGATCCGCTCGGGGTCGCGGATGTCGGTCTTGCCCATCTCGGCGAACCGGCCGCCGCGTGGCAGCAGTCGCAGCGACGCGTCGACGAACTCGCCGGCGAGGGAGTTCAGTACGACGTCCACGCCTCGCCCGCCGGTGCTCGCCAGCAGCCGGTCGGCGAAGTCCAGGGACCGGGACGAGGCGATGTGGTCCTCGGCGAGCCCGGCGTCCCGCAGGGCCGGCCACTTGCCGGTGCTGGCGGTGCCGTACACGTCGGCGCCCCAGTGCCGGGCCAGTTGCACGGCGGCCGTGCCGACGCCGCCCGTCGCGGCGTGGACGAGGACGGACTCGCCGGGGACGAGACCGGCGACGTCGGCGAGACCCACGTACGCGGTGAGGTACGCGACGGGGACGGCGGCGGCCCGTTCGAAGGACCAGCCGTCCGGTATCGGTACGAGAACGCGCCGGTCCGCGACCGCGAGGGGCCCGAACGCGCCGGGGAGCAGGCCCATGACGCGGTCGCCCACGGCCAGGTCGGTGACCTCGGGCCCCACCTCCACGACGACGCCCGCGCCTTCGCTGCCGAGACCGGTGTGCGGGGCGGCGGTGCCGGTGTGCGGGGCGGCGGCCGGTCCGTCGCCGCGCTCGGGGTTCAGGTCGGGCAGGGCGCCGAGGCCCATCATCACGTCACGGAAGTTGACGCCCGCGGCCCGTACGGAGACGCGCACCTCCCCCGCCCGCAACGGCCGTTCGGCCTCCGGGTGCGGCACCAGCGCGAGGTCGAGGGACCCGTCGGTGGCGGCGAGGCGCCAGGCCCGGGCGCCGGGCGGACGCAGGAGTGTGCTGCCCGCGTCGGCGCGGGTGAGACGGGGAGCGAACAGCTGATCGCCGCGCAGGACGAGTTGAGGTTCGTCGGCGGCAAGCGCGGCGGGCAGGGCCCTGGCCGACTCGGCGTCGTCGTCGGAGTCGACGTCCAGGAGCAGGAACCGCCCGGGGTGTTCGCTCTGCGCCGACCGCACGAGCCCCCAGAGGGCGGCGTGCGTCAGGTCGAGCACGTCCTCGCGGGGCCCCGCCGCGATGGCCCTGCGCGTCACCACGAGCAGCCGCGCCGCCGCGCACCGCTCATCGGCGAGCCAGTCCTGGAGGGTCGCGAGGACGCGAGCGAGCACTTCGCGCGCCCGGTCGCCCTGGCCCTCACCGCCGGCCATGCGCCGGTCGTCACCTTCGACGTCACCGCCGTCCGGCTGCGCCGCGCAGCGGAGGATGACGACGTCGGTCTCGGGAGCCATGGCGTCGAGGAGGCCGCCGAGCGGGTGACCGGGCTCCAACTGGGCTATGACAGGCGCGGGTTCGCTCGGCGAGGAGGCTACCGGCACCCATTCGACGGGGTAGAGCGAGTCGGCCGCCCGGTCCGCCGACGCACCCGTGGTGGACAGCGCGTCGGGGCCGAGCGGACGTAACGTCATCGACTCGGCCCGGAGCACCGGCCGGCCCTCACTGTCGGCGAGCGCTAGCGTCACCGCGCCCCTGCCGGTGGCGGCCATGCGGATACGGACCTCGTGGGCGCCGCCGCGCAGCAGGGAGACGCCGCTCCAGGAGAAGGGCAGCCACGTGCCGTCGGTGGGCAGGATGTCGCCGGTCGCGGCGGCGTGCAGGGCGCCGTCGAGGAGCGCCGGGTGCATGCCGTACGAGGATGCCGTGCGGGCCGCTTCGGGCAGCGCGGCCTCCGCGAACACCTCGTCGCCGCGGCGCCAGGCCGCTCGTACGGCTTGGAAGGCGGGGCCGTAGGTGTAGCCGCGCGCGGTCAACTCCTCATACAGGCCCGCGACTTCGACCGGTTCGGCGCCCGGGGGCGGCCAGGTGGCGAGGTCACCGAAGGTGGAGGGCGAGGAGTCGGTCGCGGGGGCCGCGGAGAGCGTGCCGCTCGCGTGGGTCGTCCAGGGGCCGTCCTCCTTGTCATCCGTCCGCGAGTGGACGGCGACGGCGCGCCGGCCCGACTCGTCGGGGGCGCCGACCGTCACCTGCACGCGCACGCCGCCGTGCTCGGGGACGGCGAGGGGGCTCTGCAGGGTCAGTTCCTCCAGGTGACGGCACTCGGTCTCCTGCCCGGCGCGCAGGGCCAGTTCGACGAACGCCGTGCCCGGCACCAGGGCCACTCCACCGACGGTGTGGTCGGCCAGCCACGGCTGGGTGTGGTGCGACAGGCGGCCCGACAGGACAAGGCCGCCGCTCTCCGCCAGCCGCACCACCGCCGTCAACAGTCCGTGTTCGGCGGCGTCCAGCCCGGCGCCGTCCAGGTCGGCGCCCGGGTCCGCCTCCACCCAGAAGCGGCGGCGCCGGAAAGCGTAGGTGGGAAGTTCCACGGAGCGGCCGTCGCGTCCGGGGCAGAACGCCTTCCAGTCCACCGGCACACCCGCCACCCACGCCTGCGCCACGGCCTCCACGGCCGTACGCACCTCGTCCCGGTCCCGGCGCATCGCCGCAACCAGCACCATCTCCGGCGCCTCATCAGCCACACACTCCACGCCCGAAGCGGCAAGACCCCCACCCGGGCCGATCTCCACACACACCCCCACACGCTCCCGGGCCAACGTACGCATTCCCTCGTAAAAACGCACCGGCTCACGAACCTGCCGCACCCAGTAATCCGCCGAACACAAATCCCCGTCAGAAATCAACTCACCCGTCACACCGGAAACGACCGGAATCCGCGACGGACGGAAATCAACCCCCTCCGCCACCTTCCGGAAATCCTCCAACATCCCATCCATCAACGGCGAATGAAACGCATGCGACACCCGCAACCGCTTCACCTTCCGCCCCCGCCCCTCCCACACCGAAGCCACCGCCGCAACCCCCGACTCCTCCCCCGACACCACCACCGACCGCGGACCATTCACCGCCGCCACCACCACACCCCCACCCACCGGCAACGACGCCGCGACCTCCTCCAACGACCCCCGCACCGACACCATCGCCCCACCCACACCACCAAGCCCCTGCATCAACCCACCCCGCGCCCCTACCAACCGACACCCCTCCACAACCGAAAACACCCCACCCACACACGCACCCGCCAACTCCCCCACCGAATGCCCCAACACAAAATCCGCAGACACACCCCACGAACCCAACAAACGAAACAACGCCACCTCCACCGCGAACAGAGCAGGCTGCGCCCACTCCGTCCGCCACAACACCCCCTCACC
>NZ_JBSFRK010000107.1:0-6133 GCF_053589195.1 Streptomyces sp. NPDC003379 | reverse complement strand
AGTTGGACGGGGAGTACTGGTATCGAAATCTGCGGGAGACGGTGGAGTTCGAGCAGGCCACCCGCACCCTCCTCGACCTCGGACACACCGCCTTCGTGGAAGTCGGCGCCCACCCCGTGCTGACCGTCGGCCTGGAGGAGACCTTCGAGGCGGCCGGCTCCAATGCCGTGGCCCTGGGCACGCTCCGCCGCGACGAAGGCGGCATGGACCGCTTCCTCGCATCGCTCGCCCAGGCCTGGGCGCAAGGCGTCGCCGTCGACTGGACGACACGCCTCCCCGACGCGCGCGGCCGCGCCGTCGACCTGCCCACCTACGCCTTCCGGCGCCGCAGGTACTGGCTGGAGCGGGACACCGCGGCGGACGTCGCGGGAGCCGGGCTCGACGCCGCCGGACACCCGCTCCTCGGCGCCGTCGTGGAACTCGCCGACGGCGGCGGCCTGGTCCTCTCCGGACGCTTCTCCGTCCGTACGCACCCCTGGCTCGCCGACCACGCCGTGGGCCGCACCGTCCTCGTACCGGGAACGGCGTTCGTGGAGCTCGCCGTCCGGGCCGGGGACGCGGCGGGCTGCGCGCGCCTCGACGAACTGACCCTGGAAACGCCCTTGGTGGTGCCCGCACAAGGAGATGTGCAGATCCAGGTGGTGGTCGGCGCGGCCGACGCGGTCGGCAGCCGTCCCGTGGCCGTGCACGCGCGCACCACGGCGGACGGGTCCTGGTTACGACACGCCTCCGGGACGCTCGCCGAGACGGACCCCGAACCGGCCCGGGCATCCGGCGCTCCACAGCAGTACGACTTCACGGCCTGGCCGCCCTCCGGGGCCGAACCCGTACCGGTCGACGACCTGTACGAGTCCCTGACCCGGCGCGGCTACGGCTACGGCCCCGCGTTCCAGGGACTGCGCGCCGCGTGGCGCCACGGCGACGACGTCTTCGCGGAGGTCTCCCTGCCCGAAACCGCCCGCGCCCGTGCCGCGGACTTCGGCATCCACCCGGCGCTGCTCGACGCGGCGCTGCACGCCGCGAGCCTCTCCGGAGCGACGCCCGACGACGGCACGTGGCTGCCGTTCTCCTGGAGCGGTACGACGCTGCTCGCGACCGGCGCCACCGACGTCCGCGTCCGTCTCGCCCCGGCGGGCCCGAACGCCCTCCGCGTCGACATCGCCGACGCCACCGGCCGCCCCGTCGCCCGCGCCGACACCCTCACCATGCGTCCCGTCACCGCGGCCCAGCTGCGCTCCTCCGGCGGCTGGACGTCCGACGCGCTCTTCCGCGTCGACTGGTCGGCGCTGCCACCGGCGCCGGACGGCCCGGCGGGGCCCGTGGCGGTCATCGGCGAGGACCCGTGGGCCGTAGCGGCGGCGCTGAGCGGCCAGGGCGTCAGCGTCCACCGGTACGCGTCCATCGACGAACTGAGCGCGGCCTGTGCCGAGGGCGCGCACGAGGTCCCACGCACCGCGCTACTGTGCCGCGCCCACGCCGCCGAGGCTCCGAATCCCACCACCACCCCCCTCCACACCACCACTCAGAACTTCCTCTTCCTGGCCCAAGCCTGGCTGGCCGAAGACCGTCTCGAAGCGTGTCGCCTCGTCGCCGTCACGCGCGGAGCCGTCGCCGCCGGGCCGTTCGACGGCGTGTGCGATCTCGGGGCGGCGCCGGTATGGGGTCTGTTCCGTTCCGCGCAGGCCGAGAATCCCGGCAGGTTCGGGCTCGTCGACCTGGAGGATCCGGGTGTCCGGCAGCCCAAGGAGGCCGGTGCCCCGTGGGCCGAGGCGCTCGTCGACGCCCTGCGCGGCGACGAACCCCAAGTGGCCGTGCGGGACGCCCGGCCGCTGATCCCCCGGCTCGCGCGCGCCGACTCCGGAGCCGGGCTCGCGCCGCCCACCGACGGCACCCCGTGGCGGCTCGACGCGGTCGACCAGGGCACCCTCGCCGACCTGGCGTTCGTGCCCTGCCCGGAGGTGGCCGAGCCGCTGCGGGCAGGGCAGGTCCGGGTCGCCGTGCGCGCCGCCGGGCTGAACTTCCGCGACGTCGTGGTGGGCCTCGGCATGGTCCCCGGGCAGGTCGGCATCGGCAGCGAGGGCGCGGGAGTCGTCGTCGACGTCGGGCCCGGCGTCCACGGGATCACCGCGGGGGACCGCGTCATGGGCGTCATGCCGGGCGCGTTCGGGCCGCTCACGGTCGCCGACCACCGGATGCTCGTGCCGATGCCCGCGAACTGGTCCTTCGAACAGGCCGCGGCGGTGCCCATGGTGTTCCTCACCGCGTACTACGGGCTGGCCGACCTCGCCGGCCTGAGCGAGGGAGAGTCCGTGCTCGTGCACGCGGCCGCGGGCGGCGTCGGCATGGCCGCCACCCAGCTCGCCCGGCACTGGGGCGCCGAGGTATACGGCACCGCGAGCCCCGGCAAGTGGCCCGCGCTGCGCGACCTCGGCCTTGACGACGCGCACCTCGCCCACTCGCGCACGCTCGCCTTCGAGGAGAAGTTCCTCGGCGCGACGGACGGCGCCGGGTTCGACGTCGTCCTCGACTCGCTCTCCGGCGACTTCGTGGACGCCTCACTGCGGCTCCTGCCGCGCGGCGGCCGGTTCCTGGAGATGGGCAAGGCCGACAAACGCGACCCCGACGAGGTGGCGGCCGCCCACCCGGGCGTCACCTACCGAGCGTTCGACCTGGTGGAGGCCGGTCCGGACCGCGTCGGCGCCATGCTCACCGACATCGTCGACCTGTTCGAGCGCGGAGTGCTGAGCCCGCTGCCCGTACGCACCTGGGACCTCCGGCAGGCCGGTGAGGCGTTCCGCTTCATGAGCCAGGCCCGCCACACCGGCAAGATCGTCCTCACTGTGCCGCGCCGCATGGACCCCGAGGGCAGCGCCCTGATCACCGGAGGCACCGGCGTCCTCGGCGGCCTGACGGCCCGCCACCTGGTCACCGCGCACGGCATCCGCCATCTGACGCTGCTGAGCCGCAGCGGCGCACAGGCACCCGGCGCCGCCGAACTGGCGGCGGAACTCGCCGAGCACGGCGCCCACGTCACCTTCGCCGCCTGCGACGCCGCCGACCGCACGGCCCTCGCCCGCGTCATCGACGCGATCCCCGCCGAGCATCCGCTGACCGCCGTGGTGCACACCGCGGGCGTCCTCGACGACGGCGTACTCAAGTCCCTGACGCCGCGCCACCTGCGGACCGTGCTGCGCCCGAAGGCGGACGCCGCCCTCCACCTCCACGACCTGACCCGGCACATGGACCTGGCCGCGTTCGTCCTGTTCTCCTCCGCCGCAGGCGTCCTCGGCGGCCCCGGACAGGCCAACTACGCCGCCGCCAACGCCTTCCTCGACGCCCTCGCCGCCCACCGCCGCGCCCACGGCCTGCCCGCCACCTCGCTGGCCTGGGGCCTGTGGGGCGTGGACAGCGCCATGACCGAACAGCTCACCCGCGAGGACATGGCCAGGCTCGCCCGCGGCGGCGCCCTGCCCCTCACCGCGGAACAGGGAATGGCGCTCTTCGACGCGGGCCACGGCCTGCCCGACCCGCTCGTCATGGCCGCCCGGATGGACGCCACCCGGCTGCGCGCCCAGGCCGACGCGGGCACCGTGCCGCTGCTGTGGCAGGGCCTCATCCGCCCCACCGCCCGCCCCGTCGCCGGGGCGGGCCCCACCGGAGCCTCGCTGGTGCGCCGCCTCGCGGGCATGCCCGACGCCGAGCGCCACCGCACCCTGCTCGAACTGGTCCGCACCCACCTCGCCGTCGTACTCGGCCACGCCTCACCCGGCGCGATCGAGGCCGGGCGCGGCTTCCTCGACCTCGGAGTGGACTCGCTGACCGCGGTCGAGTTGCGCAACCGCCTCTCCGCCGCCACCGGCGCACGGCTGCCCGCCACCGTCGTCTTCGACCACCCTAACCCCACCGCGCTCGCCCGCCGCCTACAGGAAGAACTCGCCCCCGACGCCGCCCCCGACACCGCCGACGGAACGCCCGCCGGCCTCGCCGCGGCCGGGCGCCCCGACGCCGACGATGCCGAGGTGCGCCGCCTGCTGTCCACCATCCCCGTGACCCGGCTGCGCGAGACCGGCGTACTGGACACGCTGCTGCGGCTCGCCGCCCCCGCCGACCACCCGTCCGACACCGAAGGGGACGACGGCCCGGACGCCACCGACGCCGTCGACGCCATGGACACCATCGACGCCATGGGCGTCGACGACCTGCTGCGCATGGTGCGCAAGGACACCCCCGGACCGTCCCCTCAGAGCGGAGCCCATGATGAGCACACCCCATGACGAACTCGTCGAGGCCCTCCGGACGTCCCTGAAGGAGACGGAGCGGCTGCGGCGCGAGAACCGCCGCCTCGCCGGGGCGCTGAGCGAACCCATCGCCATCGTCGGCATGGCCTGCCGCTACCCCGGCGGCGCGGACACCCCGGAGAAGCTGTGGCAGCTGGTGGGTTCCGGCGCGGACGGCATCGGCGCCCTGCCGACGGACCGCGGCTGGGATCTGGCGGGCATGTACGACCCGGACCCCGACCGGTCGGGAAAGTCGTACGTCCGCGAGGGCGGATTCGTCCACGGCGCCGGGGAGTTCGACGCGGAGTTCTTCGGTATCTCGCCGCGTGAGGCGTTGGCGATGGATCCGCAGCAGCGGTTGCTGCTGGAGGTGTCGTGGGAGGCGTTGGAGCGTGCGGACATCGACCCGGCGCGGCTGCGCGGCAGCCGCACCGGCGTCTACATCGGGGCGTCGACCTCGGAGTACGTCCCCGGCCTCCAGTACGCCCCCGCCGAAGCCGAGGCGTTCGCCCTGGTCGGCAACACCATGAGCGTGGTGTCGGGCCGCGTCTCGTACGTCTTCGGGTTCGAGGGCCCCGCCGTGACCGTCGACACGGCCTGCTCCGCGTCCCTGACCGCGCTGCACCTGGCCTGCCAGGCCCTGCGCGGCGACGAGTGCTCGCTGGCGCTGGCCGGCGGCGTGACCGTGCTGGCCAGCCCCTCGGCGCTCATCGCCTTCTCACGCCAGCGCGTACTCGCGAGGGACGGCCGCTGCAAGACCTTCTCGGCCGCCGCGGACGGCTTCGGCCCGGCCGAGGGCGCCGGCGTCCTGGTGATGGAACGCCTCTCCGACGCGCGTCGCCTCGGGCACCGCGTGCTGGCGGTGGTGCGCGGCTCGGCCGTCAACCAGGACGGCGCCAGCAGCGGCCTCACCGCACCCAACGGCCCCTCCCAACAGCGCGTCATCAGGGCGGCGTTGGCGAGCGCGGGCCTTTCACCGGCGGACGTGGACGCGGTGGAGGCGCACGGCACGGGAACGCAGCTCGGCGACCCCATCGAGGCGCAGGCGCTGATGGCGACATACGGAGCGGGCCGCGAGGGCGAACCCCTGCGGATCGGCTCCGTGAAGTCCAACATCGGGCACACGGCGGCGGCCGCCGGAGTGGCGGGCGTCATGAAGATGGCCCTAGGCATGCGGCACGGGACGCTGCCGAAGACCCTGCACGCCGACGAGATCACCCCGCACGTGGACTGGGCGGCGTGCCCCGGCGTCACCCCGCTCACCACGGCCGTCCCCTGGCCGCGTACGGACCGTCCCCGGCGCGCGGGCATCTCCTCGTTCGGGATCAGCGGCACCAACGGACACTTGATCCTCGAAGAGGCCCCGCCCGAGCGCCCCACGAACGCCGCCCCGCGGCCCAACCCCCCTGCCGACAACGGGCTGCTGGCGGGCGGCACCCCCTGCATCGTGTCCGGAGCCACCGCCGCGGGCCTGAAGGCCCAGGCCGAACGCCTCGACACCTTCCTCGCCGAACGCCCCGACCTGCGACTGCCCGACCTCGCCGCCGCACTCGCCCGCCGCAGTGCGCTGCCGCACCGCGCGGTGGTCCTCGCCACGGACCACGAGAACCTCCGCGCCGGTCTCGCGTCCGTACGGCAGGGCACACCCGCCGACCACACTGTGACCGACCTCGCACGCAACGGAACCGGCGGTGCGGTCCTGGTGTTTCCGGGTCAGGGGGGTCAGTGGTTGGGGATGGGGTGGGAGTTGTTTGAGGGGTGTGAGGTGTTTCGGGAGTGTGTGTTGGAGGTGGATGGGGTGGTGCGGGGGTTGGTGGGTTGGTCGGTGGTGGATGTGTTGCGTGGTGAGGGTGGTG
>NZ_JBSFRK010000106.1:0-7258 GCF_053589195.1 Streptomyces sp. NPDC003379 | reverse complement strand
CCTTGAGCAGGGCCCAGAAACTCTCCGCAGCCGCGTTGTCGAAGCATGATCCGGTGCGTCCACAGCTGCTGCGCAGCCCCAACCCTCGTATTCGGTACCGGAATTGGGTCGAGGTGTACTCGCTGCCGCGGTCGCTGTGGATCACGCAGCCGGGCTCCAGGTTCCCTCGGCCGTAGGCCATGTCGAGGGCGTCCACGACGAGTTCTGCGCGGTGGTGATCGGCCATGGCAATAACCGATGACCTCGCGGGTGGCCAGGTCCAGCCAGCAGGCGAGGTAGAGCCAGCCTTCGGCAGTGGGCAAGTAGGTGATGTCCCCGACCAGCTTGATCCCGGGCCGCTCGGCATGGAAGTCCCGGCCGATCAGGTCAGGGGCCGGCTTCGCCTTCTTGTCGGGCCGGGTCAGCGAGCGGTGCTTGCGCCGGGTGACGCCTTGGATGTCGCGCTCGCGCATGACGCGGGCGATGCGCTTGCGGTTGACCCGGCGTCCCAGACGCCGCAGTTCGGCGTGGATGCGCGGGACGCCGTAGGTGCGGCGGGATGCGAGGTGCAGCACCGTGATCTCGTGCGCGAGCGCGTCGTCGGCGGCCTGCCGGGCATGGCGGGCGGCCTCGCCCTCGCGCCACGCGTAGTAGGAGGAGCGAGCGACGTGCAGCACCCGGCACAGCAAAACGATCGGGTAGTTCGCCTTCTCCGCGTGGATCAACCAGCACAAATCGCTCACCGGTCGTTCTCCTTCACGAAGAAGGCAGTCGCTTTTTTTAGGATCTCGATCGTCTGCTGCTGCTCGCGGTTCTCCCGCCGCAGCCGCTTGAGCTCCTCGCGCTCGGCCCTGCTCAATTCGCCGGGAGCGCCCTCGCCCCGCTCGGCCTTCCCCTTCGCCTTGCGGTACCAGCCACGCAGGGACTCGGAGCTGATGCCGAGTTCTCGGGCGACCGCCGTCACCGTTTTGCCCGAGGAGTCGACGAGCGTGATCGCATCCCGCTTGAACTCGTCGGTGTACCGCTTCGTGTACTTGTTTCCCACCTGGTGCTACTTCCTCTGGAACCTCAGGTCCCAGTCTCCAGGTGTCCACGATCAAGGGGAAGGTTCAGTCCGGCCGCTTCACCGTCCAGTGGACGTGGCGCACCTCATGCAAGGGTTGAGCCCCTTCGACCGCATCGTTTGCCTACGGGCGCCCCGGGTGGTCAGTCCGCTCCAGTTCGTTGCAGGCGTCCAGTAGTGCGGTCAGCCGGTGGGACGGGGGACCTGGGCGTACGGCCAGGCAGGTCCGGACGGCCGGGGCGGGTTCGGCGAAGGGCCGGAAGGTGACGCGGGGAGCCGGCTGGATCTGGGCTTGGGCCTCGTAGTAGACCGTCCAGCTCGGCCTGCCGGAGGCGATGGCGGCCAGGGTGTCCTGGTCGGTGGTGAAGGCGGGGCCCATGATGGGTTCGAATCCGGCTGTCCGGCAGGCGCCGACGACGATATCGGCCAGGTGCGGGTTGGCTTCCCGGGGTGCGAGGCGCAGGGCCAGGTCGGCCAGGTCGGCGAGAGCGACTTCCTGTTGTGCTGCCAGGGGGTGCCGCGCGGGCAGGGCCGCCACCAGGACGTCGCGCCACAGGGGGAGGAGCTCCAGGTCTGGGCTGTGCTCGACGCCCCGGATGAAGGCGGCGTCCAGTTCTCCTTCGCGGACCTGCTGGAGCCGGGTCGCCGGGGGCGCGCTGACCAGTTCGACCATGAGCTGGGGAGCCCGTTCGGCCAGTGCCGTCAACAAGGCGTCCAGGCGGGTGCCCAGCCCGACGTTGGTGCCGAGGCGCAGGGTCGATTCCTGTTCGGGGCGCAGAACGGCCATCGCCTCGGTCGCCGCGCGCTCGGCCTGCAGGATGGCGCGGGCATGCGGCAGGAAGGCCCGGCCCGCCGCGGTCAGGGTCACAGTGCGGGTGGTGCGGTCGAACAGGTCCAGCCCGAACTCGCGCTCCAGCCGGCGGACCTGCTGGCTGACGGTCGGCTGCACGATGTGCAGCCGCTCGGCGGCGCGTCCAAAGTGCAGTTCCTCGGCCACGCCCACGAAGTAACGCACCTGACGCAGTTCCACGGGCACCTCGCATTCATCACGGTTCTTGATCAGTCTAGGAGCGGATCTCTCCTTGGTCGTCACCGGCCGCTCCGCTGGAATTGCCTACGTCAGCGCAGCTCGGCGAGAGCGGCCCCGCGAGGCGGGACCGCTGAAGGAAGGACGAGAAGATGACAAAGGACGAGAAGATGACCTACGCGACCGTCAACAGCACCCGGCTCTACTACGAGGACCACGGCGCCGGCCGCCCCCTGGTGTTCCTGCACGGCTGGGGCACCAGCGGCCGGGTGTGGGACGCCCAGGCCGCCGACCTGATGGCCGACCACCGCGTGATCACCGTCGACTGGCGGGGCTGCGGCCGCTCCGACCGGCCCGTCACCGGCTACACCATCGCCGAGGTCACCCACGACATCCTGGAGTTCCTCGACGCTCTGGCACTGGACAAGCCAGTGCTGATCGGGTCCTCGATCGCAGGGGCGTTCACCATCGAGGCCGCCCTGGCCGCTCCGGACAAGATCGGCGCCATCGTTCCCGTCGACGCCGGCGTCCACCATTTCTCGGGGATGCGGAACGCGGTGGACAAGCTGCTGGCTGACCTGCGCGCCGACCGAGCGGGCACGCTCGCCGACTTCGTCCCGCAGTGGTACCGCCCCGGCGCCAGTGCCGCGATGATCGACTGGACGGTCCAGCAGCTCCTGGATTCGGCCTTCCTCATCGACCAACTCGTCCTCGAGCAGGCCAACTACGATCCGCGCGGCCGCCTGGGCCGGGTGCGCGTGCCCACCACGTTCCTGCACGGCGAACTGGACACCGAGGTCCCGCTCGGCATTCCCCGTGAGTGCGCGAGCCTGATCCCCGACGCCCGGCTCACGGTCATCAAAGGCGCTGGCCACATGTCGCAGCAGGACCAGGCCGAGCGTTTCAACCAGGCGCTTCGCGAAGCCCTGCGCTAGACAGCCCGGCACGCCGCCCTCGACCGCTTCCACCTCGTGGGACACGCGCTCGGCGCCGTCGTCGCCACAGCTGCCGCTGGTCTCCACCCCGACCTGGTCCACTCCTTGACGGCCCATGCCGGATGGGTCAAGCCCCACCCACAGATGGTGTTCCAGTTCGAACTGTGGCAACAGCTGGTGCTCACCGACTCCGCCGCCATGGCACGGGTGCTCCTGCCTACCGCCAGCGGCAAAGACACCCTGCGCGCCTGGGACCGGACCGGTTTCACGCAGGCGGCAGTCGCCTTCACCGACCTGAGAACCCGGCTTTCCTGACCGCCAAAGTCACCGAACACCTCGACCAGGTCAGATGGCCTCGTACCCGCAACGGCACACCACCACAGCCAAGACCACGACAGCGCCATCAGCGCCGACCTCACCTCGTGGACCGGACGGTCACCGGCCAACCGCCGCTCTGCGACGCCCATCGGATCGCCGTCGCAGCCAGCCGACACGGCTGAGCGAAGATCTCGCGTAATGCCGGATCGAAGTCCGACAGCAGCAGACGGGCCAGCTCCAGACGGCTCTCCCGTATCACGTGCTCGCCCGTCGTCGCCGAGACATAGCTGCCCGAGTAGCGCCTTCCCGTGCACCGACCGGACCCGCCGTCACGGCGGCCGACGCCAAGAAGTCCACCGCCCGCAGCTGACCACAAGCGACTTGCCGTAGGGACTCGTTCGAGAGATCAACATCAACAGCTACGGACCGCGACCATTGCGCATCGGGCACCGGCATTGCGCATCAGATCGCGGACCCTACATCAACCTAGCCGGACTTCTCACCGGTCCTGGGAGAGTTTGTACAGCTCAGCGAAGATTCCGCCCGCGTCCAGGAGCGCCTCGAACGTGTCGGACTCGGCAACGCGCCCCTGGTCGAGGACGATGATGCGGTCCGCGATGCGGGCGTTCTCCAAGTTGTGGGTGACGAACACGGCGGCCTTGCCTGCGGCGAGCTCCTTGAAGCGGCGGATCACCAGGTGCTCGGCGCGCGGGTCCATCGCGGACGTCGGCTCATCCAGCATCAGCATCGCGGCGTCCCTGTAGAACGCCCTGGCGACCGCGATTCTCTGCCACTGCCCGCCGGACAGGTCGGTGCCGCCCCAGTTCGAGCTCGCGACCAGGGTGTCGAGACCGTACGGGACCTTCGCGATGACGCTGTCCGCGCCGGCCGCCTTCGCGGCGTCCAGGAGCAGGGCGTCGCCTTCGGTGCGGGGCTGGCCGAGGTGGATGTTGGCGCGCAGGTCCATCGGCCAGCGGGTGTAGTCCTGTGGCACCAGTCCGACCCGCGCCCACACGCTGTGCGGGTCCGCCTCGGCGAGGTCGGTGCCGTCCCAGGTCACCGTGCCGCCGCCGTTCGCCACCCGCAGCCCGGTGAGCAGGGCGGACAGCGTGGTCTTCCCTGAGCCGTTCTCCCCGACCAGCGCGATCAGTTCGCCCCGGCGCAGGGTGAGGCTCACGCCGTTGACCGCCGGGGCGTCGGCGCCGGGGTAGGTGTACGTGACGTCGTTGGCCTCGATCACCGCGGGCGCCGCGGCGGGGATCTCTCTGGTGCCGCGTACGGCGCGCAGGGCCTTCGCGCGGCGCAGGAACGCCTGCCAGTCCTCTAGGTACAGCGACGTGCGGAACAGGCGGGCGGCGGCCATGACCAGGGAGGTCAGGGCGCCGGTGGAGGTGCGTACCGCGATGACGGCGGTCGCCGCGATGGCCAGGTCCATCCGCCCGGTGGCCGCCAGCCAGCCGAGCGCGACCCAGGTCGCGCCGAGTATCAGCCCGCTGACGGCCGCGCCGAGCAGGGTGACCCGCAGGACGCGGGGGGCCGCCGCGCGGTGGGTGGCCTTGATCCGGTCGGTGATCTGGCGGTACCAGGTCGTCAGGAAGGTCGCCATGGTGGTGGCGCGGACCTCGGCGGCGGTGCGGCGGTCGGTGGAGTAGTACCGCAGCAGGTAGCGCAGGTGGTTGTCCGAGATGTTCTGGTAGTCCGCGCGGTGCTGGATGCGCGCGGTAGTGATGGCGGCGGCCCCCTTGGGCACCACGGCAAGGACGAGCAGAGGCAGAAGCAGGGGGTGCAGGACCGTCAGAACCGAGGCCGCGGCGATGAGCTGGGCGAGCGCGGAGACCAGCGCCTGGGCGTCGCCGATCAGGTTCTCGGTCGCCTCGGCGCCCTTCCCGGCGGCCTGGAGCCGGTCGGTGAAGCCGGGCCGGTCGTACGCCTCCAGCTCCACCTCCGGCGTCGCGGCCAGGATCTGGAGATCGGCCTCGGTGGCGACCTCGGGCGACAACCTGGCGGAGGCGTACACGGCGAGTGCGTCGGCCCCGGCCCGCACCCCGGTGGCGACGGCGACCACGATCAGCGCGGGCGTGGCCGCGCTGACCCGGTCGGCGACCTGGCCGCCTGCGAAGAGGTGGTTCATCGCGCCGGGCAGCGCGCCGAGCGCGACGGCGGAGGAGACGGCGACGACCAGTTGGCAGACGCCGAGCCAGAGCATCGCGGGGCGGTCGGCGGCCCAGCCGAGCCTCACCGCGGCGGCGAGCGTACGGGGCAGCCGGGCGGCCATCGCCCACCAGGAGGCGTTGGCGATGTCCTCGAAGTGCGGGTCGCTCTGGTAGCCGACCTGCTGCGGGGAGCCGGTGGGTTTCGGGGCGGGTGAGGACGCGGTCACCCGCCCCATCCTGGTGCATACGCCGGGGCGCCCGGGGCCTTTTGAGTCGATGTCGCCTGCGTGGCGGACCCGGTGTCTACCGGTGAGCCGCTTCAGCTTGAGGCGGACGTTGTTGATGTTGTTGGATGCGACCTTCAGGTCCATGGCCTCGCAGACGGCCCGTGCTCGCATCGGGGCGTCCGCTGCGTCGAACAACGCCATGATCTGCTGGTAGGCCGGGTGGTCCGGCAGCGTCGCGGCCGGCGGTGCTGGTTCCGGCATCTCCAGCAGGCTCTTGCGGGTGATCCGGACCTCTTCGGCGGCCTTGTCGTACCCCTCCAGCAGGGCGGTCAGCTCCGCGATCTTCTCCCGGGCGACCTCGGCCTGTGCGGCGATCTCCTGTTCCCGTTCCTCCAGGCGGGCCAGCACCGCCCCCAGGGTCAGGTCCTGGCTGCTCACGCGCCGCGCCAGGTAGGTGTGGAGGTCGCGGTCAGCATCTTCGCCATCCGGTCGCTTATGGCCCAGTAGACCCTCGACTCCGCGGAAGCGGGACGGTGTTCGTAGTGACGCACCAGTCTCCGGTGCAGTATGAAGATCCCGTTCACCTGCTCCACCACCCACCGCTTGGGCTGCGGGACGAACCCGGTGTCTGCGGGGTTGCGCTTGACGACTTCGACGTCGATGCCCAGGTTCGCCCCGTGGTCGACGACGGCGTTCTTGAATCCCTGGTCCACCAGGGCCTTCTTCACGGTGCCCGGCTCGGTGCCGGCGGTTACCCGGTCCAGCAGTGCGATGCCGGCGGCGTTGTCGTGGACGGAGGCGGCCAGGACCACCACCGCGATGACCAGGCCCAGCACGTCGACGGCCAGTCCCCGCTTGATGCCCGGGACCTTCTTGTGGGCATCCAGCCCGGTGGTGTCGGCCGGGACTCCGGCCGCCGCGTGCAGGCTCTGGGTGTCCAGCACCACCAGGCTGGGGTCGGCTAATCGGCGCTTCTTCTCCCGCACCTGCCAGCGCAGCAGGTCGCGGATGGTCTGATCGGTGCCGTCGTCGCGCCAGGTGTAGAAGTAGTACTTCACCGCGCCGGGCGGCGGCAGATCATGCGGAAGGTAGCCCCACTGGCAGCCCGTGCGGGACTGGTACAGCAGGGCGTTGACGATCTCCCGCATGCCGTAGGCGCCCTGATGGCCGCTGACGGAGGGATGCCGGGCCTTCCACGCCGTGATCACAGGCTCGATCAACGCCCAGCGGTCGTCGGATAAGTCGCTCTTGTAGGACTCGCGGTCGCTCACGAGAGCACCCCAGCACAGCCAGCCACTCCGACCCACGTGAACGCTGCGGTCCCACACGTTCCAGTGACCGCAGAAGCGGCATCAACTCATATACCGCCCACTCACGACCGGACCGCGGAATGCTGCGTCCGCGGTGTTGCGGACCTGTTCCGCGACAGTGTGGGCTTCCTGGATGGGTGTCACCTTGTGCAGGGAGCGTTGGAGCGGGCGAAGGGCGGGGCCCCCGGGGGGGGGGGGCCCCCCCGCCGCAATGAGAGACGGGCACCACCCCGTGGGGAGGCCCCC
>NZ_JBSFRK010000105.1:0-7811 GCF_053589195.1 Streptomyces sp. NPDC003379 | reverse complement strand
TTGGCACGCTGTTGAGTTCTCAAGGAACGGACGCTTCCTTTGTACTCACCCGCAGAACATTGTCTGGGGCTTTCCTCCGGGCGCTTCCCTTCGGTGTTTCTTTTGTTCTTGCGTTTCCGACTCTATCAGACTCTTTCGTGTCCGACTTCCTCGGTGCCTTTCCGGTTCCCGCTCCGGCCTTTCGGCTTTCGCGTTTCCCTTTCCGGCGGTTCCGACTTTATCAGAGATTCTGAGTCGGATTTCCCGCCCCGTTCGGGTCGGTCCCTTGCACGTGAGTGCGCGGTGCTTCCCGGTTGGGCGGAGCCGTAAACCTAACGGAGCGGGGCGCCCCGATGCAAATCGAGGTGCCCCGCTCCGAAGATCGCGCCGTCAGGAGGGTCAGACCTCGACGACCACGGGCAGGATCATCGGGCGTCGGCGGTAGTTGTCCGACACCCACTTGCCCAGCGTGCGGCGGATGAGCTGCTGCAGCTGGTGGGGCTCGACAACGCCGTCCTGGGCCGACTTCTCCAGGACTTCCTGGACCTTCGGGATGACGGAGGTGAAGACCCCGTCGTCAATGCCCGAGCCGCGGGCCTGGATGTGCGGGCCGCCGGTGATCTTGCCGGTGCTGGAGTCCACCACCACGAAGACCGAGATGATGCCCTCGTCCCCGAGGATCTTGCGGTCCTTCAGCGCGGGCTCGCCGACATCGCCGACGGAGAGGCCGTCGACGTACACATATCCGGCCTGGACCTTGCCGACGATCTTTGCCTTGCCCTCGACGAGGTCGACGACGACGCCGTCCTCGGCGATCACGATGCGGTCGTGCGGGACGCCGGTGAGGGCGCCGAGCTCGGCGTTGGCGCGCAAGTGGCGCCATTCGCCGTGGACCGGCATCAGGTTCTTGGGCTTGCAGATGTTGTAGAAGTACAGGAGCTCGCCGGCCGACGCGTGGCCGGAGACGTGCACCTTCGCGTTGCCCTTGTGGACGACGTTGGCTCCCCAGCGGGTCAGGCCGTTGATCACGCGGTAGACCGCGTTCTCGTTGCCCGGGATGAGGGAGGACGCCAGGATCACCGTGTCGCCCTGGACGATGCGGATCTGGTGGTCGCGGTTGGCCATGCGGGAGAGCGCGGCCATGGGCTCGCCCTGGGAACCCGTGCAGACCAGCACGATCTGGCTGTCGGGCAGGTCGTCGAGCGTCTTGACGTCGACGACGAGGCCCGGCGGGACGCGGAGATAGCCGAGGTCACGGGCGATGCCCATGTTCCTGACCATCGAGCGGCCCACGAAGGCGACCCTGCGGCCGTACTCGTGTGCGGCGTCCAGGATCTGCTGGATGCGGTGCACGTGGCTGGCGAAGCTGGCCACGATGATGCGCTTCTGGGCACCGGCGAAGACGCCCCGGATCACGCCCGAGATGTCACGCTCGGGCGGCACAAAGCCCGGGACCTCGGCGTTCGTGGAGTCGGAGAGGAGAAGGTCGATGCCCTCCTCGCTCAGCCGCGCGAACGCGTGCAGGTCGGTCAGGCGACCGTCCATCGGCAGCTGGTCCATCTTGAAGTCGCCGGTGGCGACGACCATGCCCGCGGGGGTGCGGATGGCGACGGCCAGGGCGTCGGGGATGGAGTGGTTGACCGCGATGAATTCGCAGTCGAACGGGCCCAGGTGCTCGCGGTCGCCCTCGACG
The DNA here is from genome assembly GCF_053589195.1 of Streptomyces sp. NPDC003379. Lineage (NCBI taxonomy): Bacteria > Bacillati > Actinomycetota > Actinomycetes > Kitasatosporales > Streptomycetaceae > Streptomyces > Streptomyces sp. NPDC003379. The sequence goes on along the minus strand of NZ_JBSFRK010000105.1, from coordinate 6,139 downwards.
ACCTCGAGCGTGTACGGGCGGATGCGGTGCTCCTGGAGCTTCGCCTCGATCAGCGCGAGGGTCAGCTTGGAGCCGATCAGCGGGATGTCCGGCTTCTCCCGCAGGAGGTAGGGGACGCCGCCGATGTGGTCCTCGTGACCGTGCGTGAGGACGATGCCCTCGATGTCGTCGAGGCGATCCCTGATGGACGTGAAGTCCGGCAGGATCAGGTCGATTCCGGGCTGCTCCTCCTCGGGGAAGAGCACTCCGCAGTCGACGATCAGCAGACGACCGTTGTACTCGAAGACGGTCATGTTGCGGCCGATCTCGCCGAGGCCGCCGAGCGGGGTGACCCGCAGGCCGCCCTTCGGGAGCTTCGGCGGGGCGCCGAGTTCAGGATGCGGATGACTCAAAAGACTCTCCTCACCACGCGCGCCACGTACCTCCGGGGCACGTGGCGCGTATGACGTTCGTGCATTAGCAGTTGTTGTGTGGGGTGCGGGCGGCTCGTCTTGCTCGTGGCGCCCGCGAGTTTCGCGTATTCAGTTGTGAAGTCTGTGGTTACAGCTGTACCCCGCCGGCGGCGAGGTCGATCTTGAGCTGTGCCGTCTCCTCGGGCGTCAGCTCCACCATCGGCAGGCGGAGCGGACCGGCGGGGCGGCCCTGCAGGGCGAGCGCCGCCTTGGTCGTGATCACACCCTGCGTACGGAACATGCCCGTGAAGACCGGGAGCAGCTTCTGGTGGATCTCCGTGGCCTTCTGGACGTCACCGCTGAGGTGCGCTTCGAGCATCGCGCGCAGTTCCGGGGTGACGACGTGGCCGACGACGGAGACGAAGCCGCACGCGCCGACCGACAGGAGCGGGAGGTTCAGCATGTCGTCGCCGGAGTACCAGGCCAGGTCCGAGCGGGCGATGGCCCAGCTGGCGCGGCCGAGGTCGCCCTTGGCGTCCTTGTTGGCGACGATTCGGGGGTGCTCGGAGAGGCGGACGATCGTCTCGGTGTTGATCGGTACGCCGCTGCGGCCGGGGATGTCGTAGAGCATGACCGGCAGCCCGGTGCTGTCGGCGATCGCCGTGAAGTGCCGGAACAGGCCCTCTTGCGGGGGCTTGTTGTAGTACGGCGTGACGGTCAGGAGGCCGTGGGCGCCGGCCCGCTCGGCGGCGTGGGCGAGCTCGATGCTGTGCCGTGTGTCGTTCGTGCCGACGCCGGCGACGACGTGGGCGCGCTCTCCGACGGCGTCCAGTACGGCTCGTACGAGATCGTTTTTCTCCGCGTCACTGACGGTCGGGGACTCACCGGTGGTGCCGTTGATGATCAGGCCGTCATTGCCTGCGTCCACCAGGTGGGCGGCGAGCTGCTGCGCGCCGTCGAGGTCAAGTGCGCCGTCCGCCTTGAAGGGCGTGACCATGGCGGTGAGGACCCTCCCGAAGGGGGTCTGCGGAGTGGAGGTCGGAGCCATGGGTAACACGCTACTCGCTGCTCAGCGTGGGGTCCCCCCTCGGGGGACGTGAGCGGGCCTGTCCGGTGAGGAGCCCGGCACTGCCTGCTCGGGGGTTCAAGCAGTGCCGGGTCCGTTTGATCAGGCTAGATGAACTTCACGAAGTGCCGCAATACGGACACTTCACCCGCGCATCCGTACATCAGTGCCTTACGGCGCCACACGTCCGTTCTTGTTGAAGGCCGCATGGGTGAGAGGCATCAGCCCTGCCCAGTGCTGCTCCATCTTCTCGCCGACCATCTCGATCTCCCGCTGCGGGAAGGACGGGACCTTGGCCAGCTCGTGCTGCGTGCGGAGGCCAAGGAAGTGCATCAGCGAACGGGCGTTGCACGTCGCGTACATCGAGGAGTAGAGCCCGACGGGGAGCACCGCGCGGGCCACCTCGCGGGCGACGCCGGCGGCGAGCATCTCCTGATACGCCTCGTACGCCTGGCGGTAGGAGTCCTCCATGACGCGGCCCGTCAGCTCCTGCTGGGCCTGGGTTCCCTCGACGAAGACGTACTTGCCGGGGCGGCCCTCCTGGACGAGCTTGCGGGACTCGTCGGGGACGTAGAACGTCGGCTGGAGCTCCCTGTAGCGGCCCGACTCTTCGTTGTACGACCAGCCGACGCGGTGCCGCATGAATTCGCGGAAGACGAAGATGGGGGCGCTGATGAAGAACGTCATCGAGTTGTGCTCGAAGGGGCTGCCGTGGCGGTCCCGCATCAGGTAGTTGATCAGGCCCTTGGAGCGCTCCGGGTCCTTCTGGAGCTCCTCCAGGGACTGCTCGCCCGCCGTGGAGACACGGGCGGCCCACAGGACGTCGGAGTCGGTGGCGGCATGCTTCACCAACTCGACGGTGACCTCGCTGCGGAAGCTGGGCTTGAGGTCTTCGGTGGGGGTCTCGCTCACAGGCGGGGGTCCTTCCATGTGCATCACTCGGGCGGCGACCACTCTATGGCCAGGCACTGACAATCGGCCGTTCGGTGACCCGCCACGACATTCTTCGACTAATTTGCCGAAACAGGGCACCTTTTGGGCGATTCGAGCGTCTGTCTAGGCAAGAGAGAAAGTTCGAGACCCGTGAGGAGAAGCGCGCCCCATGTTCCGTCGGCGAGAGCCCGTCCCGTTCGCCTTCATCGCCGAAGCCGACAAGTTCCGCAGCAACGTCACTCCCCCTCCCCGTGAGCGCGCGTCAGCCGGTCAGATCATGGGCCGCACGCTCATCGGCCTGACCGTGGTGGCCGGTCTCGTGGGATCCCTGCTCTTCGGGATGCCCGCGATGTCGGCCGACCAGTCACCCGCGCGGACTCAGCAGTCCGAGGCCTCGGACGGGCACTGACGAGGCAACCCCCATGGCCCCCCAAGGGTGGTAGCAGGGGACACGGCTCGATAACCTCACCGGGCACAGCCCATGCGTGGATCGAGTGAGGATCAGCCCGTGCCCCTGCCTTTCCTGACCGCGGACCGCGCTTTCGACGACGCGGCGGACGACGCCGCGCTGCCCTTCGACGACCGCGATCAGTGGCGTCGTCCCTACCGCCCCGGCCCCTGGCGGGTGGGCGCCGCCGCGCTTTTTCTGCTGCTCGCGTCGTACGTCCTCTTCGCCGCCGTGATCATCGCCTTCACGGACTCGCTCGCGGGCGCCGCGCTCTGTGCGGGGCTCGCCGTGCTCATCATCGTCGGCTCCCTGCGGCTGCTGCGCGTGGGCACCTGGGTGAGCGCGCGCGGGCTGCGCAGGGTCGGCTTCCTGAAGACACGGACCGTGCCGTGGGCGCAGATCGCGAGCGTGCGCACGGCACAGCAGCCCGTGCGGTGGCTGGGGCTGCCCCGCACCGTGCAGGGGCAGGCCCTCATCCTCGTACGCCGTGATCAGGGGAACGACGGGCGGCAGCAGCTGTTGATGACCGACCGGAACGCCGACTTCCTGGCGCGGCACGAGGCGTTCAACCAGGCTGCCGACTCCATCGAGGTGTGGGCCGACGAGTATCGGCCCACCGCCGAATACCGGCCCACCGCCTAGTCAGCCGTTCACCGGCCGATCAGACGTTCACCGGCTTGCCCGCGTGCAGGGCGATCGCTCGTTGCATGGCCTTCCGCGCGCGCGGGGTGTCCCGCGCGTCGTGGTAGGCGACGGCGAGGCGGAACCAGCAGCGCCAGTCGTCCGGTGCGTCCTCCGTCTCGGCCTTGCGGCGGGCGAAGACCTCGTCGGCCGAGTCGCGGTCGATGCGACCGCCGGGGGTGCGCTTCAACTCGTCGACGGGCAGGCCGCCTTCGGCCTCCAGTTCGGCGGCGAGGCGGTTGGCGCGCTGGACGAACTGGGTGTTCTTCCAGAGGAACCAGATGCCGATGAACGGCAGGATCAGCACCGCGACGCCGAAGGTGACGGTGAGCGCGGTGCCGTGCTGTATCAGGAGCACGCCGCGGCTGCCGACCAGGACGAAGTAGACGACCAGGACGGCAGCCGTGACGGCGTAGGTGATCTTTGCTCGCATGGGGTTCGCTTCCCGGGTCAGCCGAGGTCCAGGAAGTGTTCCAGGCCGAAGGTCAGACCCGGAGTGCTCACCACGCGGCGTACGCCGAGCAGGATGCCCGGCATGAAGCTGCTGTGGTGCAGCGAGTCGTGGCGGACGGTCAGGGTCTCCCCCTCGCCGCCCAGCAGGACCTCCTGGTGGGCGAGGAGGCCGCGCAGCCGTACGGAGTGCACCGGCACGCCGTCGACGTCCGCGCCGCGGGCGCCGTCCAGGGCCGTCGCCGTGGCGTCGGGCTGGGCGGCGCTGCCCGCCTGCCTGCGGGCCTCGGCGATGAGCTGGGCGGTGCGCGTGGCGGTGCCGCTGGGGGCGTCGGCCTTGTTCGGGTGGTGCAGCTCGACGACCTCGACGGACTCGAAGTAGGGCGCCGCGATCTGCGCGAACTTCATCGTCAGGACGGCGCCGATGGAGAAGTTCGGGGCGATGAGCACGCCCGTCTCCGGAGAGGCGGCCAGCGCCGTCCGCAGCCGCGCGAGGCGCTCGTCGGTCCAGCCCGTCGTGCCGACCACGGCATGGATGCCGTTCCGGACGCAGAAGTCGAGGTTGCCCATCACCGAGTCGGGGTTGGTCAGTTCGACCGCGACCTGGGCGCCGGTGTCCACCAGCGTGCCCAGTCCGTCACCCCGGCCGAGGGCGGCGACCAGTTCCATGTCGTCGGCGGCCTCGACGGCCTTCACGGCCTCGGAGCCGATGCGGCCCTTGGCGCCGATGACCGCCACGCGCAGCTTGCTCATGTCCTTCATTCCTTAAAAGGGGTAGGGCCCTTACCGGGCCAACCGGGCTAGGCGACCGCTTCGTGGAGACGCGCCGCCTGCTTGTCCTTGAGCGGGCCGATGGCCGCGAGGGACGGGCGGTGGCCGAGGACGTCGCGGGCCACCTCACGCACCTCGTCGGGGGTGACCGCCGAGATCCTGGCCAGCATCTCGTCGACCGACATGTGCTCGCCCCAGCAGAGCTCGCTCTTGCCGATGCGGTTCATGAGGGCGCCGGTGTCCTCGAGGCCGAGGACGGTGGAACCCGCGAGCTGACCGATCGCACGGCCGATCTCCTCGTCCGACAGACCGTGCTCCGCGACCTGGTCGAGCTCGTCGCGGCAGATCTTCAGGACGTCGTGCACCTGGCTCGGGCGGCAGCCCGCGTACACGCCGAAGAGGCCGGTGTCGGCGAAGCCCGACGTGTACGAGTACACGCTGTAGGCCAGGCCGCGCTTCTCGCGCACCTCCTGGAAGAGGCGCGATGACATGCCGCCACCGAGCGCGGTGTTCAGGACGCCGAGGGCCCAGCGGCGCTCGTCGGTGCGGGCCAGGCCCGGCATGCCGAGGATGACGTGGGCCTGCTCGGTCTTGCGGTTGATGACCTCGACGCGGCCCGAGGTGCGCAGGGCGCGGGAGCCCTGGCGCGGGAGCATCGGGGTGGCGTCGGTGCGCTTCAGGGCGCCGGCCTTCTCGAAGGCGGCGCGGACCTGGCGTACGACCTTGTTGTGGTCGACGTTGCCCGCGGCGGCGACCACTAGGTGCGTGGGGTCGTAGTGCTTCTTGTAGAAGCGGCGGATGCGGTCGGCGTCGAGGGCGTTGATCGTCTCCTCGGTGCCGAGGACCGGGCGGCCGAGGGGGGTGTCGCCGAGCATCGTGTGCGCGAACAGGTCGTGCACGCAGTCGCCCGGGTCGTCCTCGGTCATCGCGATCTCTTCGAGGATGACGCCGCGCTCGGCGTCGACGTCCTCCTGGAGGATCAGGGAGCCGGTCAGCATGTCGCAGACGACGTCGATGGCGAGCGGCAGGTCCGTGTCGAGCACGCGCGCGTAGTAGCACGTGTACTCCTTCGCCGTGAAGGCGTTCATCTCGCCGCCGACCGCGTCGATCGCGGACGAGATGTCCAGGGCGCTGCGCTTCTTGGTGCCCTTGAAGAGGAGGTGCTCCAGGTAATGCGTGGCGCCGTTCAGCGACGGGGTCTCGTCGCGCGAGCCGACGTTCGCCCAGATGCCGAAGGTCGCAGAGCGTACGGAGGGCAGGGTCTCCGTGACGACGCGCAGGCCTCCGGGGAGGGTCGTCCTGCGGACCGTGCCGATGCCGTGCTCGCCCTTGATGAGGGTTTGTGCCCAACCGGTACGGGCAGGCGGGGCCCAACCCGCGGGCGTTCGGGCACGGGGG
>NZ_JBSFRK010000104.1:0-8054 GCF_053589195.1 Streptomyces sp. NPDC003379 | reverse complement strand
CACGGCGCCCGAGTCGCGCAGGATGTGGTCCACCTCGCCCTGCGTGAGGCGCCAGTTGACCGGGACCAGGACGGCGCCGGCCTTCGCGCAGGCGATTCGTCTTCGTACACGTTCCCTCGTGTCCTTACCGCGCGTTCCATGCGAAGCCGCCGGAGACGGAGCCGTTGCTCGGGACCTGGAACGGTCCGAAGTTCAGCGGCGGGTGGTGGTGGTGGAAGTCAGGGTCGGGGTGGCCGAGGTGGCCGACGGCCGGGGCCGGGGCCGTGGCATTGGCCGGCGCGGGGGCGGCGCCCGCCGTGCTCGCGCTCGCGCCCGCCGTGCTCGCGCCCGCCGTCAGGGCCAGCGCTGCCAGCGACATCACGGCCGCGGAGCGAAGAAGCGAAGAGAACATAAAAACCTCCAGGAAGCCTGCCGGGAATGCAGGGAAAGGAACTCATTGCAGCCTATCGATGCCAACCGCTCACACGAAAACTGTAAATGCCGTATTCCCCCGAACGAACCCGCAGGTACACCAGCCTAAAAGCGCATGAATACGCGCATGGTGTGGCGACTGTGCCAGGCGTCGGCCCGAATTGTCGGTACGGTAAGCACCGCTTACGAAAGGAAGAAACGGGAGGCTGAAGCGTATGACCGGAATTCGGTGGCGGGGCTTTTGGTCGCTCCGGGCGGCGGCGGTGCGTGCGGGGCACAAGGCCGCGGTGACGGGGGGTGCGACGGGAGGTGTGCTGCTTTTCCTGGCGCTGCTGGGCGGCGGCGGCGCGTCCCCGGCATGGGCGGGCCCACCGCCCCCCGTACCGGCGCCGCCCGCTCCGTACCGGGTGCCGCCGTGGCCGGTGCCGACGCCCGGCGGCTGGCAGCAGGCGTCCTCGCCACTTTCGAAGGCGGCCGACTCACGGCCCACGGGAACGGCCGACCCGCGCCCCAAGGGAACGGCCCACCCGCGCCCCAAGGGAACGGCCCACCGGATGGTCGCCGCCGTCAACCAGTCCCGCGCCGACGCGGACTGCCCGCCCGTCCGCCTGAACGCCGCGCTCACCCGCGCCGCGGAGGCCCACAGCGCGCACATGGCCCGCCAGGGCCGCCTCACCCACACGGGGGCGGGCTCCAGCACCCCCGCCGAGCGCGTACGGGCCGCCGGGTACCGAGCCCGGAGCACCGCGGAGAACATCGCGGCCGGGCAGGACACCCCGGAGGCCGCGGTGAGGGCATGGGTGGACAGCTCCGCACACCGCGAATCCCTGCTGACCTGCGACTTCACGCACGTAGGTGTCGGTGCCGAGTCCGGAGGGGGCGGCCCTTGGTGGACGCTGGACCTGGCGGCGCGCCGCTGACGACGACGTCGATGGCGCGCGGTCAGTGAGGACGACCGGCTGACCGGCTCCGCTCAGGAGAGCCCGCCATCCCACCACCACGCGACACTCGGCGCCCCTTCGATCGGCCCCGGCCGCGTGTCGGACGGCTCGGACGCGTACGCCAGTTCGCTGAACTCCATGTCGTCCGGCCAGTGCCCGAGGCTCAGATAGCGGGGCACACGCATCCCCCACTCGTTGTTGCCGCGGATCCCGTACCGCAGTCCTCGTAGATACGACCGCAGATCGGCGCCGGCCGTCGGCCGGACCTGATCGTGCAGGTCGAGGAAGCGCCGCAGCACCCGGTCGCGCAGCCCGTTGGCGGCCTCCACGGCCTCCTGCAACGGCATGGACCGCTCGGCCATCAGCACCGTATAGAGGTTCTGGTCGGCCTGGTTGCGGCTGAGCTCCTTCACCAGGGAGTGCCGGTCGTTGTCGAGCGCGGCGACGAGGATCGCCATCTCCGTCAGCGCCCGCACGGCCGGCCGGTGCATCTCGCGGTCGGGCACCTCGGCCCCGGTCGCCAACTCCAGTAGCGCGAACGTCGGCTCGCCCCCGGACGACAGCAGCCGCATCGCGAGAAAGTCGTCGAGCCCCGGCATGTGCCCGGCGGCCTGGTTGCCGACCTGCCAGGCGACCCCGGCCAGCCACGCTTGGTGCCCGCGCGCGAAGCGCCGCACCTGAGTGGGCGGCGCGAAGGAACGGAACCGCCCGACGATGTCCTGCAGCGCAGCGATGTACGGATCCTCCCCCACGGCCGATGGCGCCTCGCAGGCCCGCTGCACCTGACCGGCCAGGGCGTTGAACTGCGCGGGCCGACTGCTCAGCGGCCCGGAGTCACAGCGGGCGTCGTCGAAGGCGAACCCCCAGTACACCCACAGGGCCGCCGCCAGCAGCCGGTCGTCGTCCTCGGCATCCGGGGCGAACCGCGCGAAGAAGTCGGCGCTGTGCGTGGCGATGACCCACGCCTTTTCCCGTTCGGTGGCACACATGCCACTCGCCCGGATCCACTCCACGGCTCGCCGCTCAATGCGTCGGACATGCGGATGAACGGCGGATTCCAGCGGGCAGTAGAGCGGCGGCAATTCCACGTCGGACACGCGATGGGCCATGACGGACACACACCTTCCCTCAAGAAGTCCGGAAGGTGCCGATCATCGACAAACGCACGCGGCTATCTCGACGAGCCATGCCCCAAATCCCCAGCTGTCAGCCAAAAGAGACGCCAAGCACCCCCGACGGTTGACCCCGCACCCGCACCCGCACCGCACCCGCGCACCCCGCAACGGCGGAAATCACCACACGAGAGGTCCCGAAGGCACCCGAAGTCTCGTCGTGATCATCACAAACCTCTGCTAGCGTCCCCAGCGCTTGATCCACTTGGGACACCAAGTGGCCTTGCCCGACCAGGCGTTCCGAGCGGGCAACCACACCACACCACAACGCACAAACAACGAACAACAAACAACGAACAACGGGGATCTGTATGCGCCGTACCAGCTTCAGGAAGACACTCTTCACCGGAGCCGCCGCCGTCACCATCGCGCTCGGCGGATCACTGCTGATGGCGCCGAGCGCCTCGGCCGTCGGCTCGTCCGCGTGCACGAAGAACATCGCGGACGAAACCTGGAACGTGACCAACCCGTTCCGCTCCACCATCCAGAACGGGCCGGGCTACAGCTACGCGAACAAGGAGGAGCTCTACGCGGGCGCCCCCTTCCGCGTCTACTGCAAGACGAAGAAGTCCGGCATCACCTGGTACTACGGCAAGCACCTCAACGGCGGCATAAAGGGCTGGCTGGACCACCGCGCCTTTGGGGACTTCGGCACCTGAGGCTGAGGCACACATGCCCCGGCGCCTGCCTGGCGCAGGCTGAGGTCGTGGTTGGGGCCACCGCGCACCTCGTCGGCGTCGTGCTCGTCCTGGCCGTCGTCCTCCCAGTAGCAGACGTCGCAGATCTCAAAGGCTGCGCGCTCGCCCAGGGTGATGAAGCCACAGCACGGACAGCGATACGGCCCCTCCCCGGCGCTCCGACGAACAATCATGAAGGTCACTTCTGCATACTGCGGCAGGCCCGTAATGTGCGCTGCTCGCGTGCCGGTCCGGGCTGGCTGGGCAGCAAAGAACCCCTGGGCCCATGGCCCGGGGGCTCGAAGAATCGGGACGCACTCCTGTCGACCATGGTTGTCCGCGCCGAAGGGCACCCGGTCGGGCACGACATCGTCGAGCGGTCAGCCAGGGCAGGCCCTCTGCCTGCGGTGCGACCGGTTCAGACCTGGCTGAGGTCGATCTCCACGGCGAAGGGGGCGGCGGCCTTCACGACCCCGGTGAAAACGTCCCCGTCCCGATAGGTCTTCGTCGCGGGGTCGAGTAGGTACGTATACACCAGCGGCATGCCCGTCGCGGCCTGCTCGATCCGCCAGTAGAAGCCAATGCCGGCCTTGGCGTACTGGTCGACCTTCACGATCCGGTCAGTGGTCTCGGAGCCCGGCGACACCACCTCGGCCACCAGCAGGACGTGCTCGGGCCGGGTGGGCGTGACGTCGATCGTGTCCGCGCGGTAGACGATGACGTCGGGGCGGCGATTGGTGAGCGGGACGTCCTGCAGGCGGACGTCGAAGTCCGTGTCGGCGTTCCAGTCGGGGCCGGCGGCGGCGTCCAGGGCGTTCGCCAGGAACCTGGCCAGCCGGTTGTGCCGCTTGGACGCGCTAGGGCTCACGACGACCATTCCGTCCACGATCTCGATGCCGGCGCACTGCTCCTCGGACCACGACTCGTATTCCTCCGCCGTGATCTGCTCGTGCATCCACGCCGGGGCCACCATCTCGGCAGTCACAACATGCCTCCCGGACACTGTGCGGCGGGCCCGATCCCGCTGATTCAGCGTACTGTCCCCACCTCGCGGACGCGTCCTCCGAGCGAAATCGCACAGCAAGAAGGCCCGGGTCGATGACCTGGGCCTCAACTGCGGAGCGGGTGACGAGAATCGAACTCGCATTCTCAGCTTGGGAAGCTCGGTTGGTCTAGGGAGAGTTGGGCGCCTGACCTGCGGGGGAGAGGCTTCCGGGCCCTCGTCGCTTGTGCTCCGTTCCCCGCCCTTCTCCGTGGCGCCCCGACCAGCCTGGCACGGATTCGGCACGGGTTTCAGAGGTGCGGAGTCTTGAGCTTGTGGCCTCACGTTTCCTGCTTGGTTGTCTGCTGGCGTCCGTCGTCGTCCGCTGCTGTCCACCCCTGTTGGTGTCAGGCGTTGGTGTCACCCGAAGGAGGCGCCCTGAACAAGCCCAATGCGGCGTACCAGGGCGCTGGATCACGCGGTTCCCACGCGGGCCTCGCCTCCGCCGTGCGTTGACCACCGGCTAGTTTGATGACCATGCTCAGTCAGGTTCTGACGCTCGTTGGCGTCTTCATCGGTGCTCTGACCTCATACCTCTCGACGACGATGGCCGAGCGCACTCGGCACAGGCGCACGCTGGAAACCCGCTGGGACGAGCGCAAGATCGACACTTACATCGAGTACTCCTCTTGTGTGAAGGAGATGATCGAAGCTGGGAAGCGTTCCCGGCAGGCGGAAGAGGGTTCAGAGGCGCACCACAATTACCTTGCTGCGATGGAGGAAGCGGAGCGGAAGCGAGCAGTACTGTTCGAGGCACTCGCCTTGTTGGCGTCTCCAACGGCAGTGCAGGCTGCCGACGCAGTCAATCGCGCTGTGTGGAAGCACCTGGACGCCACCCGCAGGCATGTGACGACTCCTGTCGTAGTGGGCCTCATCGACCTCATGAACACGTTCCACGAAAAGGCTCGGCACGACTTGGGAATCCCTCAGAATGACGCCTTGCGTCACCTGCAGAGCCGGACGCTGGCTACGGACAACCCGTAGCTGCCCGCTTCCTCCACCCACCACTCTCCCCAGCTCCCATCCCATCTGCCGTCGACCCACACACCGTGGAGCGGGCGTGGTTCCTGGCGTCCAGGTGGAGCGCGCCACTGTACGAACGACCTGGTCGCCAGGGGCCCGCGTCTGCTCGGCTCTGCCTGGGGCGATGACAGACGGGATGGGAGCCCCCGCGCACGCCACGATCGGCCGGCACGCGCAGACGGCGCCCCCCCTCCATCCTGAGCCTGAGCGCCCCCGCCGGAGGCATGCTTGGACCGCGGCCGCGCTATGCGGTGTTCGACTCATGGCCTCCGGCCCTATCCATCTGGAGGAGCGCTCTGCGGGTGCGGATGCGGCCCTCGTACAGCCGCTCTCAGGCTTCATCTGATGCGTCGGCGTCGAGTGCCGGGGAGATCGTGCGGAGTGCGACCGCTACCCATCGGTCCGCCTGTGGTGCCGAGTAGGCGTCGAAGGATGCTCGTAGCTGTGGTCCGGGGTGGTCGTCCGTGGTTGTGGGTTCCGTCCAGCACTCGCACCAGTAGCCGCGGCGAGGCTTGCTCATCGGCATAGTTGGGCTCCGTGGCCGGCCTGGGTGTAGAGGGCTGCGGTGACCGTGAGGCCGTGGTCGCTGTCGTGGACGAGGACTCGGTGGGCGATGGCGCTGACCATGTCCAGGCCCCGGCCGTGTTCCGCCTCCTCGTCCTGGTGCTGGGCCTCGGGGGCGGTTCCTGTACCTCCGCCGTCCGTGACCGACAGGGCGACCATCTTCGGCGAGACCTCGATCATCAGAGTCGGATCCTGACGGGCTGGAGGCCACCGTTCGCCGGGCCCGGCGAGCAGCCTCGGCCGACAAGGCGGGCGAGCAGCCTTCTGGCACGGATCTGGCACGCGGCGAGTAATCAGCGAGGACAGCAAAAAGGCCCGGGTCGATGACCTGGGCCTTCTTCGTGGAGCGGGTGACGAGAATCGAACTCGCACTCTCAGCTTGGGAAGCTGATGTTCTACCACTAAACTACACCCGCGAAACGTGCCGCCAGAAGCGGTGTCGTAACGTCGCACACTCTACCTCATCACGGGCCCCGGGCGCTCTCGCCGCGGGGCCCGTGTGCTGTCCGGGAGGTGGATGCGCCGTGCGGCGGGAGGGAGTTGGGGCGTACCGTGGACGGGCCGTAGGCGGGTCGTGGGCCGTGGTCGTGCCGCTTGGAGTGGCGTCCCTTTGGTGTCGTAATGTGGGCTTTCGTGCGTTGAGGGGCGGAGAGGGAACCAGCCTCCGGCGCACTGGTTCAGAGACGGCTTTGGGGAAGGGACTCGAGGACTTGATGGAGCGCACCGTCGTCCGATGTGCCGAAGGGCACGTGTTCAGTACCGCGTCGTTCCCGATGCAGCAGGCCGGCCGGCTCGGTCCCGGCCGGCTCATCCGCTGTCCGCGCTGCGCCCGGCTCCGGCACGCCGTGCCGGTGAGCCTTCAGAAGCGGTAGCCCACGGGGACGGAGACGGGCACGGGGACAACCGGTACGGGCGCGCGGGGACGTCGCAGTCGATGAGATTGTGGCGGGCCCGCGCGCTCTGCGTATCCTCGGTGCGTGCTTCTCTCAGACAAGGACATCCGGGCCGAGATCGACTCCGGACGAGTGCGGATCGACCCGTACGACGAATCCATGGTGCAGCCCTCGAGCATCGACGTGCGGCTGGACCGCTACTTCCGGGTGTTCGAGAATCACCGCTACCCACACATCGACCCCTCCGTCGAGCAGGCCGATCTGACGCGGCTCGTGGAGCCCGAGGGCGATGAGCCGTTCATCCTGCACCCGGGGGAGTTCGTGCTCGCCTCGACGTACGAGGTCATCGGCCTCCCCGATGACCTGGCGAGTCGGTTGGAGGGGAAGTCCAGCCTCGGGCGGCTCGGGCTCGTCACGCACTCCACCGCCGGGTTCATCGACCCCGGTTTCTCGGGGCACGTGACCCTGGAACTCTCGAATCTGGCGACTCTGCCGATCAAGCTCTGGCCGGGCATGAAGATCGGGCAGCTGTGCTTGTTCCGGCTGACCTCGCCCGCCGAGTCGCCTTACGGCTCCGAGCGGTACGGGTCGCGTTATCAGGGGCAGCGCGGGCCGACCGCCTCCCGGTCCTTCCTCAATTTCCATCGGACACAGGTGTGAGCAGCGGCGTGAGCAGTGATGTGAGCAGTGATGTGAGCAGCGGTATGAGTGGCGGTATGAGTGGCGTGCGCGAGAATCTTACGTACGAGAAGTTCGGCCGCGCCGTGCGCGAACTCGCGCAGACCGTCGCCGACGACGGGTATCAGCCGGATGTGGTGCTCTCCATCGCCCGCGGTGGCGTCTTCGTCGCCGGTGGGCTCGCGTACGCGCTCGACTGCAAGAACATCCATCTGGTGAATGTCGAGTTCTACACGGGCGTCGGTACGACCCTCGAAATGCCCGTCATGCTCTCGCCCGTGCCCAACGCCATCGACTTCACCAACAAAAAGGTGCTCATCGCCGATGACGTCGCCGACACCGGGAAGACGTTGAAGCTCGTGCACGACTTCTGCCTCGATCATGTCGCCGAGGTGCGGTCCGCCGTCATCTATGAGAAGTCGCACTCGCTCGTGAAGTGCGAGTACGTCTGGAAGCGGACCGACGAGTGGATCAACTTCCCTTGGAGCGTCGAGCCGCCCGTCGTGAAGCGGGAGGGTCAGGTTCTCGACGCCTGACCCGTCCGTCTGTTTGTACTCGGCTGTACGTGAGAGAAGGGCCCGGAGGAGGGGGATTGATACGGGCCCATCACCAAAGTTAGGAAGAGTACGAACAAGTAAGTGGGTAGGTTTGAA
>NZ_JBSFRK010000103.1:0-8065 GCF_053589195.1 Streptomyces sp. NPDC003379 | reverse complement strand
GCAGGAGCTGCGCGACAGTGGCAAGGCCACCCCTAGGGGTTGACGGGCACCCGGACGTCGTGCACCTGTCGCGGCGGTGTCAGCGAACCGTCACCGCGAAGACGGGCGACACGGTAGAGCCGCTCTTCATCCGCAACTCGTTCTTGCCCTTGAGGCCGAGCTTGACGCCCAGGCTGTACGCGCCGGACTTGTTGACGGTCGTGGAGGCGGGCAGCGTCTTCCACGTGCCGCGCTGCTTCTGCTGCAGGCCGACCTTGGTGCCCTCCCTGATGCCGGTGGCCTTGCCACTGACGCGCAGCTCCTGCCAGGCCTTCACGGAGGCCGTCGAGGGCTTGGCGGTCAGCGAGGGCTTCACCGCGGCGGTGGGGCTGTTCTTCTGGGTACCGAGGCTCTTGCCGGTCGCGACGTCCCAGATGGCGTACGGCGTGCCGCCGCCCTGCGTCTTGCTGTACAGGCGCTTGCCGTCGGCGCTCAGATGCAGGTAGATCCCGTCGTTGACCGTCTGACCCGGCTTGAGGGCCTTGCCGTTGTAGTACGGCTTGCCGTCCTTGACGCTGAGGGTGACGCCGGCACCGATGTCAATCTTCACGGGCTTGGCGGCGACGCTCCGCACCACAGTGGGCCGCTCCGCGGCGGGCGTGCTCGCCAGCGCGGCCGCGGCCGGGGCCAGGAGCGCCGTACCGGCGAGGACCGAAACGGCGGCGGTACGCAGGGCGCTGCGGCGGTGGGTGCTGGTACGCATAACGTGGTTCCCCTTCACGGTCATGGATCTGTTCGCACGCACGGCACGGCTCCGCTAGTCGGGCGGCGCCGAGCCGGGAGTTGTCCTGTTCACCCTCGCCACCCGTGCCGTGTGGCGAGTACGGAATCAACCTAGTTCAGCCGTCATAACGGTTATCAGCAGATCATGTAACAGTGCCCCATAGATCACCGCATGGTCTGCCATCGAGGCGGCATCAGAGGGCTCGGCTCTGGTGCCGCTATCGACGATCTACGAGTTCGGCGTCGAACACGACTCAGGGCGTTGATTCGAAGGAAGCGGCCTAGCTAGTGCCGCATCAGGCAACGTTCGCCCTGTCGACTAATGCGCGCAGGCGTTGGTCGGTGGCGTGCCTGTTGCGCCAGACATCCGATGCGGTTGATCTGTCAAGCGGCCTCAGTAACGTCGGGTGTCGTGGGGGCGAGGAAGGCGATTGCCTCGTTGTAATCGGTGCGGCGGGTGAGGCAGTGGTGGAGGCATCCGAGCATGCGGTTGAAGAGGTTCCTCTGGGCGGCGGTGTGCCGGTCGCCGACCTCTCTGCGCCGGTCGTAGTGGGCGCGGGCGCCGGGTGAGGCCGTCAGTGAGGCGAAGGCCCAGACGTAGCCGACGGCGGCCAGGCGCTGGTTCTTGACGCGGCGGGCCATGACCGCCACTTTCTTGCCGGACGCCCGAGTGACCGTTGCTGCCCCGCCGAAGGCTTTTAGGCCCCGGGCGTCGGTGAATCGGGATTGGTCGTCTGCGGCCTGTGCGAGGTCGTCGGCGCTGGTGCACGCGGCCTCCAATTTCCGCACCAGCGTGATCGTCTGGCGGCCCATCTCATCTTCTACCAGCGGTAGTTGCCGCATGTGGGGGCGCCGGAATGCCTCACGCAGCCGTTCTGTGGCCTTCTCCTCACGAGGCAGCCTCACTAACCAGACTGAGTTCATTTTTGAACCGAGTATGGTTATCGTGGGCGCATGGCAGGGCTTCGCGAGCGCAAGAAGGAACAGACCAGGCAGCGGATCGCCGCAGTGGCATTGCAGATGTTCACCGAGCGCGGTTTCGACGCAGTGACGGTCAACGAGATCGCCGAGGCCGCCGAGGTGGCCAAGGCGACCCTCTTCGCGTACTTCCCGACTAAGGAATCACTCGCCCTTCATGGCGTGGGCGGTGACGACCTGGCCGGGATCGTCGCCCGACGGCCGGCCGACCAGACGTTCCTGGGGGCGCTGCGAGCGCACCATCGCGCGTTCGCCGCCGGGCAGGTACCAGCGGGGGCGGACCTTGACGCGCTTCTCGTCCGCGTGCGCGTGATCCAGGACAGCCCGACTCTGCAGAACGCAGCCAACGGTTTCCTCTACCAGCAACGCGAGGCATTGGCGCAAGTCCTGGCCGACGAGTACGGCCCCACGACAGCCGCGCTCATGGCCGCTCAGATCGCCGCATCCTTGCTCACCCTTCAGGAGACGCACTTCCAGCTGCTGCTGGGCGGCGCCTCTGCCCAGGACGCCGGCCGCGCGCTGTCACGGGACGTCGAGCTGGCCTTCGACCTGCTGGAACACGGACTCAACTACACAGAAGGGCGCTGACGTGCGCGCGCGAGGCATCAACTACGACACCGGAACCTTCCCTGGCCAACGTCTCACCAGAAGGACCTTCGACCCGGCCGGAGTCCGGCACGACATGACCGTGATCGCCGAGACCCTGAACTGCGACGTCGTACGCATCTCCGGCGGCGACGCCGAGCGACTGAGCACCGCAGCCCGGCACGCAGCCGCAGTCGGCCTCGAGGTGTGGTTCTCCCCCTTCCCGGCCGACCTTCCCCCAGGACAGATCCTGTCGTTCTTCGCCGACTGCGCCCAGCGCGCCGAAGCCCTGCGGCAAGGCGGCGCGCAGGTGGTGCTCGTCACCGGCTGCGAACTCAGCGCCTTCGCTCACGGTTTCCTCCCCGGGGACACCTACCTCGACCGTCTCAAAGCCATGGCCACCGCCGACATCCACTGGTGGACCTCCCTCGGACCGGTCCCTGAACGCCTCAACGCGTTTCTCGCCCAGGCCACGACGACCGTCCGCGCCCACTTCGGCGGGAAGGTCACCTACGCCTCCGGCCCCTGGGAGCCTGTCGACTGGGCCCCGTTCGACCTGGTGGGCGTCGACGCCTACCGAACTGCGCAGAACGCCGACACCTTCCGCACCCACCTGCGCGAGTTCTTCTCCCACGGCAAGCCCGTAGTCATCACCGAGTACGGAACCTGTGCCTACCGCGGTGCGGGCGACCTGGGCGGTATGGCCTGGCAACCACCGCACAGAGCGACGCCGGACGAGGACGAGCAAGTGCGCTACCTCAACGAGCTACTCGACATCTTCGAGGAGGAAGGCGTCGACACCGCGCTGTGGTTCTCCTTCGCCAACTACGACAAGCCCCGCGACCGCGACATCGCCTCCTACGGCGTCGTGCGTCTGCTCGACGAGACCCGCTGGGAGCCGAAAAGGGTCTTCCACGCCATGAGCACCAGACATCAACGGCCGAACCTCCGATCCGACTGACGTTATGTTCCGGAACGTCGCAGGCTCTCTCCCGCCAGATGAGGCACTCAGCCACAGCGACCAGGAGGCAAAGGTTCCCCGATGCGGCACTAGGGCCTGTATCGAAAGTCCCGCCTGCCTCGCTCGGCGCCGATCTTGGCTTTCAGTCGTTCTGGAACGAAGGCCGCCCACTTCTTCACGGGAAACGCATAAGTAACTCCCTTTCACCACGAGCGAGTTGCACCCGCCGCACCGTAAGTCCCGTTAGGCGCTTTCGAGCCGTACGGAACTGGACCCTTGTTCGCCGCCTGGCCCGGACCTACGGTGATCGCCGTGCTGACGGACCTCCACCATTCCGTCACGAAACTTTCACTCAGCGGCCGGGGTCCAGTGCCGCTGCGGGAGGGGACCAGCGACGACCGACGCCGGGACCACCTCACGGATGACTCCCGGCCGCGTTCCTCATGACGGGGGGACGCACTCATGCGCTCCAGGTCGCCAGGTTTCCTGTTACCAAGACCGGGAAAGTCCGGGTTCCTCGCCCGGACGGTCCTGCTCCTCACCGCCGTGGCGGTGCTGCTCACGCTCGCCGTCCATCCGGATCTGCTGAACCGGCTCGCCGGAGCGGGTGCGGCCGCCACCGACGACAGACCGTACGACTGGAGCCAGGACACCGCCGCCGAGCAACTGCGGCAGGACCAGTGTCTGATGACCGAAGTGCTGCGCCTCGGCGGGCCCGCCATGGCGGGCGTCGCGCAGAGCGGCCTCGATCAGGACCCCGACCGGCTGCACGCGCTGGCCAACCGGGAACACGGGGAGAACACCCCGCTCGCGACGGCCTACGCCACCGACCACAAGGACTACGACAAGCAGGGCGAGGCCCTGTACGCCGCCCGTGGGACGTGGGACGTGGGACGTGGAAGGAGCCCTTGGAAGGCCTCACCACACCGGCGGGGTTCTCCGAGACCGGCTTCCACTGGCCGCCGGGAACCTCCGGGAACGACGGAGAGCCCTTCGACTCCCAGACCGGTCTGACGAAGTGGATCAGTGACCGGTTCTGGCAGGACGACGCCGACTTCTACGAGGACACCACCCCGTCGGCCGACAAGACGACCGTCAAGGCGGTCAAGGAGCTCGGCACCCCGCTCTACAAGCAGGACCCGGACCCCGGCCTGCCGCGGGACGAGCGTGATCGTCCTATGCCGAACAGGAGGCGTTCGAGCACCTGACCGACAGGGTGCTGGCGCCGATGGGCGCGGACGACGCCCGTCTCTTCCTGGCCTCCGGAAGGCTTTCCCCGGCTGGCGCCGGAGCCGGGCACAGCGGAGTTCCGCATCGCGGTCGAGGACATGAAGAGCCGGTTCGCCACGTGCGCGTGGCGCGACGCGCTCGACCCCAGCCAGGTCCTCGGCGGGGTCTCGGACACCGCGACGCAGGAGTGGCAGCAGGAGATCGCCTCCCAGGCGGTCCAGCGCAACCAGATCCTGAACGCGAACAAGGACGCCACGAACGCGCTGACCGAGGGTTCCAAGACGCTCAGCAAGCTCATCGGCTACTCGTGGACGGCGGATCGCCTGGCCCGCTGGCAGGACTACTGGTCCCCCGGAGGAGCCGGAACGGTCGGTGACAAGCCGACGGTCATCGAGGTGCACGCCGCGCGGGGCAAGTGCCTCGACGTGCAGGGTTCCGGGAAGACCAACGGCACCCCGGTGCAGATCTACACCTGCAACGGCAGCGCGGCGCAGAAGTGGCTGGTCTACGGCGACGATGCCGGACTGCACCTGCAGAACGCCAACTCCAGCAAGTGCCTCGACGTCGAGAACAACAACGCGGCCAACGGCACGGTGATCCAGATCTGGACGTGCAACAGCGGCCCGGCGCAGACGTGGGAATACAACCTGAACGCCACCACGGCGCTGAAGAACGTCGGGACGGGCAAGTGCCTGGGCCTGCCCAAGTACGACAACGGTCACAACGCGCAGTTGGGCGCGTGCGACGGCTCCGGCCCGCAGCAGTTCGACGTCAAGCCGTCGGGTTACGCGGGAGACGTGCCGCCGAAGGCCCAGTTCAACCAGGCCGCCGCGGGCATGGCCAAGGCGCGTGCCCAGGCCAGGGTGCACCTTGAGTTCCTCAAGGCGCAGGCCGTCAAGGCGAAGAAGGCCGCGGCGGTTCCGACACCGCCGAACAGGCCGCCTACCAGGTCGCGGACGCAGCAGGCGCCCCGCGCGGCCGCGGTCTCCTCGTCGGTCAGCAGAAGGCCCAGGTCACCCACGGAGCGGTCGCCGCGCTCGACGCCATGGTCAAGGCCGGCGAGACCGCCGAAGCCGCCACCCGTGCCTCGGGCGGCGACAGCCAGACCATCGCGCAGCGTGCGCTGGCCCAGACGGCGCAGACGAAGACGGAGTTCCGCAGGGAAGCCGCACATATCGCGGAGCTGCAGGCCAAGGCCGCCCGGGACGCGGCGAAGCTCCACCGGGACAACGCCAAGGAGGACAGGGAGACCGCCGAGGCCAAGCTCGCCGAGACCGAGAAGGCCGAAGGGGAGGCGAAGGTCGCCGCGGCGGACGCGCACGCCAAGCGGCTCGCCGCCGAGGCCGAGGAGAAGACGGCCAAGGCGGAGAAGGAGACCGCCGCCGCCAAACAGGCCGAGGCCAAGGAGCACAGGACAAAGGCGGAGGGCCACGCGGCCACGGCGAAGAAGGCCAAGGAGGACGCGGAAGGAGCCGAGGCCACCGCCCAGTCGAAGAGAGACGACGCCAAGAAGTCCAGCGACAAGGCGCGCGACCTGCGCGACGACGCGTGGGACGCCGAGCAGAAGGCCGACACCGCCCGCGTCAAGGCGGACGCCAAGCAGGCCCACGCCCGGTCACTGGACGCGGGAGACGCGGCCGACGACGCCCGCGCGGCGGCCGACAAGGCCGAGCAGCTCGCCAAGACCGCCAAGTCCCATGCGGACGAGGCGAACAAGCAGGCCGCCAAGGCCCGAACCGCGTCGGTGAAGGCCGCCGGGTACGCGCACGTCACCGCCGGGGCCGCCGTCGACGCCGGAAACGCCGCCGTGCAGGTGGCCAAGCCGGCCAATGACGCGATCCAGATCGGCTCGCCCTACATCGACACCGACAGCGCCGCTTCCCTGGTGGTGCTGACGGGGCAGGGCTCGAAGACGATCGCCGAACAGCAGCAGGCCGTCGCCGACGCCCACGCCAAGAACGCCGATGAGGAGGCCAAGGCCGCCAAGGTCATCGCCGACAAGGCACAGGACGACACGAAGGCGGCCTACCAGCACGCCGCCAACGCCGCCGGCTACGCGGCCACCGCGCGCGGCTACGCCAAGGAAGCCCTCGGCCACTCGGCGGCCGCCGCTAAGGCAGCCACGAAGGCCGCGCAGTCCCTGGCCCGCACGGTCGAGTACGGCAGGCAGGCCACCGCGGACGCCGAGGCGGCCGACAAGGCGGCAGGCCGGGCCGAAGGTTATGCCAAGGACGCCCGCGATTCCGCCGACGAAGCCGCCCTCGACGCACAAGCGGCCAGGGACGCGGCGGACGCCGCCGAACAGGACGCGAAGGACGCGCGCGCCGCGGCCGACCGTGCCGACGAGGCGGCGACCGAGGCCGAGCAGTACGCCAAGGACGCGGAGAAGTACGCCCAAGAAGCTCAGGAAGCCTCGGACTCCGCACAGCGCAAGGAGGCCAACAAGCAGATCGAGACCGGAACGGTCCCGGATGAAGCTGGCGTATCCATCGGCGGCATGTTCTACGTCATCAACCGCGTAGAAAAAGTCGGCGACATGAAGGTCCTGAAGAAGACGGAGGGCTGCGACGGCTGGTGGGACCAGCTCTTCTACGACGGCGACTGCACGATCACCGGGAAAATCGGATACAAGGCCGACCTCGACCTGTTCCTCTGCACCGCCGAAGGCGTGGACGCGATGAAGTGGGGCTGCCCCGCCGATTCGACGGTGTATCTGGGAGAGCACTCGACCAAGGCACTGTCCACCGAGGTCACACACAACATCACGATCGCGGAGTACCAGAAGGGCGTCGACCCGATCGACATCCTCTTCGGGAGCTGGATCAGATGCGTCCAGAAGATCCTCCCCGGTGGTGAGAAGGGGAGCTTGGGCGGTTGCGCCTGGGCGGCCGTGGATGTCGCAACCTTGTTCGCGGGCAAGATTCTCCGGCCCATCGCCGACGCTGTCAGGTCGTTGGACGCCGCAGTCAGGACCGGCATCGGCATCACCGACGCCTTCAAGGCGCTGCGTACGGTCGGTCTGGCCGACGACGTCGTCGCCCGCATCGGGTACCGGGCACTGGACGAGTTTGCCAAGTTCTGCACCAAGAGGACGACCCGTAGGCTCCTGACCGCACCGGCATCCGTGCCCGGTGAGGGATGCGGTGGCCTGATCCGCTACAACAGCGACGAGCTGAGCCGCATGGCCTACCACTACAGGACCGAAAACGGCTACTTCGGAGCGCAGCACAATGTCGCCGTCGCCAAGGTGCCGGGGTGGAACGACCCTAAGACCGGAGACCTCGTGGTCGCGAACAGCAAGTTTTCCGGTCACTCGGAGACAGAGATCCTGGACAAGCTGAAGGCAAAGGGATTCGACCCCAAGCAGATCACCGCTCTCTACACTGAGCGCTCACCCTGTGGGAGTTGCGCCTCCGAACTGGCCGCCGCTCTCAAAGAGGGCACACCGGTCACCTGGTCGGTCCCATACCTCCCCGGCATGGAGAGCGGCGCGAAGCAACTGCTGGCTGAATACGTCAAGCGAGCTGGCGGGGGGCGTTCGGCGCGCTC
>NZ_JBSFRK010000102.1:0-8116 GCF_053589195.1 Streptomyces sp. NPDC003379 | reverse complement strand
GTCATCCGGGACGCGGGGGCACTCAGCAGCCTCGAGCCCGTACGCCTCCTGCGCACCGAGATCAGCGACGCCGGCCTGACAGCCGCGGAAGCCGCCCTGGAACTGGCCCTGTGCTTCCACCACGCCGTCCAGGACGACCACGACAAGATCAGCGCCGCGATCTTTCGGCTGCGCGCTCTCACCCGCGGCGGCGACTACGCCTACTACGCCGACATCGCCCACTTCATGGCAGCCCTGCCCCTGCCAGAACCCTCCACCACCCGCTGGCTCACCGGCGAGGCCGACGTCCGCTCCGCATGGCGCGGCCTGGTCCAGGCCCGGCAGGAACACCTTCGCACCGGCACCTGACCCCGGACACGGGAGGCCCCGACCAGATGCCTGGTCGGGGCCCTCGTCTACTTTGCCCTTGTTCTCCGTTGCCGATTCCGGACCACCCAGACCCCTATGCATGCGATCAGGGCAGCGGTGAAGAGCACTGACACTGCGACGCGTACGGCAAGCCACGCGTTGCCAGGCGGGTGCCACAGGGCTTCTGCCAGGTTCAACATAACCGCGAGTGAAAACGTAAGCCATAAAGCTTCTTTAGCGCCGCTGGCATACTTTTCCGAGCTCACTATTTTCTTCCTCTCACTCCGTCACCCACGCGTACGGGTTGAAGCAGCTGTTCAGGTCCTTTGCTTCATCCTTGAGCGAGTTGTCGGTGTCCTCCCACGCCTGCTTTGCGTAACACCCGACTGGCGCCGCGCTTGAGGCCCTGCCCAGGAATCGAGGTCCCTTGTCCTTGATGAACCGGGCCGATGCTTTCACAAACTCAGGCCAAAGACCGGTGGGATCGATCTTGTTGACAGGGTCGCCTGCCGCATACAGGTAGGGGTTCTGTTCCTGGCCGGAGGGGTCAGGCTGAGTGAAGCGACCGATGTTGGGGTCGTAGTAACGCGCCGCAAAGTGGTACAGGCCGGTCGGGTCCTGGTAGCCGCCGGCGAACTGGTAGGGCTGGGGTGTCTTCTCGGTGCTCGTGGAGCGGCTGACGCCGCGGGGACTGTAGGAGTACGTGTTGACCTTCTCGCCGACCTCGTCCGCGATCGCGACGACGGAGCCGATCGCATCGGTGAGGTAGAAGTACGTCTTCCCGTCCCGGGTCATGGAGTTGAGTGTGCCCCCGGGCTCGCGGTTGAAGCCGGTGTCCGCACCGCCCGTTGAAGTAGCGGAGAGGCCGAGGGGTCCGTTGTGGAAGTAGGTGTCGCCGAGCTTGATGCGCTCGCTCTGGTCGGTGGAGCCGTACTGGCCCGCGTACGTCTTCCCGCCGACGGTCAGCGAGGTGAGCTGGCTGTGATCCGACCACTTCTCCGCGGTCCGGGTCTCCTCCGGCGTGGAGGCTCCGGCGGTCTCGTTGCCTTCGAGGTCATAGGACCAGTTCGTCGAAGAGCCGTTCTTCGTGGTGATCTGCTGTGCGTCGTTGATGCTGTACGTCGTCCCGCGTGGGCAGCCCTTCTCCGTGCCCTGGCTGGTGAGGTTGCCCGCCAGGTCGTAGCAGTACTGCCAGGACGAGTTGAGCGTTGAGCTCTTGTTCTCGGCGGCGTAGGAGAAGCGTCCGGCGCCGTCGTAGGTGTAGCTGGTCTTCGTGCCCGCGACGTTGTCGGTCTTGGTGCGGATCTTGTTGCCGTCGGTCTTGGCGTCGGTGCCGTAGCCGTAGGTGTAGGCGAGGTCGACCAGAGTGCCCTTGCCGGACTTGGCCGTGATCGTCTCGGGGCGGCTGGAGTTGTCGACGTCAACGCTCTGCACGGTGCCGCCGGGGTAGGCGGTCTCGGTGCGGACATCGTTGCGGTTGTACTTGTAGGAGGTGACCTTCCCTGAGGGATCGGTCAGCTCCTTAAGCTTGTTGACCTCGTTCCAGGTGTAGTCAGTCTTGCCGGCCGGATCCTGGTAGTAATCGACGTTGCCTGCGGGGGTGTACGCGAGCAGTGTCTGGGAGCCGTCGTGCAGGGCCCGGACGGTCTCTCGCTGGAGCGGGTCGAAGGTGTACTTGATGGTGCCGGTGGAGTCGGTGCGCTGGGTGAGGTTGCCGTCGCCGTCGTAGAAGTAGCGGACCGTGTCGTTGGTGGTGGAGACGATCTTGATCCGGTCGAGGTGGTCGTAGGTGAAGACCTTCTTGATGCCGCGGCCGTCAGTGAGGGTCTCGGTGCGGCCCAGGCTGTCGTAGGTGAAGGTAGTCTCGCCCAGCGGTTTGGGCGGGGCCGCCTTGCGCAGGTTGCCCTTGTCGTCGTAGGTGAAGGACGTCTTGACCGTCTTTGTCGATGACATCTTCGTCTCGGCCGTGCAGCGCTGGCCCTCGAAGCCACCGCAGTGCGGGGAGGCGGGGTTGTAGGTGTAGGAGACGCTGCCGCCGCCCGTGCCGGTCTGCGCGACCGACTTGGTGTTGCCGACCGTATCGTAGGTGAAGGAGGTCTTCTCGCCGTCGGCGTTCGTGGAGTCCTTGGGTACGTCGCCGCCGGCGATCGTCTGCCAGCTCGCGACCGATTTTCCCCCGGTCGGGGACTTCATGCTCTCCAGGTTGTTACGCGTGTTGAACCCGTAGTCGGTCACGTTGCCGCCGGTGGTGCCGGTGCCCATCGCGTCGGTGGCCGTATCGACGTTGTGGTTCGCGTCGAAAGACGTCTTCCGGTCCCGGCCGAGCGCGTCCGTGACGTCGGTGACCTGGCCGTCGCCGTCGTGCTTGTGCTTCGTCGCGTGCTTCTCGGGGTCTGTGACGGTGGTCGTGCCGGCCGCCGTGGGCGAGGTCGTGCCGTATGTGTACGTCCAGGTGGGGCCGGTGTGGCCGGAGCCGTTGAACTCGGTCGCGCGCAGCATGGAGGTGACGCGGTTGGCGTCGTCGTAGGTGAAGACGGTGACCCGGCCCTCTGCCGTGGTGATCTTGGTGAGGCGGTTGGAGGTGTCGTAGCCGAAGGTGGTGGTCTTGCCTTCGGCGTCGGTGGTCTTGTGCAGGTTGCCGTCGGGGTCGAGGTCGAAGACGGCGGTGCGGCCCGAATGGTCCTTGGCCTGCCACTGGGAGGCGTTGGTCTTGAGCAGGTCGATCCAGCGGCCCGAGCGGGTCTCGGTCAGCTTGAAGCCCTTGTGCTCGCCGCCCTCGTCATGCTGGGCGACGGTGATGGTCCCCTTGTTCTTGTCGGTGGCCTTGGTCAGGGTGCCGTGCTCGTTATAGGTGTCCTTGGAGTGCGACTTCCAGTTGGTGACGGTGTAGGCGCCGTCGGCGTTCTTCTTCAGTTCCTTCGAGTAGCCCTTGGGCGAGGTGAAGGAGCCGTCCGCGGCCTTGGTGAAGCGCAGGGTGTCGCCGGAGGCGTCGTACAGGACCACCTCGTTGTCGAGGACCTGGAGGTAGCGCTCGTACCGCTGCCACCAGCGCTGGGAGACCTTGCCCCACGGGGCGTCGAGGGAGTTGTAGGTGCGCGCCAGCGTCAGGTTCTGTCCGACGCCCGCGACGGAGAAGTCGGTGGCGGTCAGCATCAGGTTGCCGGTGGAGAAGTTGATGCGGGCCGTCAGTGCGTCCGTGATGGCGAAGTCGCTGATTTTGTGCCATGGCACATCGCCCTGGCCTTCGGGCACATGGGCGGGTATCTCCTGAAGGGAGCGTGCCGTGTCGCCCTCGGTGCGCTTCTTCTGCTGCGCGCGCCAGGCGGCCACCTTGCGCGAGGGTGCGCGTTCGGCTTCCGGCGCGACAGGCTTGTTCGAACCGACCTTCACGTCGGGCATCGAGAACGACGGGGCGTCCTTGCCCCACGCCGAGTCCGGCTCGTCGGCCGCGGCGGCACCCGCGGCCGACAGCAGGGACAGGGTCAGAGCGCCGGCGGCCGAAGCGGCGGCGATGGCAAGGGTGGTTCTCTTCCGGGTACGCGAAACACGCGCACCGACGGTGCGTTGCGTCAAGACTTCCCCCCACAGGAAGACACATCTCGCAGACCCCAGTGGTCACGAGAGGCCCACAACCTGACACACAGCCCCCTTGGGACACGCCGCGATTCCCTCGAACGCACGTGCTACACGGGAGGGAATCGGCCTCTCCCCGCGAATTGGGCGAGGCGGCCTGAAACGCGCAGCATCCACCCGTCTCAGCGGGGCTGTTGCACCCTGCGCACCCTGCACTGGCGGCAAAGTGACCGGGAACCTTCGGGTCCGCCTCGCCCGACCGGCAATTGACGGCTCAATCGACCTGCTCACTGCGGCGCCCAAACCAGAGCCGGAACTGGCCTGCGATCATGCCGGGCTCCCCCGCCCGGCAGGCGCCGGAGCGGGGGCCAGGCTCAGCCGACGGGTGCGTACTCCACCGTCTCCTGCCCGCACCCGGCGACCAGCTCCCTCAGCGCCTTCTGTTCGGCCTTGTCCACGGTCAGGCCCCCAGCGGAGCTTGGTCGCCACCCGATGGGTGGTGTAGGTACAGCAGGCATCCGCGAGCGGCGGCTGCCATTCGGCAGGGTCCTGGTCGGACTTCGAGCGGTTGCTGCGGGCGGTTGTAGACCGTATGTAGGGGTGGTTCCGGGGCCGCCCGTTTGTTGAGTGTGCGGGCCGCAGGTTGACGCCGGATGTCCGACGGTGGGCACGGTAACGGGTAGTGCCGCACGATCCGGGAGGTGCCGGATGTTTGGTGAACGCACGTCAGTCGGTCTCGATGTTCACGCCCGCTCCACGACGGCGTGGGCATTGGACTGTGAGACGGGGGAGATCTTCAGCCAGCGTCTTGTCGCCGCGACGCACAACGTGCTGGTGTGGGTGGCCACGCTGCCGCAGCCGACCGCGGTCGCTTACGAAGCCGGGCCGACCGGATTCTTCCTGGCCAGGGCCCTGGACGCGGTCGGCATCCGCTGCGTGGTGGCCGCCCCGTCCAAGATGGAACGGCCTGCGGGCGACCGGATCAAGACCAACAAGCGGGACGCCCAGCGGCTGGCCAAGCTGTTGCGGATGGACGAACTCCCGGCGGTCCGGGTGCCGGCACCGTCCGAGGAAGCCGCCCGCGACCTGGTCCATGGCCGCGACGACGTCCGCCGGGACCTGGCCCGGGCCCGTAACCGGGTCTCCAAACTGCTGCTGCGGCAGGGGCGGGTCTACTCCAACGGATCGGGCTGGACCTGCGTGCACCACCACTGGCTGACCGGCCAACGGTTCCCCGACCCGGATACGCAGTTCGCCTATGACCAGGAACTGGACCAGGTCCTGTCCCTGGAAGCGCTGCGTGACCGCTTCACCAGCGCATCACCCTGGCGGCGGCCCGCCCCGAATGGGCCCCGGTGGTACACCGGCTGGCCTGCCTGCGGGGCGTCAGCACACTGACCGCCTTCGGGCTGGCCATCGAGGTCGGCGACTGGAACCGGTTCACCGGCGCGACCATCGGCGCCTACCTCGGCCTCGTACCCAGCGAGCGCTCCTCGGGACCCAATCGCACCCAGGGCCCGATCACTAAGACCGGCAACACCCACGCCCGGCGCCTGTTGGTTGAGGCCGCGTGGTAGCACTACAAGCCCTACCGCGGACCCGGGGCGACCCTGCGCCGGCGCATGGAACTGGCTGTCGGACCGGTGCGACAGCGGGCCGATCTCGGCAACCGCCGGCTCCACCAGCGATGGGAGAACTTCCTCGCCCGCAAGAAGAACAAGAACGTCGCCGTCGTGGCCGTCGCCCGTGAACTGGCGGGCTGGTGCTGGAGCCTGGCCACAATGGAGGACTGACCCTCCGGGGCCAACAGAACGGCCGACGGGAGGCCGGGACGTGCAGCGCGAGGGGCAATGCCCGCGGAACCTATGAGCACCCGCCCCGGCGGGCCACGCTCGACTGTAGACCGGCGGCTCCGCCCCCGACGAACACCCGGTCATGCGGTAACCAACCCGCGAATATCAGGCTGACCGCGCGTCGCCGCAACGACACGCTCCCGGCCTCCCGCCGGTCCCACATCACCACCCCCAGACCCGCTCAGGCGAGTCCGAGAGCCCCTGCCCTCTTGACAAAACGCCCTACATATCAGGTTCCGCGTTTTCGGTGTCACGTGCCGACGTTGTGAGCTGGGCGTTCTGACGGTTCCGCGTTCCGTGTCACCTTGATCGTTCCGTGCTCGGTGTCATATCCCCGACGATGCGGGGACAGCTCGCAACGTCCGGAGCTGAAGGCTCCGACAAGCGTGACCACGTCGCCGGCGCCACCGAACGGCAGTGCCAGTCCACTGGGCACGGCGACGGCCTGGCGGACCCGTCGCCCAGGAACTGGATCACTCGTCAGACACGTCCCCCTCTGCGGCACCATCTCCTGGTGTCACTGCCGTCGAGAGGAATTGCCCGCCATGACTGAACTCAGACCCGTCGCGTGGCCACCTTCCCCGATCAAGACCGAGCGGCTCGTGCTCCGTGCGTCCGAGGCTCGGGACCGAGCGGCGTTCATCGAGCTGCTGGCGTCGCCAGAGGTGCACACCTACCTCGGCGGCCCCCAGCCGCGTGACGCGCTTGAGCGCGAGATGCCTGAGGTGCCCGAGCAGTGGCCGGGGAGTTTCGTCGTTGATCTCGACGGGGTGATGATCGGCCAGATCCTGCTCAGGAGAGCATCGGAGCAACATCGCCCGGCTGCTGCGGGGAAGACCGATCTCGGCTACCTGTTCCTGCCACGGGCGTGGGGATTCGGGTATGCCGCCGAGTCGTGCGCGGCGGCACTTGAATGGCTCGACGGCGTCCTTCCCAGTGAGCCGGTGGTGCTCGCCACCCAGACCGCCAACGTCGGTTCGATGCACCTCGCGGCAAAGCTGGGGTTCACCGAGGTAGAGCGGTATCAGGCCTGGAATGCTGAGCAGTGGCTCGGTATTCGGTCCCCGGTCACGCCGTCCGGTTGATCTCGTGCTCGACAGCGCGGATCCGCGAGGCCACCAATCAGTCGTCGGCCTCGGCCGCCGCTTGACCTCTATCTGCGCGGTTGCTGGAAGACAAGCGGTTCTCTTTGAGCGTGGACTCCAGTTTCTCCTCGGACTCCTTGAGCGCCTCACGCAGCCGATCACGCTCGGCCTCGGTCTCCCGCAGCCGGGCCATGGCCGCCTTGAGCTGGTCCCGTTCCGCGCGCAAGAGTCTGAGTTCTGCCGTGGCCAGTTCCAGGTCGGCCGCCAGTGATTCGGCCGAGGTGTGCAAGCCCTCCGCAGTCTCGCGTTGTGCAGCCCCGCCCTGCTTCTTGATCACATCCTCGATGTGCTCGCGCAGTCCCTCGGCGTACACCAGCCAGTTCGAGACCCGTGCTGTGCGAGCGAGCGCGAGGAAGGTGATCTTCTCTCCCGTCGCGGCCATCTCGTCGAGCGTCTTGAGTACCCGGGCTCGTTTGGTTTCGCTGTCGCGGGCTCCGGCCTCGCGCAACACTTGGGCGGGGGTCCGTTTCGCCGTGGCCCCGTGCGGCGGCGTTGCTCGGACCTCGGCCGAGGAGTTGACATCGATATGCCTGGGCAACGGTTTCTCGACTCCTTCGCAGCAATCTGGTCGATGCTGTCGCAATGGCGCCCCGACTGCCTGGTGCCGGGCCTCGAAGGCGAGCCTGAGGTGCTCAGGACTGGTGCCGAGTACGTTGGCGGCTGCTGTTGGTGAGAGGCGGCTCCTGATCAATTCGGCTGCGTGCTCGGTGTCGGGCAGGGGCATGTCTCGGCCGGGCAGGTCGAGGTGGTCGACCATCGCCAGGGGCGGTGACCAGGCGACGGGCTCACTGATGCCGTGCGAGGTCAGGTAGTGCGCGGCGTGCTCGTCGAGAGCCTCCAGGAGCGACGGCGTCAAGATGACCGGCAGGTTCCTGGTCTTGTCGGTGGAGCCAGGTTCGGCGAGCTGGAGGGTGAGTAGAGGCCCGAGCCGGTCATGCGTTGGTAGAGGTATCGGCGCACCGCCGGGAGTCAGTACTGGTCGCCAGGCGGCGTTCTGGTCCGGCGGCGGATGTCGATCCAGATGGCCTCGGGCAGCAGGTCGTTGCCTCTCAGTTTCCGTCGGCGGGCGTAGTCGATGGGCGCTGGGTGCTGGTCGAGGTGGGCTCTGCGCGATGGCCGGCACTCTGATCCTGGACGAGGACGGCCTCTATGATCCCTGCGATTTCAATGATCGCTTGTTGCTCGGTCTCAAAGGGA
>NZ_JBSFRK010000101.1:0-8436 GCF_053589195.1 Streptomyces sp. NPDC003379 | reverse complement strand
CGGAGCCCCCCTCAAGGGGTGCCCCGACCGGCCCGCTCAGCGGGAACCGCGGTGTCACCTGCCGACGGACTGAAGCTCCCGGTCGGTCTCGGCGTCGGGCGTGACCGTGTCACCGAGGAGCTTGTGCAGCTTCTCGCCCTCCACGTCCACGTTCGGCAGCGCCTTGTCGAGCCAGCGCGGCAGCCACCACGCGGACTTGCCGAGCAGCGCGAGCACGGCGGGAACGATCGCCATGCGGACGACGAACGCGTCGAAGAGGACGGCGACGGCCAGACCGAAGCCCATCATCTTGATCATGTCGTCGTTCTCCATGATGAAGCCGGAGAAGACGCTGATCATGATGACCGCGGCCGCGGCCACGACCCGTCCGCCGTGGGTGAAGCCGGTCACGACCGACTCGCCGGGGCGCGCCCCGTGGACGTACGCCTCGCGCATCCGCGTCACGAGGAAGACCTCGTAGTCCATCGCGAGGCCGAAGACCACGCCGATCATGAAGATCGGCATCATGCTCATGATCGGGCCCGGCTGGTCGACGCCCACGATGTCCGCGAGCCAGCCCCACTGGAAGACGGCGACGACGGCGCCGAGCGCGGCGGCCACCGAGAGCAGGAAGCCGAGCGCCGCCTTGAGCGGGACCAGGATCGAGCGGAAGACCAGCATCAGCAGGAGGAACGCCAGGCCGACGACCAGGCCCAGGTAGGGCAGGAGCGCGTCGTCCAGGGTCTGCGAGAAGTCGATGGTCATCGCGGTCTGGCCGGTGACCAGGACCTCGGAGCCGGTGTCGGACCCGATGTCCTGCGCACTGGATCGGATCGACTTGACCAGTTCTTCGGTCTTGTGGTCGCTCGGCCCGGTCTCCGGGACGACGCTCAGGATCGCGGTGTCGTCGGCCTTGTTGGACGTGGGAGGCGTCACGGCGACGACGCCGTCGACCTTGGCGAGTTCCTCGCCGACGGTCTTGGCGGCGCCCGCCACCTCGGAGTCCTTGCTGACCGTGACCATCAGGGGGCCGTTGAAGCCCGCGCCGAAGGACTCGGACAGCATGTCGTACGCCTTGCGCTGGGTGGTGTCCGGCGCCGACGTGCCCTCGTCGGGCAGGCCGAGTTCGAGGCTGGTGGCCGGGACGGCGATCACGCCGAGGCCGACGACCGCGACGAGCAGGACGGCGAGCGGGCGGCGCAGCACGAAGCGCGCCCAGCGGGTGCCGAGCTTCGGCTTGGCGTTCGGGTCCAGGAGCTCGCTCGCGGACTTCTTGCGGTCCTTGCGGCGCAGCACCTTGCGGCCCGCGAAGCCGAGCAGCGCGGGGATCATGGTGAGCGCGATGAGGACGGCGACCACCACGGTGCCTGCGGCGGCCAGGCCCATCTTGGTGAGGATCGGGATGTTGACGACCGCGAGGCCGGAGAGGGCGACGACGACGGTGAGGCCGGCGAACACCACGGCGGAGCCCGCGGTTCCGGTGGCCCGGCCCGCCGCGTCCTCCGGCGTGCGGCCCTCGGCTATCTCGGCCCGGAAGCGGGAGACGATGAACAGGGCGTAGTCGATGCCGACGGCGAGGCCGATCATCATCGCCAGCGTGGAGGTCGTGGCGGAGAGGTCCAGGACGCTGCCGAGCGCCCCGATGCTCGAAATGCCGATGCCGACACCGATGATGGCGGTGAGCAGCGGCATGCCCGCGGCGACCAGCGAGCCGAAGGTGAGGATCAGGACGACCGCGGAGATGGCGATGCCGATGAGTTCGGCGCTGCCGCCCATCTCCTGCTCCGCCATGACGGCGTCGCCGCCGGTCTCGACGCTCAGGCCCGCGTCACGGGTCCGGTCGGTGGCCTTGGTCAGGGCGTCACGCGATTTGTCCGTGAGCTCGGTGGCGACCACCTTGTACGTCACCGAGGCGTACGCCGTGGTGCCGTCCTTGCTGACGGTCTTCGCCTTGTACGGGTCGTCGACGCCCGCCACCTGCGAGCCCTTGCCGATGGCCGCGACCATCTTCTCGACCTCGGCCTTGGGCTCGGCCGAGGTGATCTTCTGGCCCTCGGGGGCCCGGATGACGACGCGGGCGCTCGCGCCGTCGGCGCTGGCGTCCGGGAAGCGCTTCTCCAGGCGGTCGAACGCCTTCTGCGACTCCGTTCCCGGCATCGAGAAGGAGTCGGCGGGCGCGGCGGGGGCGGTCGAGGCCGCGACGCCCGCACCGACGAGCAGAGCCACCCAGAGCAGTGCCACATAGCGGCGCCGCCGGAAGGCGAGGCGACCTAGTTTGTACAGGAACGTAGCCACGGCGAAGGGGACTCCCGTCGGGTTGGGCAAGCAGAGGAAGACCCTCCGTCCGTGCGAATCGGTGCACGTCAGGGGGTCCAGCAGGATTCCTCTCCATCCTCACCGCCGATGAGGGGACAAGAGTCCGACTGCGAGCCGGACTATCGGCCCACGGTCGGTGTACTGCGCCCGGTGGAGTGTCATCCCCTGGGAGGAGAGCCGGTCACCCTGTCTCGTTCACAGGGTGCAGTCACGTGTCAACGCTTTCTTCGTCATTGGCGCGGAACTTTCGACTCCCCTTCACGGCGCACCTGCACGATGTCCCGGTTTATCCGTCGGCTGCGGTCCGACCGACCCGCCGAGGATGTACGCACAGGATGGATGTAGCCGACTTCTCCGCCATGCGAATGGCCAATTCCAGCCGTTGGCCTCGCCGCCGAAGAGCGGGACGCGTCGGGTCAGTTCGCGGATCTCAGCGGACGGAAGAAGTCGCGCAGTTCGCGCGCGACTTGCTCGGGCTCCTCGTGCGCCATGAAGTGCCCGCCGTTGCGCGGCGTGCTCCAGTGGCGCAGATCGGTGAAGACGCGCTCGGCGAGGCTCTTCGGGTAGTGGGCGAAGGCCGGTTCATGGCTGAGGGTGACGGCGCCGGGCACGGTGATGGGCGGCACCGGCCTGTTGTGCCGTACGTAGTCGTAGTACTGCCGGAAGGACGAGCCGATGCTGCCGGTGGCCCAGTAGAGGGTGGCGACGGTCAGCAGGGTGTCCCTGTCCCAGCGGGATTCGAGGTCGCCGTCGCAGTCGCTCCAGTCGCGGTACTTGTCGACGATCCAGGCGAGCAGGCCGGCCGGGGAGTCGCGCAGCGCGGCGGCGATCGTGTCGGGCCGGGTGCACATGATCTCGCTGTAGCCCTGGTCGTCGGTGTCGTACGCGTCCAAGTGGTCGAGGTAGGCCTGCTCCTCGGCGGTCGGCGGATGCGCGCCGAAGTCGGCGGAGACCACCGCGGAGGTGATGTGCACGCCGGTGACCTCCTCGGGGAAGCGGGCGCCGAGCCACTGCGTCACACCGCCCCCGATGTCACCGCCGAAGGCTCCGAACCGCCGGTAGCCGAGGGTCCGGGTCATCAGCGCGTGCCAGATTCCGGCGACGCCCTCCCGGGTGAACGGCCCCTCGGGCAGCCCGGAGTGGAGGAAGCCGGGCAGCGAGGGCACCACCACGTCGAAGGCGTCGGCGGGGTCGCCGCCGTGGGCGCCGGGGTCGGCGAGCCGCCGGGCGAGGTCGAGCATCTCGACGTAGCTGCTCGGCCAGCCGTGGCTGAGGATCAGCGGCAGCGGCGCGGGGCCGCCGTCCGGGCGCGCGCCGCGCAGGTGCACGAAGTGGACGGACGCGCCCGCGACTTCGGCGACGCGGTGCGGGAAGGTGTTGAGCGCGGCCTCGGCGGCGCGCCAGTCGAAGCCGTCCGCCCAGTGGGCGACGAGGCCGCGCAGATAGTGGGGGTCGGTGCCCGCCGCCCAGTACGTCGGGTCGGTGGCCGTGGTGAAGAGGGTGCGCCGAAGGCGCGTGCGCAGGTCGTCCAGGACGTCGTCGGGGACGGAGACCTGGAAGTCACGGACGGATGCCTGCGAGGACGTGGCCTGCGAGGGCGTGGTGTTCACGGGTGTTTCGGTTCCTTCGCTCAGGAGGGCGCGATCGCGGTGGGCGGGCGCTCCTGGGCGGCGTCTGGCGGCGGCGTCCGTCGATGGTGCGGAAGGGACGGACGTCAGACGCGGACTGCGGTCAGGAGGGCCCGGGCGGAGTGCTGCGGAGCGGGGGGCTGCGGGGCAGGGTGCTGCGTGATCATCGGGCTCACCTCCTGGGGCTCTCGGGTCGTGCGTGTGTACGTGCTTGCGTGCCGCGCCTCGCGGGGCGCGCGCGTCGCCGGTGACTATACACACGTACTGGCGTACGCCTCCCGGGAGTTGACCCGCGCGGCCGGTGGTCCGTGGCCCGGGCGGCCACTTCCCCACCACACTGGACCCATGAACACCGAACAGACCGATGCCTACCTGCGGCGCATCGGCGCCGCACGCCCCACCGCCCCCACCGCCCTGGCCCTGCGCGAGCTGCACCTCGCGCACCTGCGCAGCGTCCCCTTCGAGAACCTCTCGGTCCACCTCGGCGAGGAGATCGAGCTGACCGCCGAGGCGCTGGTGGCGAAGGTCGTGCAGGCCCGCCGCGGCGGCTTCTGCTACGAGCTCAACGGCGCCTTCGCCGCCCTCCTGACGGCCCTCGGCTTCGACGTCACGCTGGTGCAGGCCCGGGTCTACGACGACGCGGGGCAGCTCGGCATCCCCTTCGACCACCTGACCCTGCGCGTGCGCACACAGGACGGCGGGGACTGGCTCGCGGACGTCGGCTTCGGCGCCCACAGCCATCTGCCGCTCGCGTTCGGCGAGCGGGGCGAGCAGGCCGACCCCGGCGGCACGTTCCGCCTCGTGGAGACCGCCGAGGGCGATCTGGAGGTCGTCAAGGACGGCAAGCCGCAGTACCTGATCGATCCGCGCCCGCGCGTCCTGGGGGACTTCAAGAGCGGCGCCTGGTACCACCGCACCTCGCCGGACTCCCACTTCACCCGGTCCCTGGTCTGCTCGATGATCACCGGGGACGGCCGGATCACCCTCGGCGGCCGCACGCTCACCACGACCCTCGACGGCGAGCGGAAGATCACCGAGCTGGCCACGGAGGCGGAGGTGCTCGCGGCGTACGAGCGGCACTTCGGCATCCGTCTGGAGCGGGAGCCGAGCGTGCGGGAAACCGCGTGACCGTATGGCGATGAGTTCCGGGCGGTGCGACGGTCCCCATAGAGAGAGCCGCACAGAGAGAGCCGCATACGCGACAGGAGAGTGAGCACCATGCCCCGGATCACCCCCAACCTCTGGTTCGACACGCAGGGCGAGGAGGCCGCGGAGTTCTACGTCTCGGTCTTCCCGAACTCGAAGATCGAGAACGTCTCGTACTACGGGGAGAACGCCCCGCGCCCGGCCGGCACCGTGCTGACGGTGGACTTCGTGCTGGACGGCAAGCCGTTCACGGCGATCAACGGCGGCCCGGAGTTCACCTTCGACGAGGCCGTCTCGTTCCTGATCGACTGCGCCGACCAGGAGGAGGTCGACCACTACTGGACGAAGCTCTCCGAGGACGGCGGCTCGGAGGGGCCCTGTGGATGGGTCAAGGACAAGTACGGCCTGTCCTGGCAGGTCGTACCGGCCATCCTCGGCGAGCTGATGACCGGCCCGGACGCGGAGCGCGCCCAGCGCGCCATGCAGGCGATGTTCGGCATGAAGAAGCTCGACGTGGCCGCGCTCCAGGCGGCGGCCGACGGCAAGGCGTAGAAGCCGGGGCAAAGGCATGACGCGGTGAGGTTGAGCGGGGTCAGCCCGTGAAGTTCTCGTGGTCGCCCACGTACAGCTCGCGGAAGCCGCGTGGGCTGCCGCCCGAGATCCCGGGCCGCCGACAGCGGTTGAACGCCTGGTCCGGCACCTGGGTGACGTGCTGTCCTGCCCAGACGGGGCCGTTGTTCACCGCCTCGGCCACGTAGAACCACATCGGGCTGTACTCGTTGACGTCGTTGGCGTACACGAGCGCGCTGCGGCCCGGATCGATGCCCCGCCAGCCCATGATGTGCGGCCCGGTGCCTTGCAGGCAGGTGTTGTCGGAGAAGCCGATCCCGACATAGACCCGCGTCCGGTACTTGTTGCTGATCGTCAGGCCCACGGTCTCAGTCCTCCGGCTCCGGCTCCCGCTCGCCCCCGGGGCCGCCGGGCGAGTGACCGACATTCCTACGTCGTCACGCCTTGCGGGCCAGGACAAGGCGCCGGCGCGGGCTGCCGTCGGAGCGCCTGCCGAACTCCTCCAGGGGCAGCAGCCGCACGTCGAACCCGGCGTCGGTGAGGTCCGCGCGTACCCCGCCCAGGGGAAAGGTGCGGTAGTACATGACGAACCGGGGCCGCCACAGCAGGTTCCGTACGCGCATCGTCCCGTCGAAGCCGAGCAGCGCCCAGTGCCACGGCGAGGTGACGGGCTGCGGCGCGCCGATCGGGAACGCGAAGAGGCCGCCGGGGCGCAGCGCCCGGTGGACGCCGGCGAACAGGGCGGGACGCTCGGCGGGCAGGAAGTGGCCGAACGCCCCGAAGCTGACGGCGAGGTCGAACCCCGCGGCGAACGGCAGGGCGCGGGCGTCGGCCCGCACCCACTCGACCGCGGGGCCGTCCGGGCACGGCCTGCCCGCCGCCGGCCCGCCCAGGCCATCCCCGCCCACCGCGTCCGCCGCGGCCGCCAGCATCCCCGCGCTGAAGTCCACGCCGGTGACCCGCTCCCGGCAGAGCGGCAGCAGCGTCTCGACGCCGGCGCCGGTCCCGCAGCACACGTCCAGGCCCGCGTCGAAGGGTCCGAGCGGGCGCAGCGCGTCGGCCGTCGCCGTCAGAAACCGGTCCGGCGTACGGAACGGCGTGTGGTCGAACTTCGGGGCCAGCAGGTCGTAGCCGTGCTCGGTGGAGGAGAGCGCCTGAACCGCCAGTTCGCGCGGCGTGGGACCCTGGGAGGTGAACATCGGCTCCAGGGTAGTCAGGAAGGCGGCCCGGGGCGGCGCGGCCGGGCGGCGCCGTGGCCGGTAACCGCCAGGAGGTCTACCGGGGGGTGGGACGGGCCGGGTAGAGGTGCACATCGCACGTCGCCCCAGACCCGTTCCTCACTCCCGGAGGTGCCCCATGGCCACAGACCGGCACAGGACAAGGACCGCATCGGGCAAGACCCGGTTCGACGACATCTACGACCAGCCGGACCCGCGCGCCTACTTCCGCACGCTGGCGCCCTACGCGTACGAGATCCCGCACCACGCCCAGGAGGTCTTCCGCCGCACGCGCGAGCTGCGCTCCCGGGTGCCCGGCGCCGAGGGCCCCGTGACGGTCCTCGACGTGTGCTGCTCCTACGGCATCAACGCGGCGCTGCTCAACCACGACCTCACGCTCGCCGATCTGTACGCGCACTACACCTCCGCCGGGACGGCGGCGCTCACCGCGCACGAGCTGGTCCAGTGCGACAAGGAGTTCTACGCCTCGCGGCGGCGCGCGGACGCCACGCCGGTCATCGGGCTCGACGCCGCGGCGAACGCCACCCGGTACGCCCTGGAGGTGGGTCTGCTCGACGAGGCGTACGCCGAGGACCTCGAACGGCACCCGCCCAGCTCCGGGCTGTGCCGGGCGGTCGCCCGCACCGGGCTGATCACCGTCACGGGCGGTATCGGCTACATCTCGCACCGCACCTTCGACGCGCTGCTCGACTGTGCGCTGACGCAGGTGTGGGTGAGCGCGTTCGTGCTGCGCACGGTGCCGTACCGCCGCATCGCGGTGACCCTGGCCGCGCACGGCCTGCACACCGTCTCGGAGCCCTCGCGCACGTATCCGCAGCGGCTCTTCACCAGCCCCGAGGAGCAGCGGGACGCGGTGCGGCAGGTGATCCTGGCGGGTGAGGATCCCGCCGGGCACGAGTCCGAGGGCCGCTACCACACACGGCTGCACGAGTCCCGGCCCCGCGTGGACTGATTCTCGGGCCGCCCGGGGCTCGACCAAGGGACACTTGCGGGCATATCGTGACACCAATGGCCGACTCGGACGTCAGGGGGGTCGCCATGGTTC
Source organism: Streptomyces sp. NPDC003379 (assembly GCF_053589195.1). Classification (NCBI taxonomy): domain Bacteria; kingdom Bacillati; phylum Actinomycetota; class Actinomycetes; order Kitasatosporales; family Streptomycetaceae; genus Streptomyces; species Streptomyces sp. NPDC003379. Next base: position 514 of record NZ_JBSFRK010000101.1, on the reverse strand, counting down.
AGGAACTGCTGACAGCAGGCGCCGCGGTCGCCTCGGGCTGCCTCGTGTACGGGATGGCGGCGGCCCGCGTGATCAAGCAGTACGAACGCGGCGTGGTGTTCCGCCTGGGCCGGCTCTCGGGCCACGTCCGAGGGCCCGGCTTCACCATGGTGGTCCCGGGCATCGACCGGCTGCGCAAGGTGAACATGCAGATCGTGACGTTGCCGGTGCCCGCGCAGGACGGCATCACGCGCGACAACGTCACGGTCCGGGTGGACGCGGTCATCTACTTCAAGGTCGTCGACGCGGCCGGCGCGGTCGTGCGGGTGGAGGACTACCGCTTCGCGGTCTCGCAGATGGCGCAGACGTCACTGCGCTCCATCATCGGCAAGAGCGACCTCGACGACCTGCTCTCCAACCGGGAAAAGCTCAACCAGGGACTGGAGTTGATGATCGACAGCCCGGCCATCGGCTGGGGCGTGCAGATCGACCGGGTCGAGATCAAGGACGTATCGCTGCCCGAGACCATGAAGCG
>NZ_JBSFRK010000100.1:0-9142 GCF_053589195.1 Streptomyces sp. NPDC003379 | reverse complement strand
CGGCGCCATCAGCGGGAAGTCGCTCGCGGTGGTGAACCGGTGCTGCAGCGCACGTGCCTCATTCACCTGGCCCGCCTGGTCGCCCGCCGCTTCCGCCGCGCCAACCGCCGCCGCGTGGAGCGCTACGAACGCTACGAGCGTTACGTCGAGGCACGCCGCTCCAACGACCACGGCCCCTCGCCGATTCTTCGTGGTCCGATCATCCTCCGTCCGTAACCCAAGTGCCGCGACGCTCGTTGTGCGGGATGCAGGCTCCCTGTGGTCGCCACCTGACCGTTCCCCCGACTCCTGATGAGTGGAGGGAAACCCATACGCTCACTCGATCGTGTGGAAGCGTTCAGGACAGGCAGCCCTCAGGACCCCCTGGGGAGTCGACCGTCATGACGAGAGGAGGTGCCGCCAGTGATCGCGAACGTATCGGCCCACCGGCGGGCGAACGCCTTCGCCCAGGCCCTGGAGGAGCATTCCGCCCAGGACCCGGCGGCCGAGCAGTCCGAGGACTCCGCGTCCACGTCCGCGGCCGCAACCGCGCCCGCGACCGCGTCCGTGGAGTCCCCCGAAACCACCGCGGCACGCGCCGAACCGACCGAGCGGGGCCGCATGCGGGCCCTGGTCCAAGGTCTCGACGCGCTGCCCAAACCCGCCCTCGACCCCGAGGTCAAGGTCGTCCAGCGCGCCCAGCTCGTGGCCGCGATGGAGGCCATGCTCCTGGAGGGCCGCGGCAGTGCCCCGGTGCCCGAACAGCGCTCCCGCAAGGGCGCCCACAGAGCGGGTCCGCTGCGCAAGCTGCGGCCACGCTCGCGCCTGTCCAAGGGCATCGCGGCGGGTGGCCTCACCGTCGGCGTCGCGGCAGGCGCCTTCGGCGGAGTCGCCGCCGCCAGCTCGGACGCCCTCCCGGGCGACTCGCTGTACGGCCTCAAGCGCGGCATGGAGGACTTCAAGCTGGGCATGGCCGACGGCGACGCCGACCGCGGCCGGATCTACCTCGACCAGGCCTCCACCCGGCTGAGCGAAGCCCGCAGACTCATGGAGCGCGACCGCTCCGGTCCCCTCGACCACGAGTCGGTCGGCGAGGTCAGACGCGCGCTCTCCGGCATGCGGCACGACGCCACGGAAGGCCACCGCCTGCTCCTGGAGGCGTACGAGCGCGACGGCTCGCTCGGCCCCATCCAGGCGCTGTCCGCGTTCTCCCGGTCGCACCGCGAGGCATGGAGCGACCTCCAGGGCCGCCTGCCGGTCCAGCTGGGCGACATGGGCCAGCAGGTGGACTCCGTCTTCGACGCCATAGACGAAGAGGTCGAGCCGCTGCGCTCCCTGCTGCCCCGCGCCCCCGAGAGGGGCGGCACGACCGGCCGGACCCCGCAGAGCCCCCCCGGCTCCTACGGCACGGACGGGCGTCCCTCCGCCCCCTCGGGCAGCGACAGCGGCAGCGGACGCGGCGGAGACACGCGCGGCGACCGCGAGCCCGGACCCTCCACGCCGCACAGCCCGGGCGGGGACGTCCTCGGCGACAGCGTTGGCGATCTCCTCGACCCACCGGACGAGAAGACGCCACCGCCCCCGTCGGAGGGCAGGAACAAGCCCGGCAAGGACCGCCCCTCGGCCAAGCCGGACGTCACCCTGCCACCGCTCCTGCCCGGCCTGCTCCCGGAGCTCGGCATCGACGAGGAGGGCGTGAAGTAGTCGAAGTAGTCCTCGTCGGTACGCCTGGTGCGGCGGCGGTCAGAAGAACACGGACCGCCGCTGCACCAGCAGCTTGTACAGCGAATGCTGGATCTGCTCACGCACCTGATCCGTCAGGTTGAACATCAGCATCGGATCCTCCGCCGCCTCCGGCGGATAGCCGTCCGTCGGGATCGGCTCACCGAACTGGATCGTCCACTTCGTCGGCAACGGCACCGCGCCCAACGGCCCGAGCCAGGGGAACGTGGGCGTGATCGGGAAGTACGGGATGCCGAGGACCCGCGCCAGCGTCTTGGCGTTGCCGATCATCGGGTAGATCTCCTCCGCCCCGACGATCGAGCACGGCACGATCGGAGAGCCCGTCCGCAGCGCCGTCGAGACGAAGCCGCCGCGGCCGAACCGCTGCAGCTTGTAGCGCTCGCTGAACGGCTTCCCGATGCCCTTGAAGCCCTCCGGCATCACCCCGACCAGCTCGCCCCGCTCAAGGAGCCGCTCCGCGTCCTCCGCGCACGCCAGGGTGTGCCCGGCCTTGCGGGCCAGTTCGTTGATGACCGGCAGCATGAAGACGAGGTCGGCGGCCAGCAGCCGCACATGCCGGCCCCGCGGGTGGTTGTCGTGCACCGCGACCTGCATCATCAGGCCGTCCAGCGGCAGCGTCCCCGAGTGGTTGGCGACGATCAGCGCCCCGCCGTCCGCGGGGATGTTCTCGACGCCCTTCACCTCCACCCGGAAGTACTTCTCGTAGAAGGGGCGGAGCAGCGACATCAGGACCTGGTCGGTGAGCTCCTCGTCGTAACCGAAGTCGTCGACCTCGTACTCCCCGGTGAGCCGGCGCCGCAGGAACGCCAGGCCGCCCGCGATGCGCCGGTCCCAGCCGCTGTCCCGCGGCCGCGGCGCCCTCTCGCGGGGCTCCGCACGCTCCACCCGCGACCCCTCGCCCGGCCTGCCGACCGGCTGTCCGCCTTGCTGACCGTCCTGCGAGGTGTCCTGCGGGCCGTGCTGCTGGCCCGGCAGCGCCTTGACCTCGCTCACGGCCACGGGATCACCCGTGCGCCGGGGCGCGGACCTGCGGCGCGGCGCGCGCTGCGCACCTCCGCGCGACCGGTCGTCGTCGAACGGAATGACCTTGGCGTCCGCCATCGTTGACGCTCTCCTCAGTTGGCGCTTCGGTTGCCACCCGCGATGGGCAGCGCGGCGATCCGGTCCACTGCCCCCGCGAGGGCACTGGGCGGCAGCAGTCCAGGACCCCGGCTGCGTACGAAGTCCGCGAAGGTCTCCGCGGTCGTGTACTTCGGCCTGAAGCCCAGTGTCTCCCGCATCTGCCGGGTGGCCACGATCCTGCCGTGCGTGAGCAGGCGGATCTGCTCCGGCGAGAAATCGGTCATGCCGAGCGTGCGCAGCGCCGAACCGACCCAGGTGACGGCCGGCAGGAGCACCGGCACGGTGGGCCTGCCCAGCCGCCGTGAGCACTGGGAGAGCAGCAGCTGGCCGTCGCCCGCGATGTTGAACGTGCCGCTGTTGAGCGTCCCGCGCGGCGGGTCGTGCGCGCTCAGGCGCAGCACCTCGACCGCGTCGTCCTCGTGGACGAACTGCAGGCGCGGGTCGTAGCCGAACACGGTCGGCAGGACCGGCAGCGAGAAGTACTCGGCGAGCGGGGACTCCGCCGCGGGCCCCAGGATGTTCGCGAAGCGCAGCACGCACACCGCCACGTCCGGTCGGCGCCGCGCGAAGCCGCGCACATAGCCCTCGACCTCGACGGTGTCCTTGGCGAAGCCACCGCTGGGCAGCGATTTGGGCGGCGTGGTCTCGGTGAAGACCGCGGGGTCCCTGGGCGCGGAGCCGTACACGCTCGTACTGGACTTCACCACGAGCCGCTTCACGGTCGACGACTTCTGGCAGGCACCGAGCAGCTGCATGGTGCCGATGACGTTGGTCTCCTTGACCGAGCCGCGGCTGCCCCGGCCGAGCGCGGTCGCCGTGACGTCCATGTGGACGACCGTGTCCACGCCGTACTCGGCGAGCACCTTGGCGATCGCGGGCTGCCGGATGTCGGCCTGCACGAAGTCGGCGCCGCCCAGATGGTGCTCGGGCGGGATCGCGTCGACGGCGATCACCCGGTCGACCTCGGGATCGCGCTGGACACGCCGGACGAACCGTCCGCCCAGCTGCCGGGCCACTCCGGTCACGAGCACGACCTTGCCCAAGATCAGCGCCTGCCTTTCCCCAACCCTCGCCGCACACCGTCATCGACTGTGTCCTGGCCCACGCTAGCGGGTCGGTGTTGCGCTGTGATGACCGCGCGCTGCGGGAAGTGACGACGGACACAGGCGTACGTATGGACCAAGCGCCCGGTGCTCAAGTACCGCTCCGGTTCCGACGTACCGCGCCGGCTCCCAAGTACCGCGCGTGGGGGCCCCAAACATGCCGAAGCCCCTCCACCGGATGGTGGAGGGGCTTCGGAACACGCGTGCAGCGATCGCCTACTTCTTGTTGCGACGCTGAACGCGAGTGCGCTTCAGCAGCTTGCGGTGCTTCTTCTTGGCCATCCGCTTACGCCGCTTCTTGATAACAGAGCCCACGACTACCCTCGCTCACTTCTCTTCACTCGGTGCGGGGCAGCAGACTGGGCCCACACGACCTACGTCGGCCTAGCCTACCCGTCCCCGCGTGAGGGACGTAATCGAGGGGCAACGGACCCTGGCGCGGGCCCTGCGACAAGGGGCCCGAAGGCCCCCGCGCTCAGCCTGCCTCGACCCCCACATAGGACTCGCGGAGGTACTCGTGAACCGCCTGCTCCGGGACCCGGAAGGACCTTCCGACCCGAATGGCGGGCAGATGACCACTGTGCACCAAGCGGTACACGGTCATCTTGGACACTCGCATCACCGAGGCGACTTCCGCCACGGTCAGGAACTGAACCTCGTTCAGCGGCCTCTGGTTCTCAGCCATGACACCCCACCTGAACCTTCCGCACATGACGGGCACCGGCTTCCCCTTCCGGTGACTCTTCGTCGCTGCGCGCTCACTCCCCAGACTAGGGGCGGATGATGCGAGTGGGGAAGAGGAGCAGCCATCGGCCGCCTACTGTGACAGACACGCTCGATTGAGTACATAGCGAGTAAGCGGTCGGTAGTAATCAGACCGCACAGCGTCATCAAGCGGAACGACGACGGACACCTGCCCCTCGGCCTCTCCGACGAACAGCGCGGGATCATCCGTATCCGCCAGACCGATCGCCTCAAACCCCAGCTGACCTGCTCCGCAGACCCATCCGTGGTCTCCGATGACCAGCTCGGGAAGCGGTCCGCCGGCCTGTGCCGCGGCATCCAGAACGGCCCGAACCGGGAGCGGTGAGTGGGTGTGTGCGCCGGTCTCACTCCCGGTGGGACGCGCGCCGGGTTCGCGCACCAGCGCGACGCCTTGTACGTAGTCAAGGTTGTACGTGCGTAGGCCGAACCGGGTCGTTATGTCGACACTGTTGCCCTGCGCGGGGGTGAGGACGGTGCATCCGGCCGCCGACAGAGCGTCCGCCAAGGCGGCGTAGAACCCCAGCAATCGTTGCGGATGGCCGGTCCCGAAGAGTACGGGAAGACGCCTCCGCGCCGCCTCCGAGAGCCGCTCCGCGAACGCGTCGAGCGCCCTCAACGTACGCTCCGGATCGATGACGTCGGCCCCCGAGGTGTGCCGCGGATCGGCGGACACCCCGCACTTGTCGGCCATCAGCCGCAGAAGGTCCGCGGCCCCCCAGCGCCACTCGGGATCCAACCCGAGCAGTATCCGGGGATCGCGGGCGGCGAAGAGCCGGTAACTCCGCAGACTCTCTTCCCGAGAGGTGGCCACGGGCCCGGCCAGCCGAGCCGCCAACAGATGCGCACGCAGGGCGCCGGTGGTCAACACGGTCCGATGCTGGCGCATCGGCGGCCACGGGACCTCAAAACCCCGGAAAACCCCCACACTTGGGCTAACAGGGGCACAATGCGGCCGCCTATTCAGCCCCTCCGGCTGCCCGGCTGTCCGGCTGTCCGGCTGTCCGGCTGTCCGGCTGTCCGGCAAGATCCCCTACGCCAACAGCCCCCGCAGGGGGAACGCGGCCCGCCGTGCCGCAAGCACAGCCTGGTCGAGCCGATCAGCGGGGTCGTACCCCGACTCCCACCCCTTCCAGCCCACGGGCCACCGCCCATCCGTCATCCGCCCCGGCGCCAACTGCCGCGTACGGGCGAACACCTCCTGCCGCCAAGCCTCCGGAACCACCGCCGTGGGCTCGACCGGCCGCCCCGCGGCGACAGCGACGAGATGCGTCCAGGACCGCGGCACCACGTCCACCACGGCATATCCCCCGCCCCCCAGAGCGACCCACCGCCCGTCGGCGTACTCATGGGCCAGCTCATGGCAGGCGGCCTGCACCGCCCGCTGGGCGTCCAGCGAGACGGCGAGGTGCGCGAGGGGGTCCTCGAAGTGCGTATCGGCCCCGTGCTGCGTCACGACCACCTGCGGCCGGAACTCCGCGAGCAGCTCGGGCACCACGGAGTGGAACGCCCGCACCCACCCGGCGTCCCCGGTCCCCGCCGGCAGCGCCACATTCACGGCAGACCCCTCGGCCACCCCCGCCGCGCCCGTCTCCTCAGGCCACCCGGTCTGCGGAAAGAGCGTCCGGGGATGCTCGTGCAGCGAGATCGTCAGGACCCGCGGGTCCTCCCAGAACGCGGCCTGCACCCCGTCCCCGTGATGCACGTCGACATCCACATACGCGACCCGCTCGGCACCCAGTTCGAGGAGCCGCGCGATCGCCAGCGCCGCGTCGTTGTAGACGCAGAAGCCCGAGGCGCCCCCGGGCATGGCATGGTGCAGCCCGCCCGCGAAGTTCACCGCGTGCAGCGCCTCGCCGCGCCACACCGCCTCGGCGGCCCCTACGGACTGCCCGGCGATCAGCGCCGACACCTCGTGCATCCCAGCGAACGCCGGAACGTCCTCCGTACCGAGGCCGTACTCCCCGCGCGCGGACGCGGGGTCCACGGAGGCCGCCTTGACCGCCGCCACATAGTCCTCGCGGTGCACGAGGCGCAGCGTCGAGTCACCGGCACGCTTGGCCGCGACCACGTCCAGCTCCTGGTCGAGCCCGAAGGCACCGACCAGACTTCGGGTCAGTCCGAGCCTGACCGGGTCCATGGGGTGACCCGGGCCGAAGTCATAACCCGTTACTGCCTCGTCCCACATCAGCTGTGCGCGGCCGCTCATGCCCGTCACCGTATCGGTCCGCTCCGGGGGCGAAGGAACGGGCGTACAGCAAGGTCACAAGCACCAACACCATGGGAACGAGCATCGCCCCCCGGTAGTTCCACGCGTCCCCCAGCCCGCCCACCAACGGCGAACCGATCAAAAACCCCACATAGTTGAAGATGTTCAGTCGCGCGACGGCCGCATCCGAAGCCCCCGGACCATGACTTTCAAAGGCGCGCCTGCCCGCCGCCGCGAAGGTCTGCGGAACGATTACGGACAGCCCCAGCCCCAGCACCGTGAACCCCGCGATCCCGACCCACGCCCCGGGCGCCACCGCCACGACCGCGAACCCCAGCGCCGCGACCACGGACCCGCCCCGCACCACCGCCACTGCCCCGAACCTCCGCACGCCCAGATCCCCGAGCCCGCGCCCCACGAGCGTCATGACCATGTAGGCGTTGTACGGAACGGTCGAGACCTCCTCCGAACCGCCCAGCACGTCCTGCGCGTACTTGGCGCTCCAGTTGGAGACGGTCGAGTCCCCGATGTAGGCGACAGTCATCACCAGGCAGAGCGGAAGCAGCAGCTTGAAGGCGACGCCCCCACCCTTCCCGGCAGCCTCGCGAGCCCCGTCCCCGGATCCGTCCCCGGCTCCTTCCCCGTCCGCCCTCGCATCGACGTACCACCGGCTCCCGATCAGAGCCCCTGGCAACAGCACAACAACGACCGGCAGATAGGACACGAACAGCGACAGATCCCAGTGCGCCCCCGCCCAGGCGAGCGACGCCCCCACGATCCCGCCCAGGCTGTACGCGGCATGGAAACCGAGCATGATGCTGCGCCCGTACACCCGTTGAAGGCTGACCCCCAGCATGTTCATGGACGCGTCGAGCGCCCCCACCGAGAGCCCGAACACCCCGAGTGCCACGGCCGCCTGCCACATCGCGTCACCGGCCCCGACGCCGAGCAGCGACAGCAGCACAACCGGCTGCGACCACCTCAACACCCCACTGGGCGGCACCCGCTTGACCAACCGCTCGGTGCCCACGCTCCCGATGCCGGCCAGGATCGGCACCGCCGCGAGGAAGACCGGCAGCAGCCCGTCGGATATCCCGTACCGGTCCTGGATCGCCGGAATCCGCGTCACCAGCAGGGCAAAGGTCACTCCCTGGACCAGGAAGGCGAACGCCAGCGAGGCCCTGCCGTGCCGCAGCACATCAGTCATGGCTGGAGAGCGTAAGGCCCCGCACTACCCGGGGGTAGATGGATCACTCACCTGATTTCAACGCCCCTGACGCCCCTGCCATCCCTGATGCCCCTGACGCCTCTGGAGGCGCGCACCGACCATCTTCTCCATGGGCCCGACGACCAGGGCACCCGTGACCATGACGGTCGCCGTGATGGTCACCGCCGCGATCACACCACCCACCCACACCATGGTGTCCACAGGCAGTGTGTAAGCCCCGACGACCCGCAGCGCCGCCTCACCGAAGAGCGCCACACCCCACATCAACGAGAACATCCGCTCCAGCCGCGCAAACCGCGCCCGCTCCGCACTCAGCCCCTCCCAGGCCGGGATCCGCGCCGCGTTCCCCTTGGTCACCCAGGGCTGGAGCGCGGCGGTCATCAGCGGCCGGCCCACCCACACCGACACCAGAACGGCGATCCCCACGGTCGCGGTGATCCCGCTGTCCTTGGCCAGCATGAGTCGCGGATCACCGGCGACGAGAGCGAGCAGCAGCCCGACGACGTTGGCAGCCAGGATCAGCGCCGCGAGCCCATTCACCCGCTGCTCCTTGACGAGCCCCCACGCCGTACGCCCGGCCGGCAGCACACTGCTCCACGCCAGCGCCGCCAGGGCGGGCGCCGAGGCACCGGTGGCGGAAACAGGGACGGGGGCGAGCGCTGGGACGGGAGCGGGGGCGGGGGCCTCGGTGGCGGCGAGCTGGCTCATGATCGGGTTCCTCCGTCGTAGCTGTGTACGTCCCGTTCCTTCGTGACCCCCACAGCTTCGCCACCGACCCCCGCGGCCCGACAGAAACGATCGTCCGGACCTGGCCGTGACAAATGTCAGCCTCACCACCAGGCCGCGGCCATGCCAGCAGCCGAGTCAGCTCCCGCAGAGCACTGCGCCCGGAATTCCCCCGGAACGCAGAAAACCCCCGCACCGAAGGGTGCGGGGGTTTTCTCTACAATTAGTTCGGCGGCGTCCTACTCTCCCACAGGGTCCCCCCTGCAGTAC
>NZ_JBSFRK010000099.1:0-9885 GCF_053589195.1 Streptomyces sp. NPDC003379 | reverse complement strand
AGACCCCGGCCGGGCCGCCTCTTCTCGGCGTACGCGGCATGTGTGCCGCTGCGAGATGAAGGCCCTGCGGTACCGCGCACCCGGCGTCGCCGCCCACGGACCCCCAAATAAATTTTGCAAAACTTCTTTTGGAGACCGGGATCTCGCCGTACGCTCCCGCCATGACGAGCGAAGACAAGCGGCGCATCCTCGACCCCGAGAGCGACGCGGCGGCCCTGAAGGCCCTCACACATCCCCTGCGCATCCGGCTGCTCGGCCTGCTGCGGATGGAGGGGCCCGCCACCGCGACCGAACTGGCGGCGGCCACGGGGGAGTCGTCCGCGTCCACCAGCTACCACCTGCGGGTGCTCGCGAAGTACGCGTTCGTCGCCGAGGCCGACCGGCGCGACGGCAGGGAGCGTCGCTGGCGGGCCGTCCACGAGGTGACCTCGTGGAGCAATGCGGCGATGGAGGCGTCACCCGGCAGCCGTGGCTTCGTCGGCGCGATGCGCAGGCGTCAGATCCAGCTTCTGGCGGAGACGCTGGTGCGGCACGAGGAAGACCTGGCGGCGGGCCGGCTCGGGCCGCAGTGGCTGGAGCCGTCCGGGATCAGCGACATGCTGCCCCGTCTGACCCCGGAGTCGCTCGGAGAGCTGTGGCGGGCGTTCGAGGAGAAGCTGACGGAGCTGACCGCTCGCGACGCGGCGGACCCGCGCGCCGCCCAGACGGTCGTCTTCGCGGCCGGCCTGCCTCTGGCACGCCGCGCGGACGAGGACTCGGAGGACTCGGAGGGCTCTGAGGGCTCCGCGAGCTCCGCGAGTGGCGCGCTGTGAGCGAACCCCTCGGCACAGCGGCCGCGCGCCGTCGCTACGTCGCTGTCTGCGCGCTCTTCTGGTTGCCGCTCGGGCTGGCCATCGCCCCGCAAGTGCTGCTCTTCACCGAGCGCGGCATGACACTCGCCGCCATCGCGGGCTTCTTCGCCGTGCACTCGCTGACGGCCGCCGTGCTCGAACTGCCCACGGGTGGCCTCTCCGACGTCCTGGGCCGCCGCGCCGTCCTCGTCGCCGCGGGCCTCCTGGACCTGGTCGCGTTCACCCTGGTGAGCCTCGGTACCACCGCCTGGGTGCTGATGCTCGGCATGGCGGTGAAGGGCGCGGGGCGCGCTCTGTCCAGCGGGCCGGCCGAGGCCTGGTACGTCGACACCGTCCAGGCCACCGCCGGCCCGGACGCCGAACTGCGGACCGGCCTGGCCCGCGGCAGCGCGGCGACCGCGGCGGCGCTGGCGGTCGGCACCCTGGTCGGCGGCGTTCTGCCGTGGCTGCTCGGGCTCGGCCCCGATCCCGGCGCGTGGCTGAGCCGGGCCACGTCCGGCCTGGTGCTCCCGCTCTCCGTCCCGGTGCTGGTGGCAGCCGCCTTCGACGTCGTCTTCGTGTTGTACGTCCTGACCGCCCTGCCCGAGCCGCCCCGGGCGCCGACGAGCGCGCGCGGCGTTCTACGAGGCATTCCCGCCACCGTCATATCGGGACTGCGCCTGGGCGGACGCGACGTACTAGTACGCCGGGTGCTGCTCAGCGCGGCAGCGGCGGGTGGCGCGCTGGTGACGGTCGAACTGCTCACCCCCGGCCGGGTCGCGGCCCTGACCGGTGAACCCGAGACGGGCGCGGTGTTCTTCGCCGGGCTGGCCTGCGCGGGTTTCGTCTGCTCGGCCCTCGGCAGCCATCTCGCACCGCTCACTGCCCGACTGGCGGCAGGCGGGGAGCGCGCGGTCCTGCTCGCCCTCGGCGTCGGCGCGAGCGGACTGCTGCTGATCGCGGCCACGGCGGCCTCCACGGGACCGGTGTCCATGGCCCTGGGAGTCACCGGTTTCGCCCTGGTCCACCTGGGCCTCGGCGCGGCAGGACCGAACGAGAACGACCTGCTGCACCGGCGCGTGTCCCCGACGGGGCGCGCCACCGCCCTGTCGGTCCAGTCCCTCGCGCTGCAACTGTTCGGCGCCTTGGCCGGCTTGGCCATCGGAACCCTCCCTCCCGGCCCGTTGCCCTGGCTGGTCGGAGGCGCCGCGCTGACCGCCGGGGCCCTGCTGTGGACCCGCCCCGCGCCACATCGACCAGAGCGTCGGCCCTTCCCTCCGCTAACAGAAGGGCTGGCGGAACGGGACCCTACGGTTCTCAGAGGTGACTTCTAAGAGGTGAACGGTCCGCCCGGGCCGAAGGCCAGGGTGGCGAAGCGTTCGCCGATGAGGCGGTGGGTGGCGGCGTCCGGGTGGAGCTGGTCGGGCAGCGGAAGCTCCGCGAAGTCCGCCAAGCCGTAGAGGTCGCGGCCGTCGAGGTGGTGGAGGTTCGGGTCGTCGGCCGCGCGCTGCTTCACGATGCGGGCCAGCTCGTCCCGGATCACGTTCAGCGTCAGCTTCCCGGCGGCCCGCTCCGCAGGGTCGCCCATGGCCTTGAACTTGAGCCTTCCCTCGCCGAGGTCGCTGAAGTCCGGGGCACCGGGGCCGGGCGTGTCCTCGTGGATCGGGCACAGGATGGGCGAGACGACCAGCAGTGGGGCGGTCGGGTGCCCCTCGCGGATCGTGTCGAGGAAGCCGTGCACCGCGGGCCCGAAGGCGCGCAGACGCATGAGGTCCAGGTTGACGAGGTTGATGCCGATCTTGACGCTGATCAGGTCCGCGGGGGTGTCGCGCAGGGCCCGAGCGGTGAACGGGTCGAGCAGGGCGCTGCCGCTCAGGCCGAGGTTGATCAGCTCCACGCCGCCGAGGGACGCGGCCAGCGCCGGCCACGTCGTGGTGGGGCTCGCCGCGTCGGAGCCGTGGCTGATGGAGCTGCCGTGGTGCAGCCACACCTTGCGGCCGTGGGCCGGGGCCGGCTCTACGGGGGCGTCGGTGCGCAGGGCCACCAGCTGGGTGACCTCGTTGTGCGGCAGCCAGATCTCCACGTCCTTGACGCGGTCGGGCAGGCCGGGGAAACGGACGGTGCCGACCGGCCCGGGCACGGTCTCCGCCGAACCGGTGGTCATGTCCACCATCAGGACGTTGCCACCGGTCACGCCGGCCTGCCCCGCGAGGGTGCCGTCGACGAGCAGGTCGTACACGCCGTCCGGGCGGGGTGGCGCGCCCCGGTAGGCCGTCTTGGTGCGAAGCGTGTCCAGCTCCACGACGGTGGCGCGCGTGCGGAAGACCAGCCGTACGCCGGAGGGCTGGGCCTCCGCCATGGCCAACTGCCCGTCGGCGCACTGGGCACGGGCCCGTGCGGGCAGCCGGTGCGGTAGCACCCCGTACTCGGTACGCTCCAGGTCGAGCGCGCCGCGCAGCAGGTCCTCGGCGAGGGGCAGGGTGATCGGCGTAGTGATCCAGTCCGTCATGACATCAGCCTGTCAAGGGCATTCTTGATCCGCACACGATTTTCCGCAGCCGCAGCCCCCCAGTCAGCCGACCCCTACAGCTGGATCCACTCCCTCTCCGTGGTCACCCGCTCCAGCACCTCCGCGACCGGCTCGACCCCGAGCCCCGCCCCCGTGGGCACGTCGAGGTGGCCCGCGGTGAGTTCGAAGGGCTCCGTGATGTCCGTGGCGAAATAGCGGCGTGAGGCGGAGGTGTCACCCGGCAGGGTGAAGCCGGGGAGTGCGGCCAGCGCGACGTTGGCGGCGCGGCCGAGGCCGGTCTCCAGCATGCCACCGCACCACACGGGGACGCCGTGGGCCACGCACAGATCGTGGATGGCCTTGGCCTCCAGGTAGCCGCCGACCCGGCCCGGCTTGATGTTGATGACGGACGCGGCGCCCAGCGTGATCGCCGCGGCGGCGTCCTCGGCGGACTCGATCGACTCGTCCAGGCAGACCGGCGTACGCAGCAGCTTCGCGAGCGCCGCATGCTGCACCAGGTCGTCGTCGGCCAGCGGCTGCTCGATGAGCAGGAGGTCGAACGCGTCCAGCTTGGCCAGCTGCCGGGCGTCCGCGAGGGTGTAGGCCGCGTTGGCGTCCACCTGGAGCAACAGCTCGTCGCCGAACCGCTCCCGCACCGCGCGGACCGGCGCCACGTCCCACCCCGGCTCGATCTTCAGCTTGACGCGTACGTACCCCTCGTCGAGGAAGCCTCCCACGGCGTCGAGGAGTTCGGGGACCGAGTCCATGATGCCCACCGAAACCCCGCACGGCACCCGCTCGCGCCCGGCGCCGAGAAACGCCCCGAAGGACTGGCTGGACGCCCGCAGTTGGGCGTCGAGCACGGCCGTCTCCAGGGCCGCCTTGGCCATCTTGTGGCCCTTGAAGGGCTTCATGGCCCGCTTCACCGAGTGGGCGTCCGCCACGGCGGGCAGCGCCGGGACGAGGAAGCGGCGCAGCACGTCGGCGGCCCCGTCGACGTACTCGGAGCAGTAGCGCGGTTCGGACATCGCCACGCACTCGCCCCACCCCTCGCCGTCGGGCGTGACCACCCGTACGAGCAGGACGTCGCGGGCGGTCTCGACACCGAAGGAGGTGCGGAACGGCGACCGCAGCGGCATCGCGATCCGGCGCAGTTCGATTCCGGTGATCTTCATGTGGCCTGCCTCCTGGCGTGGTCGCGCGTGAGGACGTACGAAGTCCGGTCGTGGAAGCCCGTGACGCGGGCCCCTTCGGCCAACAGGCCGCCCAGCACCTCCCGCATCGCCAGACGCCACGCCTTGGCCGCGCCCGGATCGGTGCGCCGCAACGCCTCGATGTCGGCCGGAACGTCGAGCAGGAGGGTGGTGGAGGAGCAGTCGAGAGGACCCACGACCGGCAGGCCGTCGCGCACCGACAGAGCGGTTACGGCATCCGCGGGGACGGGAGCGGGGGAGGGAGCGGGGCCGGGGCCGGGCGCGGGGACCGGGGTGGACAGCTCCCAGGAGACCAGCGCCCGGTCCGTGTCGTCACCGCCGTTGATCGCGTCGTCCAGCGACCCGTAGAAGTTGGCGAGGTACTCCACCGGCCGCGCGCCGAGCTTGGCCAGGTTGAAGTGGGCGTTGCGCCGCACCAGCGGATCGTACGTCCAGGTGATCCGGGAGAGCCCGCGGGCCAGCGCCCATTCGCGCTGGTGCCACTTGAGGGCCGGGCCCGCCGAGCGCCCGGGGAGGGCGCCCGTCACGTGGGAGTGCAGGGCCTGGCCGACGGGCGCCGCGAAGAAGGCGACGGACGCGCCGACCAGACGGCCGTCCGCGAAGGCGCCCGCGACATAGTTCCCGGCGTGAGAGAGAGCCCGCATCTGCTCGGTCCCCATCGGCGAGGCCCCGGGCGCGGAGCCCCAGATCTCCTCGAACAGGGCGTTCGCGGCCGCCAGTTCAGGGAGCTCGTGGAGTTCGCGGACGTCGAGGTCGCTCAACGGGCGACCTCCTCGACGAGTCCGGCGAGAAGCCGGGCCCGGGGGACCATCTCCGCGACGATCACATGCTCGTGGTCGGCGTGGGCCCCGCCGCCCACGGCACCCAGACCGTCCAGCGTCGGGCAGCCGAGCCCGGCGGTGAAGTTCCCGTCGGACGCTCCGCCCACCGCCGCCGAGCGCAGCGGGCCAAGACCCAGCCGCTGCGCGCCCGCGCGCGCCCGCTCGAACAGGTCGGCGGACGAAGACAGCTCCATCGGCGGCCTGTTGGGGCCGCCCCGCACTTCGAGACGCGCCCCCGGCACGGTCACGCTCAGCGCCCGCATCGCGGTGTCCACCCGCTCCTGCGCCGCCAGCGTGGGGACACGCACGTCGACACAGACCGTCGCCTCGGCGGGCACCGTGTTGGCCGTCGAACCGGCCCAGGTCATCGTCGGCGTCACGGTGGTCCGCCACCCTGCCGCGGCGGGGGCGTCGACGTCGGCCTTCTCCACGAGCCCTTCCAGCGCCAGGATGAGATGCGCGGCCTCGATCGCCGCGTTGATCCCCTTCTCCGGCTCCAGGCCGGAGTGGGCCGCCTTGCCGTGCACCACCAACTCGTAGTCGGAGGTGCCCTTGCGCGCGGTCTTCACCGCACCACCGTCCGCCGACGCCTCCAGCACGAACGTCGCCGCACACTGCCGCGCCGTCTCCTCGATGAGCTCCCGCGACGTGTCCGAGCCGACCTCCTCGTCCCCGGTCACCAGGACGCACACGCCGTCCAGGGAGGGCAGCGAGGCCAGGGCGTGGAACATCTGCACGAGGCCGGCCTTCATGTCGAAGATGCCGGGCCCGCGCGCGACGCCGTCCCGCACCGACCAGGGGTGACTCGCCAGCGAACCCATCGGCCACACGGTGTCGTGGTGGCCGAGGAGCAGCACCCGGGGCGTGCCGAACGCCCATCGCAGGTGCGTCACCCCCTTGACGACGATGCGCTCGGGCGCGGCGCCGAGGTGCCGGGTCCCCTGCGCGGCCACGACGTCCGCGCTGCGCGCCACCGCCTCCAGGTCCGAGGAGAAGGACTCGCACACCACCAGTTCCTGGAGATCCGCGACCATCGAGGCGAGCCGCTCCGCGGACTCTTCCGGCGCCGCCCCGGTGTGCTGGGCCTCGGTGTGCTGCGCCCCGGTGTGCTGCGCCCCGGTGTCAGCCGCGCCGGTGTGTCGATCTTCGGTCACCCTCGACTCCTCCTCTTCCCCATTGAGCATTCCTGCTTGCAAGCATTCCCGCGATGCTAAAGGAGACCCGGGGGCGTCGACGGTTCACGTCCACGGCTCAAGGGCGCCAGTACAGCGCCGGGTCGGAGTGGTCGACGAAGCCCAGGGCGCGGTAGAGCGGCTCGCCCTCGGACGAGGCGTACAGGTCCACGCGGGAGGCCTCCCGCTCGCGGAACCAGTCGAGCAGGGCCCGCATGATCGCGCGACTGTGGCCGCGCCGTCGGTACGCCGGGTCGGTGACCACGCCGATCACGTGACCCACCCGGCCGTTGATGTTGTGCGGCCCGGGAAACCACTGGTCGACCGTGCCGATGCCACAGGCGGCCAGGCCGTCGTCACCGTCCACGACGAGGATCCGCGCGCTCCGGGCGGTCAGCTGTTCCTTGAGGACCGTGACGAGGTGGTGGCGCCAGTCGTCGCCCGCGGACGCCGGGTTGAAGTAGTCGCCGCCGAGGTCGTCGAAGAGGAGCGCACGGAGGCGTACGAGCTCCGGCAGATCGTCCTCCACGGCCTGCCGTACGGCACGGTCACGGGTGGTGGTGTCTACGGGGTGCGGGGTGGTGAGCTGTTCGTCGGGGTGTCTCATGTGATCACCTTGATGTAATGGTCTTATGCACCTCAACCCTTACGGCACGGATGCCGTGAACCTGGCGGCAGACCTGGCCAACCGATTCCC
Source organism: Streptomyces sp. NPDC003379 (assembly GCF_053589195.1). Lineage (NCBI taxonomy): Bacteria > Bacillati > Actinomycetota > Actinomycetes > Kitasatosporales > Streptomycetaceae > Streptomyces > Streptomyces sp. NPDC003379. The sequence continues at coordinate 2,642 of NZ_JBSFRK010000099.1, read as the reverse complement.
CGCAGATGCCGGGGAGTTGGCGGACCGCTGCCGCGCCGCCGGTCTGACCCTGGAACGCCCGGCCGCACCGGAGGACTTGGATGCCGCCCGGGCGGCCCTTGATGCGTGGGAGAAGGTCGTCGACGCCGCCGACGAGCGCGAGCGCGCCGAGTCGGTCAACCGGATGCTGGCCGCCTCCGCCGGTCACCCCCGCCTGACCGACCACGCGGGCGACGGCTGGCACCTGCACTACCGCGACGACCAACTGCCGCTCGGCACCCTGCTGTTCTCGCTCATCGCGGTCGGCACCGCGCTGCACCTGGTGGGACGCGGCATGCACCGGTTGCGGCGCTGCGCGGTCGCCGGGTGCGCCACGATCTTCGCGGACACCTCCCGCACCGGACGGCAGCGCTACTGCTCCCACCCGTGCGCCAACCGCGACGCGGTACGCCGTCACCGCGCACGAGCCGGGCGGTGACGGGCACCGGTGTACTGCGCGAAGGGTTGACCGCGCGTTTGAAGCCGCTTACGGTCCCGATCGCAAGTTCTTGCAGATTCAATCTGCAAGATTCTGCAAGCGATCCCCCACTGGAGGCCCCCATGAACGGCCCAGCGCCCACGCACACAGCCAGAAGGCCCGTCGCCGTCACGCTCGCCCTCGCGGCCGGGGTCCTCGGGAGTCTCCTCGCGACGACGCCCGAGGCCGAGGCGGCCCCGCCCGGCGGCAAGGACGTCACCGCCGTCCTCTTCGAGTGGCGCTTCGACTCGGTCGCCAAGGCGTGCAAGGACCGGCTCGGCCCCGCGGGCTACGGCTTCGTCCAGGTCTCACCGCCCCAGGAGCACATACAGGGCGGCCAGTGGTGGACCTCGTACCAGCCGGTCAGCTACAAGATCGCCGGTCGCCTCGGTGACCGGGCGGCCTTCAAGAACATGGTCGACACCTGCCACGGCGCGGGCGTCAAGGTCGTCACGGACGCCGTGATCAACCACATGGCGGCCGCGTCGGGGACCGGCACGGGCGGCTCGGCCTACACGAAGTACGACTACCCCGGTATCTGGTCCGGCGCCGACATGGACGACTGCCGGTCGCAGATCAACAACTACGGCGACCGCGGGAACGTACAGAACTGCGAACTCCTCGGCCTCGCCGATCTGGACACCGGCGAGGGCTATGTACGCGGCCGGATCGCCGCCTACCTCAACGACCTGCTCTCCCTCGGCGTCGACGGATTCCGCATCGACGCGGCCAAGCACATGCCGGCCGGTGACCTGGCCGACATCAAGTCACGGCTGAGCGACCCCGGCGTGTACTGGAAGCAGGAGGCCATCCACGGTGCGGGAGAGGCGGTCTCGCCGAGCGAGTACCTCGGCAACGGAGACGTCCAGGAGTTCCGGTACGCCCGCGACCTCAAGCGCGTCTTCACCAACGAGAAGCTCGCCTACCTGAAGAACTACGGCGAGGGCTGGGGCTACATGACCTCCGGGAAGTCCGCCGTCTTCGTCGACAACCACGACACCGAGCGCGGCGGCGACACCCTCAGCTACAAGGACGGCGCCAACTACACCCTGGCCAACGTCTTCATGCTCGCCTGGCCGTACGGGGCGCCCGACGTCCACTCCGGATACGAGTTCTCCGACCGCGACGCCGGGCCTCCCAACGGCGGCACGGTGAAGGCCTGTTACTCCGACGGCTGGAAGTGCCAGCACGCGTGGCGCGAGATCTCGGGCATGGTGGCCTTCCGCAACGCCGCGCGCGGCCAAGCCGTCTCGCACTGGTGGGACAACGGCGGCAACCAGATCGCCTTCGGCCGCGGCGACAAGGCGTACGTCGCGATCAACCACGAGGGCTCCTCGCTGCACCGCACTTTCCAGACCTCGCTGCCCGCCGGAGCCTACTGCGACGTCCAGTCCGGCAAGCGCGTCACGGTCGACGCCTCCAGGCGGTTCACCGCCACGCTCGGCGCCAATACGGCGGTCGCGCTGCACGTGGGAGCGAGGACGTGCGGCTCCTGACCGCGATGCCTTACCGCCGTGCCTTACCGTCATGCCTTTCGCGCGGGGGCGGCCCGCTGGTCCCCTAGGCTCACTGTATGGGAAAGACAGATTCCGGGGGAGAGACGGAAGCCCAGGGAAAGACCGAGGCAGGGTCGCTGGACCTCAACCAGCTCCGCACCTTCCTCGCCGTCTACCGCTCCGGGTCCTTCACCGCGGCCGCCCGCCTCCTGGGGCTCTCGCAGCCCACGGTCACCGCGCAGATCCGCTCCCTGGAGCGGCAGTTCGACCGGGAGCTGTTCGAGCGGCTGCCGCGCGGCGCCGCCCCCGCGCCGTTCGCGGAGGAACTGGCGTCCCGGATCGTCGAGCCCCTGGACGCCCTGGCCGAGGTCGCGGGCCACGGCGGCGACGGCTCGGCGGACCCCGTCCACCTGGCGGGACCTGCCGAATTCCTCTCGCACTGCGTGCTGCCCGGCCTCGCTTCCCTGGTCGAGAAGGGCGTCCGGCTCAGGATCACGACGGGCCTCACCGACGACCTCCTGGACGAGCTGCGCGCGGGCCGGCACGACCTGGTGGTCGCCACGGCCCGGCCCCGGGGCCGGGCCGTGGCCTCCGTGCCCCAAGCCCACGAGGAGTTCGTGCTGGTCGCGGGGGGCGCCTGGGCCCAGCGC
>NZ_JBSFRK010000098.1:0-9936 GCF_053589195.1 Streptomyces sp. NPDC003379 | reverse complement strand
TCCGTCGAGGTGACCTCGTCGCCAGGTTCGCGGCGGCTCGCCGCGGCGCTGCGGCGCACCGGCGCGGGGCCCGCGGCCCAACGGTTCTACGACGACCCCCTCTCGCCCCCCTCTACCCACCTATACGTTCTTGAGGGAGTGGTTGATGACACGGCCGTAGACGTTGGCCCTCATCCACTGCTTCTTGTCGATCTGGAAGTTGCTGCCCTTGAACGCGATGCTGCCTTCCCAGACGACCGATGCGTCGACGTTGTGGCCACGGGAGCAGTGGCCACCCTGGCACCAGCCCCACTTGCTCAGCGACTTCTTTGGGGTCCCCTTGGAAATGCTGATGACACCGGTGAGGTTCCTCTTTCCAGCGTCTGCGTAGTTCGCCTTAGTGATGTCTCGCCCATTGCTGTGGAAGTTCACCCAGAGGCTGAGCTTCATGACCTTCACACCCAGGAGCTTCAGATGGGTGGTGTACTTCGCCTCGTGATTGCCCCTGGGGAGCGGCTTCCTCGCTGCGGCAGATATGCCGCTGATGGTGCGCTCCTGCTTAATGGTGACGTCACCGTTGTGCAGCGAGGATGTGCTGCTCGCACTCCGGGAATAGGCGGATACTCCGTTCCTCTGGCCCGTGGTCTTGTCGAGGAACGACTTGAGCACGGCCGGGTCGTGGAGGTAGCCGATGAACTTCTGCTGCTCGGTCGGCGTCAGCTGTTGGAAGCCCTTCAGGGCATCGGCGGCGCCCTCTTCATGCGAGTGCCGCAGGTAGCTGATGTAGGAGGCAGGCGTAGCGGCGGGGTCGTTCAGCTCGGCCTCGGCCTGCGTGGCGCCGGTGGCGGAAGCCTGCGCTGCAGTACTCACGAGAATGGCGGCAGCACTGAGAATTGTTGCGATCGCATGCGTCGTACGAGTCTTCATTAATGTTCCCCGAATCGTTGGAGCGAAGGTCTCCTGATCTTGGTGCCTGGGTTGGTCATCACCGGACACGATCAAGATCATGACAGTTAGCACTCGCAACGAGCAAGGGAGTTGAGGTTCTCCAGAGGGAGGAGCTCAGTGGCGGTACGCCTGGACAGCCTTCGTCGGTCGGTGAGGTGAGCCGGCCGCCACCGGGCAATCCGCGTCGCTCCTCTACGGCAGCGTGGCTGATCGCCCGGCAGGACAAGCGGCTATTCAAGTCTGCAGTGGCTCATGCGGACTTCGTGCAGAAGAGGAACTCCTTGCCCTTCCCGGTCTCCGCGTAGAAGCCGGTCGCGCCCTCCACCTTGCGGCACTCCGTCTCCGCGCTGATCTGGGTGAAGTGTCCGTCGATCTTCTTGATGACCTTGGCCTCGGCCTCGGACGAGGAGCAGTCCACGACCTCCATGCGGTCCGAGGACGACGAGGCGGGCTTCAGGCAGTCGCCCACCGCTGCGGTCTCCGCGTCGTCCCGGCTGGCCCACCAGCCAACCGCGGCCATGATGGCAACGACGACCACGGCTGCGCCCCGCAGATACGTCTTTATGGGGCGGCGCCGAGGCTGAGCCGGAGGAACCGGCGCCCCCTGGTTGAAGGCCGGGTACGGCTGCTGGGGGGCGGTCGGTTGGCCCTGCTGCGGGGGGTACGGCGCGCCGGCCTGGGGCTGGCCGTAGGGGTTCTGGCCCTGGGGCGGGTACGGAGCTTGGCCCTGGGGCGGCGGAGTGGTCACTTTGGGGATCCCCCTCGAACGAGAGCGCGATGGCGCGAATACGACGCCCGTAAGTTATCGGGAGGCGGTGACAACCCTGAAGCCGAGAGAGGCTCTGTGGCACTGATGTGACACTTACTGCACGCCAAACCGGGCCATAGCAGCAGCAACCGCTGCGTACAGCAGAGCCACGGTGACGACAAGCGGAACCGATCGGCCGTCAGGCGGCAGCATCAATGCGGCCACCGCGGCCGCTCCTACGAAGGCGACATTGAAGAGCACGTCGTAGAGGGAGAAGATCCGGCCGCGGAAGCCGTCTTCCACCGAGGACTGAACCACCGTGTCCGTGGCGATCTTCGCGCCCTGGGTCGTCAGGCCGAGGACGAAGGCGGCGATGAGGAGCGGGGCCGGAGCGAAGGAAAGGCCGAGCGCCGGTTCGAGGACCGCTGCCCCGCCCGCGCAGACGGCGATCCACCGGCCTGGCCCGAGCCGCCCCACCGCCGACGGCGTCACCACGGCCGCGACGAAGAACCCGGCCCCGGAGACGCCCACGGCCAGCCCGAGCAGCGCAAGCCCATCGGACTCCGATGACGTCCAGGCGTACCGGCACAGCATCAGGACCATGACCGTCAGCGCGCCGTAACAGAACCGCAGCACCGTTATGGCGGCCAGCGCGCGGGCCGCCGCGGGGCGCCGCGCCAGGTGTCGTACTCCCGCTCTCAGGCCGCGCACCGTGCCGACCAGCGCTTCACCGAGCCGGGGTCGCACCAATTCGGGGTCGGGCCCCAGCAGTTCGCGGGCCATGCGGAGCGAGGCGCACGCCGCGCAGAGGTACAGGACGGCTCCGAGGAGGACCACCGCCGCGTCCGAGTCCGGGCCTGCCAGCCGCACGACGAAGGCGAGGCCGCCGCCCACGGTCGCGGCGAGCGTGCCCGCGGTCGGCGAGAGGGAGTTGGCGATGACCAGGCGGTCGGCGTCGACGACCCGAGGCAGCGCGGCCGACAGCCCGGCGAGGACGAATCGATTCACGGCGGTGACACAGAGCGCGGAGGCATAGAAGAGCCAGTCGGGGACGCCGCTGAGCATCAGCAGGGCGGTGAGCGCAGCCAGCGCAGCGCGCAGGAGATTGCCGTGGAGGAACACCTGTCGGCGTTGCCAGCGGTCCAGGAGCACGCCCGCGAAGGGGCCGATCAGCGAATACGGAAGGAGCAGCACCGCCATCGCGGAGGCGATCGCTCCGGGCGAGGTCTGCTTCTCCGGCGAGAAGACGACGTACGTGGCGAGGGCGACTTGGTAGACGCCGTCCGCGCTCTGGGAGATCAGCCGCACGGCGAGCAGGCGCCGGAAGTCCCGCAGGCGCAGCAGGACACGCAGGTCACCGACGACAGCCATGGCCCCCACCTTCACATACGCGGAGGGCACGTACGAGGAGGGCCCCCGGGCGTACTGCCCGGGGACCCTCGACGCATGACAAGGAGAGGGCGCTTAGCGCTCGACCTCGCCCTTGATGAACTTCTCGACGCTTTCGTACGCCTCGTCGTCGAAGTACTGGACCGGCGGGGACTTCATGAAGTACGAGGAAGCCGAGAGGATCGGGCCGCCGATGCCGCGGTCCTTGGCGATCTTCGCGGCGCGCAGGGCGTCGATGATGACACCGGCCGAGTTCGGGGAGTCCCAGACCTCGAGCTTGTACTCCAGGTTCAGCGGGACATCGCCGAAGGCACGGCCTTCGAGGCGGACGTACGCCCACTTGCGGTCGTCGAGCCACGCGACGTAGTCCGACGGGCCGATGTGGACGTTGTCGGCGCCCATGTCGCGGTCGCGGATCTGCGAGGTGACGGACTGCGTCTTCGAGATCTTCTTGGACTCGAGGCGGTCACGCTCGAGCATGTTCTTGAAGTCCATGTTGCCGCCGACGTTCAGCTGCATCGTGCGCTCGAGGCGGACACCGCGGTCCTCGAACAGCTTCGCCATCACGCGGTGCGTGATGGTGGCGCCGACCTGCGACTTGATGTCGTCACCGACGATCGGCACGCCGGCCTCGGTGAACTTGTCGGCCCACTCCTTGGTACCGGCGATGAAGACCGGCAGCGCGTTGACGAACGCGACCTTGGCGTCGATGGCGCACTGCGCGTAGAACTTCGCGGCGTCCTCGGACCCGACGGGCAGGTAGCAGACGAGGACGTCGACCTTGCGGTCCTTGAGGATCTGGACGATGTCGACCGGGGCCTCGGCGGACTCCTCGATGGTCTGGCGGTAGTACTTGCCCAGGCCGTCGAGGGTGTGGCCGCGCTGGACCTGCACGCCGGTGTTCGGCACGTCGCAGATCTTGATGGTGTTGTTCTCGCTGGCGCCGATCGCGTCCGCGAGGTCGAGGCCGACCTTCTTCGCATCGACGTCGAAGGCGGCGACGAACTCGACGTCACCGACGTGGTAGTCGCCGAACTGGACGTGCATCAGGCCCGGGACCTTGGCGTCCGGGTCGGCGTCCTTGTAGTACTCGACGCCCTGGACCAGCGAGGCGGCGCAGTTGCCCACGCCGACGATGGCTACGCGAACCGAACCCATTCCGGTTGCTCCCTGTGTGATCTCGGTATTCCGGATGAAACCCCGCGGAACGCTGGGTCTCACTTGGTGGGGTCATCGGACGGATCCGGCGGCGGGTCGTTCTCCCGCCGCCGGGGCAGGCCCGCCGACTCCCCGGATGTGGTGTTCTGCTGAGCGGAGCCTTCGGGGGAGGACCGGTGCTGGTCCCGTCCCGCTCGCTCGCTCTCGATGAGCTCGTTCAGCCAGCGCACTTCGCGCTCCACGGACTCCATGCCGTGCCGCTGCAGCTCAAGCGTGTAGTCGTCCAGGCGCTCCCGGGTACGGGCCAGGGAGGCGCGCATCTTCTCCAGGCGCTCTTCGAGGCGGCTGCGACGGCCCTCGAGCACCCGCATGCGTACGTCCCGCGAGGTCTGCCCGAAGAAGGCGAAGCGGGCGGCGAAGTGCTCGTCCTCGTACGCGTCGGGACCGGTCTGCGAGAGCAGCTCCTCGAAGTGCTCCTTACCTTCCGCCGTCAACCGATAGACGATCTTGGCGCGACGCCCCGTGAGCGGAGCCGCCAGGGCGTCTTCGGAGGTGCTGCCCGCCTCTTCGATCAACCAGCCGTTGGTGACCAGCGTCTTGAGGCAGGGGTAGAGGGTCCCGTAGCTGAAGGCGCGGAACACTCCCAGCGAAGTATTGAGACGTTTCCGCAGCTCATAGCCGTGCATCGGGGACTCGCGGAGGAGGCCGAGTACGGCGAATTCCAGGATGCCGGAGCGCCTGCTCACCTTCGCCTCCCATCTGCCGCGGACCCTCAGGACGGTCTTTATGCCGAGCTGATGTATCGACTCGATACATCGAGACGATAGAACGGCGATCTGGATGAGACAAGTGGGGGCACGGTGAACGGCGTCACATCACCGATTCGTAGGAAGTAACTTGCCTGATTTGGGGTGAACTTCGGCTCTACGAGGGTTTTGACGGTGCGTAGTCTGTGCGCCATGCATGCCGCCGGGAACCAAGTGACGCCAGGTAGCGTCGTCGTCCCTGGTGTAGTGCGGGTGAGTGCCGGAACGGGCGCATCCGTACTTCGGGGGGACCGGAAACCAGCCGCCGTTTCCAGGCGCGGACAGCTGCGCCTGCCCGAGGAGTAATCGTTCGATGAGCGAGCACCGTCGCAAACCGCCGCAGCCGCAGGGCGGCGGACGCGCCGCGGCCAGGCGTGACACCCCAGGAGCGCCGTCGGGCCGCCGCGCGGCGCCGCGAGATGCCACTGGAGCGTCCTCTTCCTCCCATGAGGCTTCTTCCCGTGGGGCTTCCTCCTATGGGGCTCCGTCCTATGGAGCGCATGGATCCGGTGCCCCGGACGGAGGGGACCGGCCCTACGGCGGCCGGGCTGAGGCCCGTCGCGCCGCGCAACGCAGCGTCCCCGCCGGCGCGGGAGGAGGTCGCCGCAGGGGGGCCGAGGCCGCCGGTGGCGGCGGACGCGCCGGGGGCGGTGGGCGCCGTGGCGGGGGTGGCTCCGGCGGCTCGGGTGGTGCCGGGCGCGGCAGGGGCCGTGGCTCCGAGCCGTCCGGCAAGAAGCGGTTCATCGACTACCCGCGCGCGGGCAGGCGGGGTGCGCGGCGCTGGATTCCGTCGTGGCGCCTGGTCACCGGTCTGTTCCTCGGCTTCATCGGCAGTCTGATGGCGGTCGCCGGCATCTCGTACGCCTTGGTGGAGGTGCCGAAGGTCGACGAGGCGGCCGAGGCCCAGAACAACGTCTATTACTGGGCCGACGGCAAGCAGATGGTCGCGACCGGTGGTGAACGCAACCGGCAGATCATCGACTACGACGACATCCCCAAGGAGATGCGCTTCGCCGTCATGTCGGCGGAGAACAAGACATTCGAGGACGACAAGGGCGTCGACCCGATGGGCATCGCGCGTGCCATGGTCAACATGGCCAAGGGCGGGCAGACCCAGGGTGGCTCCACGATCACCCAGCAGTACGTGAAGAACGCGCGCCTGGGTGACCAGTCTCAGACGTTCAGCCGGAAGTTCAAAGAGCTCTTCATTTCCATAAAGGTCGGCCGGACCGAACCCAAGGAAAAGATCATGGCCGGCTACCTCAACACCGCTTACTACGGTCGTGGGGCCTACGGCATCCAGGCGGCCGCGCGGGCGTACTTCGACAAGGAAGCCAGCAAGCTGGACCCGAGCCAGTGCGCACTCCTGGCGACGGTGCTCAAGGGCGCCACGTACTACGACCCGGCCGGCTACCCCGAGATCGACCCCGCGGCCAACAGCAAGGACAACACCGTGCGCGCCAAGAAGCGGTGGAAGTGGATCCTCGACGAGGAGGTCAAGGACGGCCGCCTGACCGCCGCGCAGCGGAACAAGTACACGGAGTTCCCGAAGCTGGCGAACCCGCGGTCGAACACCCAGCTGGGCGGCCAGACCGGCTACCTCGTGGACCTGGCCAAGGCGTACGTCATCCGCAACACCGACATCACCGCCGAGCAGCTCCAACGGGGCGGCTACGAGATCCACACGACCTTCGAACGGACGAAGGTCAATGAGCTCGAGAAGGCCGTGAACAAGGTCCGCAAGGACAAGATCAAGCCGAAGCTGCGGCCGGAGAAGGACACGCACGTCCAGTTCGGTGGCGCGTCCGTGGATCCCGAGGACGGCGCGATCAAGGCGATCTACGGCGGTGAGGACGCGACGAAGCACTTCACCAACAACGCCGACCAGACCGGCGCCCAGGTCGGATCGACGTACAAGCCGTTCGTACTGGCCGCTGCCTTCAAGTACGGCGTACGCGATCCCGACGGCGCGGAGGAGCAGACCGAGGCCGAGCGCACCGTCGTCAACCCGAAGAGCCTGTACAGCGGCAAGAACGAGCTCAAGATCCAGAATTACAACGGGACGGTCTGGACCGACCGCGAGGGCAAGCAGTGGAACCAGAAGAACGACGGAGACCAGTCGTACAACCCTCCGAGCTACCAGATCGACCTTCGTGAGGCGATGAGGGAGTCGGTCAACTCGGCGTATGTGCAGCTCGGCATGGACGTCGGTCTGAGCAAGGTGAAGGAAGCGGCGATGGACGCCGGCCTCAAGGACGACAACTCCATGGCCAGCGCCAACTACCCGTCGTTCTCCCTCGGCACCTCGTCGCCGAGCGCGATCCGGATGGCCGGGGCGTACTCCACGTTCGCGGCCAGCGGCAAGCAGAACGATCCGTACTCGGTCACCGAGGTCGAACACGAGGGTGACACCGTCTACCGGCACCCGAAGAAGACCGAGCGGGTCTTCACCCCGGCGGTCGCCGACAACGTCACCGACGTGCTGAGGACCGTCGTGGAGAAGGGCACCGGCACCTCGGCCCAGCTGGGCAACCGGCCGGTCGCGGGCAAGACCGGTACGACCGACGGCAACAAGTCCGCCTGGTTCGTCGGCTACACCCCGCAGCTGTCGACGGCCATCAGCATGTACCGCCTCGACGACGACGAGACGAACAAGAAGCGCGAGTTCCTGGAGATGTTCGGCACGGGTGGCGAGGAGAAGATCCACGGCGCCTCGTTCCCCGCGAAGATCTGGCAGGACTACATGTCGAAGGCGCTCAAGGGTGAGCCTGTGAGGGCCTTCCCCGTGCCGGATGTGATCGGCAAGGTCGTCGGTGAGACGCCGCCTCCGCCGCCGAGCCCGACGGCGACCGAGGAGCCCGAGGACGAGCCCTCGTCCCCGACGCCCACGGAGACGGAGACGACGAAGCCGCCCGAGACACAGTCGCCCGAGCCCGATGAGTCCTGCAGCCAGTGGGACTGGGAGTGCAACAACGACGGCGGCGTGGACGGCGGTGCGGACGGTGGCGCCGGGAACGGTGGCGCCGATGGCGGTCCGGGCGGGGAATCGCCGCCTCCCTCGACTGCTCCCCCCGGCCAGGACGGCGGAGGGTTCATCGGCGGTCCGAGAGACTGAGCCGGGCCCGGCCCGATCGACCAGAGCGATCTGATGGTGCCGAGGGACTCCCCCGCGAATGTTTCACGTGAAACGAGGGCCGCCACACCGACCGGTGTGGCGGCCCTCGCCGCGTTCTCAGCCACGTACGGCAGGATGTCGGGCATGCCCAGTGCAGACCCCAGCGCCGACCCGGGCGCAGAGACGCCGAGCACCAGCGCGTACGAGGCCGTGAACGCGCCGGAACCGGAACCGGAGCCGGTACGGCCGACGAAGGAGGACGAGGTCGCACGGGCCGGCAGCGAGCTGCTCGGTGGCCCTCTCGGCCGAAGAGCGCTGTCCGCCGTTTCCTGGTGGTCCCCCGTGCGCGTCATCGCGCTGGTCGCGATCGGTATGTTCGCGCTCGGAATGGTCCAGAAGATGCCGTGCTACAACGGCGCGTGGTTTTTCGGTGCGAGCTCGCAGTACACGCACGCGTGCTACTCCGACATCCCGCATCTCTACGAAGGGCGCGGTTTCGCCGACGGTCTGCTGCCGTACTTCGACAAGTTGCCCGGTGACATGGAGTACCTCGAATACCCGGTCCTGACCGGGATGTTCATGGAAATGGCCTCCTGGGTGACACCCGGCAGCGGAACCATCCAGCACCAGGAGAAGATCTACTGGATGGTCAACGCGGGCATACTGATGGCCTGCACCGCGGTCGTCGCCGTCTGTGTCGCGCGCACGCACCGGCGGCGCCCCTGGGACGCACTGCTCGTCGCCCTGGCACCGGCCTTCGCGCTGACGGCCACCATCAACTGGGACCTGCTCGCCGTCGCTCTCACGGCCGCCGCGATGCTGATGTGGGCACGCGCGCGTGCCCTTGCTTTCGGCGTCCTCCTGGGCCTCGCGACGGCCGCCAAGCTCTATCCCGTGCTCCTGCTCGGACCGCTGCTGATCCTCTGCTGGCGCGCGGGCCGATGGCGCGAGTTCGGGATCGGTCTGCTCGGTGCGGCGGGCACCTGGCTCGCCGTCAACCTTCCGGTGATACTGCTCGCCGGTGACGGCTGGTCGAAGTTCTACACCTTCAGCAAGGAACGCGGTGTCGACTTCGGGTCCTTCTGGCTGATCCTCAACCAGCGCATGGACTCCCCGCTGACCACCGACACCGTCAACACCCTGGCGATGGCGCTGATGCTCGTCGCCTGCCTGGGCATCGGCGCGCTCGGGCTCACCGCGCCGCGCCGGCCGCGCTTCGTACAGCTCGCCTTCCTGGTGGTCGCCGCCTTCATCCTCACCAACAAGGTCTACTCGCCGCAGTACGTCCTGTGGCTGATCCCCCTCGCCGCACTCGCGAGGCCGCGCTGGCGAGACTTCCTGATCTGGCAGGCGTGCGAGGTGGCGTACTTCCTCGGGATCTGGATGTACCTCGCGTACACGACTAGCGGAGACGCCCACAAGGGTCTGCCCACCGAGGGCTACCAAGCGGTGATCGTCGTGCACCTGCTGGGGACGCTGTACCTGTGCGCCGCGGTCGTACGAGACATCCTGATGCCGGAACGGGACGTGGTGCGCAGAGGCGGGGAGGACGATCCGTCGGGCGGTGTTCTGGACGGGGCGGAGGACGTCTTCGTCGTGGGACCCGCGGCCCACCCCGCGCGGACCCTGGCGCACTCCTCCGAAGGACCGTTCGTGAAGTGGGGATCGGCCACCGATCTGCCGCGCTGAGGGCTCCGGGGCGGGGATTTCGCCCTGAGCGAACACCAGGGAGGCGGCGGCGGACAGAGGCCCTCTCACGGCCGGAGGGGCCGGACACGACGCATGTCGTGTCC
>NZ_JBSFRK010000097.1:0-13156 GCF_053589195.1 Streptomyces sp. NPDC003379 | reverse complement strand
ACCGCCTGGTGGACGGCGCCGACGCCGCCCGCTACCTCACCGCCGTCAAGGCGATCCTGGAGGCCGGCGAGTTCGAGGTCGAGCTCGGCCTGTAGAGCGGTCGCTCTCCCGGTTACTCCCTCAACGTCCCTCCCAGGAAAGGCGCAACCCCGTGCGGAGCTCCCGCCAGGACCGGCTGGTCCGTCCTCGACCTCTCCCGGGGCGAGCGGGTCTCCGCGATCCGGGTGGCCGCGGCGGCGGTCGGCTCGGTCCGGCCGGCTGGGGTGGTCCTGGGTGACCGGGGCCCGCTCGTCAGGTGCCTGGCGGTGAAGGACGGCTCCTCGCCCCGGCCAGGAGCGCCGCGGGCATGGCGGCCGTCGTGCGGAACTCCACGGTGACGGGTGTGCTGTCCGTCGTGTTCGCCGTACTGACGTTCGCCGTACTGACCGTGGTGGTCGTGGCGGCGTGCGCCCATGTCCCCATCAAGGCGACCAAGGCATTCCGCGACGGCGGGCGACCTTCCCCGAGCGAGTCCCCGCACGTGGAGTCCGCGTCCGCTCCCGACGCCGAGAAGGTCCTCCACTGAGGGAACGGCCGCACATCCCGGAGGAGGCCGGCGCATGTCTGCACACCGCGTACAGATTCGGTGGAGATTACGCCACCGAAACTTACTCCAGCGTAAGTAGTTCTGTCCGGCCCTTCCCCTTGTGGCCGTATTTCCACCGGCTGACCAGCGCCGATGGTCCATACCGCCGCCGCATCGGCCCTCTCCCGGAGGGGCGCGGCGTGGGGTACGGTCACGGCGCTGTGCGGAGCGCCACAAGGAGCATCATTGCGCGAGTTCACGAACCCTCCGATGGCGTCGGCGCCGCTGGTGGGCGGCCTGGCCGACGCCGTTTTCGACCATGCCCTCGAGGACCCGACGCGCATCGCCCTCGGCCGCAAGACCGACGGGCGGTGGCGTGACGTCACCGCGGGCGAGTTCCGTGACGAGGTGCTGGCCCTGGCGAGGGGCCTGATCGCGCAGGGCGTACGGTTCGGTGACCGCGTCGCCATCATGTCCCGCACCCGCTACGAGTGGACGCTGTTCGACTTCGCGCTGTGGACCATCGGCGCCCAGGTCGTGCCGGTCTATCCGACCTCCTCGGCCGACCAGGTCTTCTGGATGCTGCACGACGCGCAGGTCAGCGCCGCGATGGTCGAGCACGAGGACCACGCGATGACGATCGGCTCGGTCATCGACCGCCTGCCGCAGCTGCGCCGACTGTGGCAGCTGGACGCCGGCGCCGTGAGCGAACTGACCCGCGCGGGCCGGGAGATCGATGATGAAGTGGTGCAACGCCATCGCCGCGCCGTCACGCCGGACTCGATCGCCACGATCATCTACACCTCGGGCACCACGGGCCGCCCCAAGGGCTGCCTGATCTCCCACGAGAACTTCATGTTCGAGGCGGATGTGATGGTGGCCCGCTGGGAGCCGGTCTTCCACTCCAAGCGCGGCGACGAGGCCACCACGCTGCTGTTCCTGCCGCTAGCGCACGTCTTCGGCCGCATGGTGCAGGTGGCGGCGGTGCGCGGCCGCGTCAAGATGGGGCACCAGCCGAACCTCAACGCGGCGGCGCTGCTGCCGGACCTGGCCGCGTTCCGGCCCTCGTTCATCCTGGCCGTGCCCTACATCTTCGAGAAGGTCTTCAACGCGGCGCGGCGCAAGGCGGAGAAGGAGGGCAGGGCGGGCCCGTTCGACAAGGCCGTCGAGTGCGCGGTGCGGTACGCGGACGCGGTGGAGGCCAAGGCCCTCGGGTCGGGGCCCGGCCCGTCGGCGGGGCTGCGCATGCAGCACCAGCTCTTCGACAAGCTCGTCTACTCCAAGGTGCGCGAGGCGATGGGCGGCCGGGTGCGGCACGCGATGTCGGGCGGCTCGGGCATGGACCGGCGGCTGGGCCTGTTCTTCGCGGGCGCGGGCGTGACGATCTACGAGGGGTACGGGCTGACCGAGTCGACGGCCGCCGCGACCGCCAATCCGCCCGAGCGCACCCGCTACGGCACGGTCGGCCAGCCGATCCCGGGGACGGCGGTGCGCATCGCCGGGGACGGTGAGATCTGGCTGCGCGGCGGCAACGTCTTCCAGGGCTACCTCAACGACCCGGGGGCCACCGACGCGACACTGCGCGACGGCTGGCTCGCCACCGGCGACCTGGGCTCGCTCGACGAGGACGGCTATCTGACGATCACCGGGCGCAAGAAGGAGATCCTGGTGACCTCCGGCGGCAAGAGCGTCTCGCCGGCCCAACTGGAGGAGCGGGTGCGTGACCATCCGCTGGTCGCGCAGTGCATCGTCGTCGGCAACGACCGTCCCTACATCGCGGCGCTCGTCACACTGGACGCCGAGGCCGTGGAGCACTGGTTCACCATGCGCCGCAAGCCGCTTCTTCCCGCCGGTGAGCTGGTGCGGGATCCGGATCTGGAGACGGAGGTCCGGCGGGCCGTCGTCGCCGCGAACACGCTTGTCTCCCAGGCGGAGTCCATTCGTACGTTTCGGATACTGGCGCATCAGTTCTCCGAGGAGCAGGGGTTGCTCACGCCCTCGCTGAAGCTCAAGCGGAAGGCCATCGAGGACGCCTATTCGACCGAGGTCGAGGCGTTGTATCGGGTCTGACGCGGGTGCGCCGGTTATTGACAGTGTTATTGACGGTTCGTCAGGTCCCGCACAGAATCAGCCCCACTCCGACGTCAGGGGGCTCGACCGTGTCGCGATCGATCCGCATCATCAGTGCCACCGTGGCGGCCCTGCTGCTCGTCACCGGCTGCAACTCCGCCTCCAGCGGCGGTAGTTCCGGAGAGGACGGGAGTGGTTCCGTACGTGGAGTCACCGACGACTCCATCAAGGTGGGCGGCATCGTCTCCATGACGACCGCCAGCGGCTACAGCAAGAAGGACACCGACCTCGGCGCCGAGGCCCGCTTCGACCGCGCCAACGCCGAAGGCGGTGTGCACGGGCGGAAGATCGACTACCTGGGCGCGGAGGACGACGGCCAGGACCCCGGCAAGAACCTCGCCGCGGCCCGCCAGCTCGTCCAGCGGGACAAGGTGTTCGCGATCGCGCCGATGAGTTCGGTCACCTTCTCCGGGGCCGACTTCCTGCAGAAGCAGAAGGTTCCCACGTTCGGCTGGGGCACCATCCCGCCCTTCTGCGGCCCCAGTTACCTGTACGGCTTCGGTGGCTGCATGGTGCCGATGCCCGGCGGCACCATCACGCAGAGCTGGCCGGAGGGCCTCAAGAAGGTCATGGGCGGATCGAAGGGCAGGACCGTGGCGATCCTCGCCAACGACAACGACGCGGGCACCTTCGCCATCCGCACCTACAAGCAGAGCTTCGCCGCCGCCGGCTACAAGGTGACGTACGCCAAGTCGACCGTCCCCGCGACCTCCGTGCCCAGCGACTGGTCGGCGTACACCAAGGAGATCCTGCGCTCCGACGGCGGGAAGGCGCCGGACGCGGTCGTCTCCGTGATGCAGACCCCGTACAACATCGGCCTGTTCACGGCCCTCAAGCGATCCGGCTTCAAGGGTCTCCTCACCGACCCCACCGACTACGATCCCGGCCTGCTCGCCAAGAGCGCGACACGCGAGGCCCTCGACGGCGCGCATGTCCTGCTGACGTTCCAGCCGTTCGAACAGGACAGCGCCGACATGCGGCGGTTCAAGGCGGACATCAGGAAGACGGCGGGCAAGGACGTGCCGCTCAACATGCACATGATGACCGGCTACATGTCCGCCGACCTCTTCCTCGCCCTCGCCGAGAAGGCCGGCAAGGACCTGACGACCGGCTCCTTTCAGCGGGCGGCGGACGGCTACTCCGACACCGGCACCCTGGTCGGCGACCGCAGCTGGCCCAAGGGGCGCAAGGAGTCGTTCGGGTGCGGCGCGCTCGTCCATCTCAAGGACGGCGCGTACGAGGTGTCGGCGCCGTTCAAGTGCTACGAACCCATCCCCTTCACGTAGGGGCGGGCCGCCATGTCGGACCTGCTGGGATTCGTGCTGAGCGGACTCGTCTCGGGCGCGCTGTACGCCCTCCTCGCGACGGGGCTCGTCCTGTCCTACTCCGCCTCCGGGCTCTTCAACTTCGCGCACGGCGCCACCGCCTACCTCTGCGCGCTCGCCTTCCACGAACTGCACTCCGGCTTCGGATGGCCCGCCGTGCCGACCGCGCTCCTCCTGGTCTGCGTCGTCGCCCCCGCGCTCGGCTGGGGGCTCGACCGGCTGATGTTCCGCAGACTGGCGCGGGTCGGCGAGACCGCGCAGATCGTCGCGACGATCGGCCTGCTCGTCGCGCTGCCCGCGCTCGGCCTGTGGGTGGTGGAGCTGCTGGCGGACGCGGGGGCCTCGGTGGTGCCGGCCGAGAACCAGTTCGGCCTGCCCGGCGTCGGGCCAAGCCCCGCGGAGTCCTGGCAGCTGATGGACGGCGTCGGCGTCGACTCCGACCAACTGATCACCTGGGTCGCCACGGCGGTGGTCGCCGTCGGCCTCTGGATCCTGATGCGGCACACCCCGCTCGGGCTCAGGCTGCGGGCCACCGTCGACAACCGTTCGCTCGTGGAGCTGCGCGGCATGAGCGCGGACCGCCTCTCCTCAGTGGCGTGGATGCTGTCGTCGGGCCTGGCGGGCCTCGCGGGCGTCCTCGCGACACCCCTGCTCGGCCTCTCCTCCCACGACTTCACCCTCTTCCTCTTCGTCTCCGCGACGGCGGCCGTGCTCGGGCGCTTCCTGTCGATCCCGCTGGCCTTCGCGGGCGGGCTCGGGCTCGGCGTACTGCAGAACCTCGTCGCCGGGTACGCCGACTTCGCCGAGAAGATCACCGGCTTCCGTACGGCCGTACCCTTCCTGATCCTCTTCGCCGGGCTGCTCCTGCTGACGCGGCGGCAGCGGACGGCGGGCACGGCCGCGGTGGACGCGCCGCCGGTCGACTACCTCGCCGGCCGGTCATGGGCGCGCAGATGGGCGCCCTGGGCGGTGGCGGCGGCCCTGCTGGCCCTCTCCTTCTATACGGTGACCACCCCCTTCTGGAGCGGCATCCTCGCGCAGGGCCTCGCCATTTCCCTCGTCTTCATCTCCTTCACCGTGGTGACGGGCCTCGGTGCGATGGTGTCGCTGGCGCAGGCCACCTTCGTGACGGGCGCCGCGCTGGTGGCCGGGCTGCTGATGAGCCACGGGTGGCCGTTCGCCGGGGCGGCGCTGGCCGGGACGTGCGCGGCGGCTCTGCTCGGCGCCCTCGTGGCGCTGCCCGCGCTGCGGCTCGGCGGGCGCTCCCTGGCCCTCGCGACCCTTGCCCTCGCCTTCCTCGCCGATCAGGTCCTCTTCCAGATGGGGTGGCTGCGCAACGGCGACACGGGCTGGGAGATCCCCCGGCCCGTCCTCGGCCCCGTCGACCTCTCGGACGACCGTGCGATGGGCGTCGCCATGGTCGTCCTCGTCACGGCGGCGGTCGCCTCGCTCGGCGCGCTGCGGAACTCGCCGTCGGGGAGGGCCATGCTGGCGGTGCGGTCCGCTCCGGCGGCGGCCATGGCATCCGGGGTGTCCGTGGTACGGACGAAGCTGCTCCTGTTCACCCTCTCCGCCGGGCTCGCCGGCTTCGGCGGAGTGATGTACGCGTCGTACAACACCCGTATCACCGCCACCGACTTCACCGCGATGACCGGGCTGATCTGGCTGGCGGTGGTGGTCGCGGCGGGCGTGCGGCGGGCGCAGTTCGCGGTGGTGGCGGGGCTGGTCTTCGCGATCGTGCCGCATCTGGTGGCCGAGTACGTGACGGAGTCCGTGCAGCTGCCGGTGATCCTCTTCGGCCTCGCGGGGCTGGCGCTCGCCAACGATCCGGACGGGTACTGCGCGGCGGTGCCCGTGCGGGTTCGCCGCAGGAGGGTGCGTGCCAGGGGCGGCACCGCCGCTCAGCCACCCGATATCGCCCTCCGGGCTCGTCCTCAATCGCCGGCCGGGCTCAATACCGGGACTCCCGGCACCGCCCTCTCCCTGCACGGGCTCTACGCCGGATATGACGGCGCCCCGGTCCTGCACGGAGTGGACCTCGCCGTCCACCCCGGCGAGATCGTCGCCCTGCTCGGTCCCAACGGTGCCGGGAAGTCCACGACGTGCCGCGCCGCGGCCGGGCTCATCCGGCCCACGGCCGGCCGGGTGTACGTGGCGGGGCGCGACGCCACCCGCGAAGGCGCCGTCCACCGCTCGCGGTCCGGGGTGCTCCTCGCCCCCGAGGGCCGGGGCATCTTCCCGTCGCTCACCATCGAGGAGAACCTCGCCCTGCGCCTGCCGGACCGGGACGCCCGCGACGCCGTGTACGAGCGGTTCACCGTCCTCGCCGCACGCCGCAAGGTCGCCGCGGGCTCCCTGTCCGGCGGCGAGCAGCAGCTGCTCGCGCTCGCGCCGCTCCTCCAGCGCCCACCGAAGGTGCTGATCGCCGACGAACCGTCGCTCGGCCTCGCGCCGCGCGTCGTCGACGACGTGTTCCGTCTCCTCGTAGAACTCCGGGACGGTGGCGTGGGGCTGCTGCTCGTGGAGGAGAAGGCGGCGGAGATCCTCGGGGTCGCCGACACGGTGGCGTATCTGGCGCAGGGGCGTGTCTCCTGGTGCGGCCCGCGTTCCGAGGTGCGGGCGGACCGGCTCACGGAGGCGTATCTGGGCATGGCGGCGGGCGGGGAGAGGCCCGAGGAAGCGGGGCGGCGGTCACCATGAAGGAACAGGTGCTCGAAGCCGTCGGCGTCGGCGTCCGCTTCGGCGGTGTCCGCGCCCTCGACGGGGTGGGCGTGGCCGTCCGCCCCGGCGAGATCTGCGGGCTCATCGGGCCCAACGGGGCGGGCAAGACCACCCTGTTCGACGTCCTGTCCGGCATCCGCAGGCCCGACCGGGGCCGGGTGCTGTCCGGCGGCACCGACATCACCCGCCGCTCGCCGGTATGGCGCGCCCGCCACGGGATGCGCCGCACCTTCCAGCGGCAGCAGCTCTTCGGTCAGCTCACCGTCGCCGACAATCTGGTCGTCGCGCAGGAGTGGCGGGGCGGGGGCGGCGGATTCGTGGCCGACCTGCTGGCCTCGCCGACCCGGCGTGCGTACGAGGTCAGACGGCGCGAAAGGGCCGATGCCGTGCTGCGCGAGTGCGGCCTCGACGCGCTCGCCGGGCAGTACGCGGGAGCCCTGCCGGTCGGGCGGGCTCGGATGGTGGAGCTGGCGCGGGCGGTCGCGGACCCGCCCGCGGTGCTGCTCCTGGACGAGCCCGCCGCCGGGATGACAGACGATGAGATCGGTCATCTGATGTCCGTCATCCGTCATCTCGCGGATGAACAGGGCTGTGCGGTACTCCTCGTCGAGCACAACGTCGCGTTCGTCATGGAGCTCTGCGCCCGCGTCGTCGTGCTCGACCTGGGCCGCGTACTCGCCGAGGGCACGGCGTCGCAGGTGCGCGCCGACCCGAAGGTGCGGGACGCCTACCTCGGGACCGCCCCCGCCTAGGGGGTGTCTCTAGCCGATCGGCACGCGGAAGATCTTGTCCGAGCCGACGGGCTGCCCGCCGTTGGCGTCGGCGTTGGTGGTGGAGAGCCAGAGCTCCTTGGCGCCGGGCACAGCGGTGACGGAGCGCAGACGGCCGAGTTGGCCGACGTAGTACGCCTTCGCCGTCCCGACGTCCTCGCTGTCGGCGCTGATCGGTATGCGCCACAGGCGCTGGCCCCTCATCGCCGCCATGTAGACCGCGCCGTCGACGATCGCGACCCCGCTCGGGGACGCCTCGGCGACGTTCCAGGTCTTCTTGGGGTTGGTCATGCCCGGGACGCCGCAGACGCCTTCGCACGTCGGCCAGCCGTAGTTCTCGCCCGCTTTGACGAGGTTGAGCTCGTCCTTCCTGTTCTCCCCCAACTCGGCTTCCCAGAGGCGCCCTTGGGCGTCGAAGGCGATGCCCTGCGGGTTGCGGTGTCCCATGCTGTAGACGTGGGTGCCGAAGGGGTTGCCGGGCGCGGGCCCGCCGTCCTTCGTCAGGCGCAGGATCTTGCCGTTGAGGGAGTTCTTGTCCTGCGCGAGGGCCTTGTCCTGGGCGTCGCCGGTGGTGGCGTAGAGGTAGCCGTCGGGGCCGAAGGCCAGGCGTCCGCCGTTGTGGTACTTGTTCTTCTTGATGCCCTTGAGCAGCGGCTTGTAGCCGGACAGGGCCGTGCCGTCGTACGTCATACGGGCGATGCGGTTGCCCTCGGTCGAGGTGTGCATCACGTACACGTAGTGGTTGGCCGCCCAGTCCGGGTCGACGGCTACGCCCATCACCCCGCCCTCGCCGCCGGTGGTCTGCGACTCGGGGACGGTGCCGAGCCGCTGCTTCTCCTTGCCGTCCTTCGAGACCCGCCACACGCGGAAGGAGTCGCGTTCGGTGACCAGCGCGGCCGAACCGTCGGGCAGCCAGGAGGTGCCCCAGGGGATGGTCCAGCCGGTGGACACGGGAGTGGCCGCCCCGGGTTCACCGAGTTCCCCGGGTCCACCGGATTCACCGGCGAGGGTGAGTGAGGCCGCGGTGACGGCGCCTGCGGCGGCCAGGGCGGTGAAGAGAGTTCTTGCCACGATGCCGGTTCTCCATCTCTGTCGAGTCGAGTCGAGGGGTGAGAGGGGTCGGCGCGCGGTTACGGCGCGTCGGCGCGGTAGACGTAAGCGGGCGGTTCGCCGCCAGGGTTGTGGGTGACCGCGTCGACCAGCGCGCGGACCACCCCGTGGTCGGGCGAGCGGTGACAGGCGGGGTCGGTGCGGGTGGCGTCGCCGGTCAGGGCGTACGCCTGGCAGCGGCAGCCCCCGAAGTCGGCCGTGCGCAGCTCGCAGCCGCGGCAGGGGTCGCTCATCCACGCCTCGCCGCGGTAGCGGTTGAAGGCGTCGGACTCCCGCCAGATCCAGCCGAGTCGGTGGTCGCGTACGTTCGGGGCGGCCTGGCCGAGGAGTTCGGCGGCGGCGGGGCAGGGCAGCACCGTGCCGTCGGGGGCGACGGTGAGCGACACCGCGCCCCAGCCGCCCATGCAGGGCTTGGCGATGCCGTCGACGTAGTCGGGCGCCACCCACACCAGCTCCATGCGCCCGGCGAGCCGCTCCCGCCACCGCTCGACGCGCTCGCGGGCCCGGGCCACCTGGGCACGGTCCGGCAGCAGGGCGTCGCGGTTGCGCAGCGCCCAGCCGTAGAACTGGGTGTTGGCCAGCTCGACGCGGTCGGCGCCCCAGCGGAGGCCGAGTTCCACGAGGTCGTCGAGTGCGTCGAGGTTGGCGCGGTGCAGGACGGCGTTGAGACCGAGCGGCAGCCCCGCCGCCCGCACGAGACGCGCCGCCCGCTCCTTCGCGGTGAACGCCCGCGCACCCGCGATGTGCCCCGCGGCCTCCGGATCGGCGTGCTGCACGGAGAGCTGGACGCTGCGCAGCCCCGCGTCGAGGAGACGGCCGAGCCGTTCCCGGTGCAGGCCGACGCCGCTGGTCACGAGCTGCGTGTGGATTCCCGCGGCGTCGGCGGCGGCGACGATCCCCGTGAGGTCGCGGCGCAGCAGCGGTTCGCCGCCGGACAGGTGGGTCTGTACGACGCCGAGATCGGCGGCCTGGCGCAGTACGTCCGCCCACTCGGAGGACGTCAACTCTGCTGAACGGGCGGCGAGTCGGCCGGGATTGGAGCAGTAGGCGCAGCGCAGGGGGCAGCCGTGGGTGAGTTCGGCGAGGAGGGCCCAGGGCGGGTCGGGGACGGGGGCGGGGTTGGGGTCGGGGGCTGTGGTCATCGCAGCCACCCCTCCGCCCTCAACTGCTCCAGAAAGGCGGGCACTTCCTCACCCACCGGCGCATCAGGATGCCGACGCGCCAGCTCTTCGACGATCGCGGCGACATCGCGTTCGCCGTCACACAGGCTCACGATGCTGCCGGCGGCGCCCCGCAGAACGACGACGCGTTCGGGCAGCACCAGGAGGTCGACGCCGCGCACCCGGTCGTGCCGGAGCAGTACGGGGCGGGCGAGCGCGGGGCGCCATGTGTCACGTACGACATCACGTACCACGGCGTCACGTACGACGGCGGCATCACGTACGACGGCGTCGTGGGCGGTCATGTCGGGCCTCCGACCCCGAGGTCGACGGCGTCGAGCAGTGACCACAGCACGTCGCATTTGAACGCGAGGGCGGCGACGGCCCGCTCCTGTTCCTCGCGGGTGCGCGCCCACGCGAGGACGAGGCCGAGCGCCTCGTGCCCGTCGCGGCCGCCCTGGCCGACACGCGTGCGGAAGTAGGCGAGGCCGTCCGCGTCGATCCACGGGTAGTGCTTCTCGAAGGCGGCGATCCTGGTCCGCATCAGATCGGGCGCGGAGAGTTCGGTGAGGGACGCGGCGACGGCGTCGAGGGCGGGGCTGAGCCGGCAGAAGTTGACGTACCCGTCGACGGCGAGCCGGACGCCGGGCAACACCCGCCCCGGATCGAGGAGTTGCGCCCTGTCGATGCCGGCCGCTTCGCCGAGCCGCAGCCAGCGTTCGATGCCGCCCGTGCCGTCCCGTTCCCCGTCGTGGTCCTGGATTCTGCGCAGCCAGCCGCGGCGGAGGGCGGGGTCGTCGAACTTGGCGAGGATCAGGGCGTCCTTGACGGGGATGTGCCGCTGGTAGTGGAACCGGTTGGCGATCCAGCGGCGCAGCTCGTCGCGGGTGAGGCTGCCTTCGTGCATGCGTACGTTGAAGGGGTGCCGGTCGTGGTAGCGGTCGGCGGAGACGGCGCGCAGCCGTTCGGTGAGTTCGTCGGGGGTCCAGGGGCGCGCGTCCGCCATGGGGGCCGTGGTCGTCGTCACAGCGCGATCTCCATCCCGTCGGCGGCGACTTCCAGGCCCCACTCGACGAGGTGTTTGTACTGGTCGGCGTCGGGGTCGCCGAGGGGGTTGGTGTTGTTGAGGTGGGTGTAGAGGCAGCGGCCGGGCAGTTGGGCCAGGCGGCGTGCGGTTCCGGTGGGGCCCGCGATGGGGAGGTGTCCCATCGCGGTGGCGGTCCGGGTGGAGAATCCGGCGCGCGACGGTTCGTCGTCGTCCCAGAAGGTGCCGTCGACGATGACGCAGTCGGCGTTTTGGGCGGCCGCGTGGAAGGCGTCGCTCCAAGTGGCGAGGGCCGGGGCGTAGAGGGCGGTCCGGCCGGTGGCCGGGTCGGTCAGGCGCAGCGCGACCGACCAGGTGTCGGCGTCGGGGCCGGTTCCGGCGGCGTACCGCGGGCGCTTGGCGGAAACCGGTACGGCGGCTGCGCGGATTCCGGCGCCGCCGTGCAGAGGCAGCCCGGGATCGGCGCTCAGCTCGTGCCACCGTACGCGCGTGTAGGGCTCCAGGAGGGCGTCGAGCCGCAGCCCTTCGCGGACCGCGTCGCGTACGGGCGACGTGGCGATGATGTCGACGCCGTCGCGGGCCTCGCGCAGCCGGGTGAGGCCCAGGGTGTGGTCGAGTTCGGCGTCGGTGAGGACGACCCCGGTGACGGGGGTGTGCCGCGTGTCGGCTCCCGCGCCGGGGTGGAGTGCGGGAGTGGCTTCGATCTGGTCGCCCAGGTCGGGGGTGGCGTTGACGAGGTACCAGTGGTTCTCACCCGTACGGACGGCGAGGGCGGCGTGCCGGCGGCGACGTGCCGGATGGGCGCGTGCCCCGGTGCAGCCGGGGCACGCGCAGTTCCACTGGGGCAGCCCGCCGCCCGCCGCGGTGCCGAGCACCTGCAGCAGCATGGCGGCGGGTCTACCGGTCGGCGAGGCGGTAGGCGGTGACTTCGAGGGCGGTGTCGACGACGGCGTACGTGGGGGTCTGCCAGCCGCTGGTTTCCGCGGCGGAGTCCGGCTGGGCCGGGGCCTGCGGCGTCTCGGAACGCGGGGGCACGGTCGAGGGCGAGGGCATGGAGGTGGGCATGACGCTGCCTTCCTGAAGAGGTGGGGGTTTCAGGACGTTCAGGACGTTCAGGATGTTCAGGATGTTCAGGCGGATACTCGCAGCGCTCGCGAATACTTGTAGTGTTCACATGAGTGTTCCGCGTTCAGTGCCGTGTCCCTAGGGTCGCGGCATGACGGAACACCGTCAATGGTCCGGACCGTTCCTACCTCCGTGTCGCCGAGATATCCGGCCAAATGGCGGTCGGGAACGCGGCGCGGGTCCAGGAATGCGGCGCGGCCCGTGATCGTTGACCATGGGAGTACCACCCGACGAATTGAAGGATCGAGAGCTCGTGAGCAAGGTCCCCCCGATCATCCTGAACAACGGCGTCGAGATGCCCCAACTCAGATACGGCGTCTGGCAGGTGCCGGACGACGAGGCCGAGGCGGCCGTCACGACGGCCCTGGAGGCCGGGTACCGCAGTATCGACACCGCGGCGATCTACGGCAACGAAGAGGGCACGGGCAAGGCCATCGCCGCCTCGGGCGTGGCCCGCGAGGAGCTGTTCGTCACGACGAAGCTCTGGAACAGCGACCAGGGCCACGACTCGGCGCTGCGCGCCTTCGACACCTCGCTGGAGAAGCTGGGTCTCGACTATGTGGACCTGTACCTGATCCACTGGCCGCTGCCCTCCAAGGACGCCTACGTCGACACGTACAAGGCCTTCGAGAAGATCCAGGCCGATGGCCGCGCCAAGTCCATCGGCGTGTCGAACTTCCTGCCGGAGCACCTGGAGCGGCTGATCTCCGAGACGTCGGTCATCCCCGCCGTCAACCAGATCGAGCTGCACCCGCACCTCCAGCAGCGCGCCGCCCGCGAGTTCCACGCCGAGCAGGGCATCGCCACCGAGGCGTGGTCGCCGCTGGGCCAGGGCAAGGGGCTCCTGGAGGTCCCGGCGATCATCGCGATCGCGCAGAAGCACGGGCGCACGCCCGCGCAGGTCGTACTGCGCTGGCACATCCAGCTCGGCAACGTCGTCATCCCGAAGTCCGTGACGCCGTCGCGGATCAAGGAGAACATCGACGTCTTCGGCTTCGCGCTGGACCCCGAGGACGTGGCGGCGATCTCCGCCCTCAACGAGGACCGTCGCCTCGGCCCGGACCCGGCGACGTTCGACGAGGCGTAAGGCGTGTATGGCGCGTAAGGCGCCGCGTGCGGCCGTAAGACCGTAGGACCGTGAAGCGCGACCGTAGGGCCCTGAGCCCGCGCCGTTCCGGCCCGCCATTTGGCCGGATATCTCGGCG
>NZ_JBSFRK010000096.1:0-13606 GCF_053589195.1 Streptomyces sp. NPDC003379 | reverse complement strand
CGTGGCGGGCGCCCGCTGACCCCGCATTTCCCGGGCCAACGCCCCTCCCTGCCACAGCCGGTGACAGAACAGTCCCCGCCCGCGGTGGCCGCGCACCCGAACCCCCGTTCGCCCCCCGTGCGGTCGTCCCCCGTGTCTCCCCCGTACCTCCTTCCACCTCACGGCGGAAGGAGCGGCCAAGGGCGCGGCACCGTTTCCGCCGCCCCGTGTCGGCGGTACCGGCGCCGCGCCCCTCTCCGTGCCCCTCACTCTTCCGTCTTCCCTGGTGGGGGCCCATCCGCGCGCGTACTCATCTCACTGACTAAGTACGGATACTCAGGCATGCGCGCTCATCCCCAGGCCGCCCCGTTCTGAAGTGGTTACGGCACATGAGCACGGGCCGCCGCCGCCCTGAGGACAGGGCCGCGGGGTGCCTGTCAGTGGCGGGCGATAAAGTCCCTGGCATGGCACGGATTGTGGTGATCGGCGCCGGGATGGGCGCGATGACGGCCGCCGCCCGGCTGGCCGTCGCGGGCCACCGGGTGGTGGTGTACGAACGCGGGCGGACGTACGGCGGTGCGCTCGGCCGCGTCGAGCGGGACGGCTTCGCCTTCGACACCGGACCGGGGCTGCTCCAGCTCCCCGCGGTCTATCGCGACGTCTTCGTCAAGACCGGCAAGCAGCCCTTGGAGGAGTGCGTCGAGCTCTCCCAGGTCGAGCCGGCCGTGCGCCATGTCTTCGCGGACGGCACCACGACGGACCTGCCGAACGCCTCGCGCGCGGGCGTCGGCGAGGCCCTGGACGCGTCCCTCGGTGACGGCGCCGGGGACCGCTGGGCGGCGTTCATGAACCGCGCCAGAGAGGCCTGGGACCGCACTCGTCGGCCTCTCCTGGAGGAGCCTCTCTTCCCGAACTGGCAGGTGCTGGGCGCCCGCGAGCCGTACCCCGCGGTGCCCCACAAGCGGCTGCTGCGCCGTGAGCGCCGCGCGGCCACGCTCAGTGAGATCGGCGAGCTGGAGCTGGGGGGCGATGCCCGTCTGGTCGCGCTCCTGGAGCAGTTCGCCCTCGCGCAGGGCCTCGACCCGCGGACGACCCCGGCGAGCGCGGCCGTCCTGCCGTACCTGGAGCAGACCTTCGGCATCTGGTCGGTGCGGGGCGGTCTGCGCGCGTTGGCCACGGCGGTGTACGAGCGGTGCCTCGCCCGCCGGGTCGAGTTCGTGTTCGACGCGACGGTCGTCCGGATCGTCGAGAAGGACGGCCGGGCCGCGGGCGTGGAGCTCGCCGACGGCACGACGGCCGACGCGGACTTCGTGGTCGCCGGTGCGGCACCCGCCGCCCTGGACAAGATGCTGTCCGGTGTGAACATACGAGCGGAGGGTGACGTCCCGGCACGCTCCGGGATGCTCAGCCGCCTGACGGTCCTGCTGGCCCTGTCCGGCGCCCGCCCCGAGGGCGTCCCGCACCGGACGGTGCTGCACTCCGCCGACCGTCAGGACGAGCTGGACCGCCTCTTCGGAGAGCGGCCCGGACTCCCCGCCTCCCCCACCGTCACGGTGCTGCGCCCCGACGACCCGGACCTCACGCCCGACGGCGCGCACGAGGCGGTGACGCTCACGGTGACGGTGCCCGCACGCCTGGAGGTCGCGTCGGCCGACGTGGAGCGGGTGATCTCCCGTGCGGAGTCCGTGATCCCCGGGCTGCGCGAGCGCCTCCTGTGGCACGAGGCGCGCACCCCGGCCGACATCGCGGAGGCCACCGGTGCCGAGGGCGGCGCGGTCCCGCCCCCGACGCTCGCCGCGGGCGACGGAAAGCTGCTGCACCCGTCGAACAGCACCCGCCTGCCGGGTCTCTTCACGGTCGGCGGCTGGTCGCACCCCGGCGGTGGCCTGCCCCACGCGGGCATGTCGGGCGCGCTGGTCGCGGGGCTGATCGTCGAGGGCCCGGAGTTCCGCGGCTCGCAGTGACGCGGAGGGGCACAGTGCCTCCGCCAGAGCGTCAGTAGCGGTACTGCTGCTCGTTGTGGCCCGGATTGTGGCCCTGGTTGTGCCCGGGGTCGTCGAAGCCCCCGGCGTGCCCGCCCTGGTACGGATACGGCTGCTCCGGCGGGAGTTCACCGCCGTACGGCTCGTCGGTGGTGCGCTGCTGGGGCACCCAGACTCCGCCGGGCGGGGTGTCGTTGTAGACCTCGCCGAGCCCGCCGTAGGTGTCGCCGCCGTACGGGGCGTACTGCTGCTGGTCGCCGTAGCTTTCGTAGCTCTGCCCGGCGCCGTAGGTCTGGGTGCCGACGTACGGGTCGGAGTACGCGGCGTACTGCTGGTGCCCGGTCTCGTCGTAACCGTAGCTCTGCTGGTCGTAGCCGGTGTAGGCCGCGGCGTCATAGCCCTGCGCGTCGCCCTGGTGGGCCTCGCCCGCGGCGGGCGGGGCGTACGGCGCGTCGCTGTAGACGCCGTACTGCCCGGTGTCGTCGGGCAGCGGCTGAGGCTCGTAGACCCCCGGGCCGTGGGCGGGCGGCGGCGGGACCTGCTCGTACTCCAGGTCGGAGACTTTGAGCGTCGGTTCCGGCGCGGGCGCCTGGGACGGCTTCCTGCGGCGCTTGCTCAGACCCGGCTGCCCGCCGAGCGCCCAGCCGGTGGAGAAGCCCCGGCGGAACGACAGCGTCACGTACGTCTGACCCGTGGCGAAGGCGATGGCCCCGATCCCGATGACCCAGACCGACGGCATCAGCACACCGACGACGACCCCCAGGAAGCCCACGAACGCCAGCAGACGCCAGCGCAGCCTGGCCTTGTACTGCAACAGCACCTCGCCGAGCAGCCACAGCGCGACGAATCCGAACGCGATGTAGAGGACCGTCCAGCCCATGTACGCCCCACTCCCCTACGGCCGCCGCCCGTGGGTACGGGGGTACTGCCGTTCAGGCCTGCTGGTGCAGGCCGAGATTTTCGTAGATTTCCAGCGTCGCCGTGGAGTTGTTGAGCGTGATGAAGTGCAATCCCGGCACGCCTTCGGCCAGCAATCGCGCGCAGAACTCCGTCGCGAACTCGATGCCAATGGAGCGTACAGCGGCGGAATCGTCTTTGACCGCGAGGATCCTCTCTTTCAGCTCGGCCGGGAACACGGCGTTGCTGAGCTGCGGCAGCCGGTCGAGCTGGCGGACGTTGGTGACCGGCATCATCTCGGGGATGATCGGCGTCCGGCAGCCCGCCGCCTCGACGCGGTCGCGCAGCCGCAGGTACTCCTCCGGGTCGAAGAACATCTGCGTGATCGCGTAGTCCGCGCCGGCCCGGCACTTGTCGATGAAGTGCCGGGTGTCGGACTCCCAGTCGGGCGAGCGCGGGTGCATCGCGGGGAAGGCGGCGACGCCCACGCAGAAGTCGCCGGACTCCTTGATGAGCTCGACCAGCTCGGCGGCGTAGGTGAGGCCCTGCGGGTGCGCGATCCAGTCGCCGAGCGGGTCGCCGGGCGGGTCGCCGCGGACCGCGAGCATGTTGCGGATGCCGGCGTCCGCGTACTGCCCGATGATGTTGCGCAGTTCGGCCACGGAGTGGTCGACCGCGGTCAGGTGCGCGACGGGTGTCAGCGTGGTGTCGGCGACGATCTGCTGGGTCTCCTTGACCGTGCCGGTGCGCGTCGAACCGCCCGCTCCATAGGTCACGGAGACGAAGTCCGGGGCGACCGCCTCGACCCGGCGCAGCGCGTTCCAGAGGTTGCGCTCCCCCTTCGGGGTTTTCGGCGCGGAGAACTCGAACGAGAACGTCGTCTTACCGGTCGCGAGCATGTCGCGCACCGTGCGCGCACGGTCAGTCCTGGTCGAAGCTGTGCCTAGGGCCATACGGGCAGGTTAGCCAGGCTGGGACGGTCCCCCAACCGGGCCTGCGAGTTTCACCGCATTTGCCGGGTTCTTGTCCACGGACCGGACACGGACCGGACACGGACCGGACACGGACCGGGCACGGACCGGGCATGGCCAGGACACCGCGCGGACATCGCTGAACCGCTGCTCAGTCGGCCGTACGCAGCCGCTTCGCGAACTCCGCGGCGGCGGCGCCCGGGTCGTCGGCCTCGCTGATCGCCCGTACGACGACGACGCGGCGCGCGCCCGCTTCGAGCACCTCGTCGAGGTTGCCCGCGTCGATGCCGCCGATGGCGAACCAGGGGCGGTCCGTGCCGAGGGAGGCCGTGTAGCGGACCAGGTCGAGGCCCGGGGCGTGGCGGCCCGGCTTGGTGGGCGTGGGCCAGCAGGGGCCCGTGCAGAAGTAGTCCACGCCGTCCTGGACGGCGGCCGCCGCGGCCTCGGACTCGGCGTGCGTGGAGCGGCCGACGAGCACGTCGGCGCCGAGGACGGCGCGGGCCGCGGGGACCGGCAGATCGCCCTGGCCGAGGTGCAGCACGTCGGCGCCGATGGCGTGCGCGACGTCCGCGCGGTCGTTCACCGCGAGGAGCCTGCCGTGCCGCCGGGCCGCGTCGGCGAAGACCTGGAGGTGCTCCAGCTCCTCGCCGGCCTCCATGCCCTTGTCGCGCAGCTGCACGATGTCGACGCCGCCCGCGAGGACGGCGTCGAGGAATTCGGGGAGGTCTCCCTGGCGCTTGCGGGCGTCCACGCACAGATAGAGCCGGGCGTCGGCGAGCTGGGCGCGCGGATGGTCGGCGGCCATGGAGAAGTCCCCCCGGTGTCGATGGGCGTGCGGGCCGCGCGTCACGCGGCCCGCAGCCCGAACGGTGTGGTGCGGTCAGACGACGGGCGCCTGCTCAGACGGCGAGCGCCTGGGCGCGGCGCTTCACCTCCGTGCCGCGATTCTCGCTCAGTGCCTGCGCGGGCGTGCCGGGCAGGGTCGGGTCGGGGGTGAAGAGCCACTCGAGCATCTCTTCGTCGGAGAAGCCGTCGTCCCTCAGGAGCGTCAGAGTGCCTGCCAGGCCCTTGACGACCTTGTCGTCGTCGATGAAGGCGGCCGGCACCTGAAGCGTCCGGTTCTCACCACGGCGTACGGCAATCAGCTGGCCTTCCTTGACCAGCTGGCGCACACGCGTCACCTCGACGCCGAGCATTTCGGCGATGTCGGGGAGGTGGAGCCAGGCGGGGACGAGAGCGTCGGTCTTTGCGTCAATCTCGGTCACGGCCCAAGGGTAACTCCGGGCGCCCCCGCAAGGGGCGCGGGGAACTGCGCTACAGCGCGGCCTTCTTCAAAGGCACCGAGGGGTCCGCCGTCAGGGCCGGGTCCAGGTGGGTGCCCGACTCGATCAGTCTGCGGCCCTGGGCCAGGTCCCGGGGGCGGCCCACCGCGAGGACCGCCGCCAGGGCGCCGGCCCTGAGCCAGCAGGCCGACCAGGCCACGCCCGTGGGGTCGCCGCGCCAGACCAGTTCGTCGGAGTCCGTGTGGTGGCCCGCGTACTGCACGAAGCGGCCGAACTGTTCCGACCAGAAGTACGGCACCGGGTCGTACGGCGCGGGGGTCTCGCCGATGATGTCCGCCGCCACCGTGCGCGGGCCCTGGAGGGCGTTGTCCCAGTGGTGGACGAGCAGGCGCTCGCCGTACCTGCCCGAAGGGAAGGAGGCGCAGTCGCCGACCGCGTACACGTCGGGCACCGAGGCGCGCAGGTGGTCGTCGGCAGCGACCTCCCGGTGGGCGCCGAGCTCGATGCCCGAGCCGGTCAGCCAGTCCGTCGCGGGCCGCGCACCGATGCCGACGACGACGGCGTCCGCGGGCAGCCGGGTCCCGTCGGAGAGGATCACGGCGCCGGGCTCGACGCGCTCCACGCGCGCGTGGGTGCGCAGGGCGGCTCCGGAGTCCGCGTACCAGCCCGCCATGGGGGCGGCGACCTCCTCGGGCAGTGCCCCGGCCAGCGGCCGGCCCGCGGCCTCGACCACGGTGACGGCGCAGCCCGCCTCGCGCGCGGCCGTGGCGAACTCGGCGCCGATCCAGCCCGCCCCCACGACCACGATGTCGTGCTGCTCGGCGAGGACCGGCCGCAGCCGCTCGGCGTCGTCCAGGGTGCGCAGGAGGTGGACCCCGGGGACGCCTTCGGTGCCCGGAAGCCGGATCGGTTCGGCGCCGGTCGCCAGGACCAGGACGTCGTACGCGACCGGGCCCTCGACGGTGTCCAGTTCGTGGTCGGCGGGCCGCACCCCGGTGACCTCGCGGCCCAGGCTCAGCCCGATGTCGAGCGCCTCGAAGTCGATGTCGAAGGCGGAGCCCTCGGCCTTGCCGAGCAGTACCGCCTTGGACAGCGGCGGTCTGTCGTACGGCTGGTGCGGTTCCGCCCCGATGAGGGTGACCGGGCCGGTGAACCCCTGCTCGCGCAGGGCCACGGCGGTCTGCACCCCGGCCATCCCGGCGCCGACGACGACGACGTGCCGCTCCGCCCGCTCCTGCTGCTCGCTCTGCCTCTGCTGCTCGCTCACCCGATCACTGTAGGGCGGCGGGCCGGGGCGCCCTCAGAGGCCGGTGAGGAGATCTCTGACACACCGTCACCGTCCGTACCCGGGCAGCTCCCCTACTGCCGCGCGGGGCGACGGGCTAGGGTGGCCGGTGCAGAGCACTCGCGGGAGCCCGGACGCACCGGGCTGAGAGGGAGGCTGGGACGGCCTCCGACCGTACGAACCTGATCCGGGTCATGCCGGCGAAGGGAGGGGCTGGACGCCCATGCAGCCATGTACACCACCGGCGGAATCGAAGACTCAGACTCCGACGGACGTCCTCGTCGTGGGGGGCGGCATCATCGGCCTGGTCACGGCCTGGCGGACCGCGCAGCGCGGGCTCTCCGTCACCGTCGTGGACCCCGAGCCCGGCGGCGGCGCCGCGCAGGTCGCGGCCGGCATGCTGGCCGCCGTCACCGAACTGCACCACGGCGAGCAGACCCTGCTCGGGATCAACCTCGCGTCCGCGCGGCGCTACCCCGACTTCGCCGCCGAACTGACCGAGGCGAGCGGCCAGGACCTCGGCTACCGCGCGTGCGGCACGCTCGCCGTCGCCCTCGACTCCGACGACCGCGCCCACCTGCGCGAACTCCACGCCCTCCAGCGCCGCTCCGGCCTGGAGTCGGAGTGGCTGAGCGGCCGCGAGTGCCGCCGCCTGGAGCCGATGCTCGCGCCGGGCGTGCGCGGCGGGCTGCGGGTCGACGGCGACCACCAGGTCGACCCGCGCAGGCTCGCGGCGGCGCTCCTGACCGCCTGCGAGCGGGCGGGCGTGACCCTGCACCGCACCTGGGCCGAGCGGCTCTCCGTCGTACGCGACCGGGCCCGGGGAGCGGTCCTCGCGGACGGCACCGAGCTGCACGCGGGCCAGGTCGTGCTGGCGGCGGGCAGCCTCAGCGGGCGCCTCGCGGGCGTCCCCGACGACGTCCTGCCGCCCGTACGGCCGGTGAAGGGTCAGGTGCTTCGGCTGACGGTCCCGAAGCCGTACGCGCCGTTCCTGAGCCGCACCGTGCGCGCGGTCGTGCGCGGCAGCCACGTCTACCTCGTGCCGCGCGAGAACGGCGAGCTGGTCGTCGGCGCCACCAGCGAGGAGCTCGGCTGGGACACCACGGTCACCGCGGGCGGCGTCTACGAACTTCTGCGGGACGCCCACGAACTCGTACCCGGCATCACGGAACTGCCGCTGACCGAGACCCGCGCGGGCCTGCGCCCCGGCTCCCCGGACAACGCGCCGCTGCTCGGCCCGACGCGGCTGCCCGGACTCCAGCTGGCCACCGGGCACTACCGCAACGGCGTCCTGCTGACGCCCCTGACGGGCGACGTCATGGCGCACTCCCTGACCACCGGTGAACTCCCGGACGAGGCGCTGCCGTTCACGCCTCACCGCTTCACCAAGCCGTCCTTCGTACCGCCACCCCCTACGCAGTCGTTCACGGAGCAACCCGCATGAGTACGCCCTTGTCTGTTTCCGTCAATGGAGAGGTACGCGATGTGGCCCCGGGCACCACGCTCGACGCCCTCGTCGCCGGCCTCACCGCGGCCCCGTCCGGTGTCGCCGCCGCACTCAACGAAACCGTCGTCCCGCGCGCGCGGTGGGCCGACACCGCGCTGGCCGCCGGCGACCGCGTCGAAGTACTCACCGCCGTCCAGGGAGGCTGATCCGACCATGGCAGACGACCCCTTCGTCCTCGGCGGGCTCACCCTGTCCTCGCGCCTGATCATGGGCACGGGCGGGGCGCCCAGCCTCGACGTCCTGGAGCGGTCCCTGATCGCGTCCGGCACCGAGCTGACCACGGTCGCGATGCGCCGCCTCGACCCGGGCGTGCGGGGCTCGGTGCTCTCCGTCCTCGACCGGCTCGGCATCCGTGTCCTGCCGAACACGGCGGGCTGTTTCACCGCGGGCGAGGCGGTCCTCACCGCCCGCCTCGCGCGCGAGGCGCTCGGCACGGACCTGGTGAAGCTGGAGGTGATCGCGGACGAGCGCACGCTGCTCCCCGATCCGATCGAGCTCCTGGACGCCGCGGAGATCCTGGTCGACGACGGCTTCACGGTCCTTCCGTACACGAATGACGACCCGGTGCTCGCGCGGAAGCTGGAGGACGTGGGGTGCGCGGCGATCATGCCGCTCGGCTCGCCCATCGGCTCGGGGCTCGGCATCCGCAACCCGCACAACTTCCAGCTGATCGTCGAGCACGCGCGCGTGCCGGTGATCCTCGACGCGGGCGCGGGCACGGCGTCCGACGCGGTGCTCGCGATGGAGCTGGGGTGCGCGGGTGTGATGCTCGCCTCGGCGGTCACGCGGGCGCAGGAGCCGGTCCTGATGGCGGAGGCCATGCGGCACGGCGTCGAGGCGGGGCGCCTCGCGCACCGGGCCGGGCGCATCCCGCGGCGGCACTTCGCGGAGGCTTCTTCTCCCGCGGAGGGCTTGGCGCGGCTGGATCCGGAGCGGCCTGCCTTCTGAGCGGCCCCGGGGACCCGCGGCCTGTTACAGCTCGGCTGCAGTACCGCCCTGAATACGCCCGCGCGGGACGGGCTGTCGGTGCCGGCTCGTAGACTCCCCTGCGTGGACACGACCCTTCAGGACCCCCTCGTCGGGCAGCTGCTCGACAGCCGTTACCGGATCGAGGGGCGCATCGCGGTCGGCGGGATGGCCACGGTCTACCGGGCCGTGGACACCCGCCTCGACCGCGTGCTCGCGCTCAAGGTGATGCACCCCACGCTGGCGGCCGACGCCTCCTTCGTGGACCGCTTCATCCGCGAGGCCAAGTCGGTCGCCCGCCTCTCGCACCCGAACGTGGTCGGTGTCTTCGACCAGGGCGCCGACGGTGGTTACGTCTATCTGGCGATGGAGTACATCGCGGGCTGCACGCTGCGCGACGTCCTGCGCGAGCGCGGCGCCCTGCAGCCGCGGGCCGCGCTCGACATCCTGGAGCCGGTCCTCGCCGCGCTCGGCGCCGCGCACCGCGCCGGGTTCGTGCACCGCGACATGAAGCCCGAGAACGTCCTCATAGGGGACGACGGCCGGGTCAAGGTCGCCGACTTCGGGCTCGTACGCGCGGTGGACACCGTCACGAACACCACCGGCACCGTCCTCGGGACCGTCTCCTATCTCGCCCCGGAGCAGATCGAGCACGGCACGGCGGACACCCGCGTGGACGTGTACGCGTGCGGGGTCGTGCTCTACGAAATGCTGACCGGCGCCAAGCCGCACTCCGGGGACTCCCCGGCCCAGGTGCTCTACCAGCATCTCAACGAGGACGTGCCGCCCCCGTCGGCGGCCGTCCCGGGGCTCGCCTTCCAGCTCGACGAGCTGGTCGCCTCCGCCACGGCCCGCACCCCGGACGTGCGTCCGTACGACGCGGTGGCGCTCCTCGCCCTCCTCAGGGAGGCGCGGGCCGCCCTCAGCGAGGAGCAGCTCGACGCGGTGCCGCCGCAGGCTCGCGCGGCGGGGCACGACAACGCCGAGGACCGCACCAGCGTGATCCCGCGCGCGGCGCGCTCCGTGCAGCTGCCGCTCCCGGCCGAGGGCGGAGAGGGCGAGCAGGGGCGCCAGGACCGGCAGGATCCGCTCAACCGCACCAGCGTCCTGACGACACCGCCGCCAGCGCCCCCCGCCCCCGCGCGGTCCGGCCGCCGACGGCTGGACCCGCGCCGCCGCACGATCGCGGTGGTCGCCGCGGTGCTGCTGGCCCTCGGTCTGGGCGCCGGCGTCTGGTACATCAACTCCGGGCAGTTCACGGAGGTCCCGCCGCTCCTGGCGAAGACCGAGGCGCAGGCGAAGCAGCGCCTCGAAGAGGCCGGGCTCGAAGTGAAGGACGTCGAGCGCGCGTACAGCGACACCGACAAGCGCGGCACGGTCATGGACACCGACCCCGCGGTCGGCGACCGCATCCGGCAGAACGGCCAGGTGACGCTGACCGTCTCGCGGGGCCCGGAGACCGTGAAGGTGCCGAACGTGAAGGACATCCCGCTGGCCTCGGCGAAGAAGGAGCTGAAGAACTCCGGCCTCGCCCCGGGCATGGTCACCAATGCCTTCAGCAGCACCATCGAGAAGGGCTCCGTGATCAGCACGGACCCGCGCGCCGGCTTCACCCGCAAGGCGGATTCCGCCGTCGCCCTGGTCGTCAGCAAGGGCCGCGAGATCAAGACCCCCGACGTGACGGGCGACTCCGAGGCGGACGCCACCGCCGAGCTGGAGGACGCCGGGCTCAAGGTGGAGATCGCCACGGCCCGGGTCTACTCCGACGAGGACAAGGGCGACGTCGCCAAGCAGTCCCCCGGCGAAGGCAAGTCGCTCGCCGAGGGCGACACGGTCGAGCTGACGATCTCCAAGGGCCAGCCGATGGTCGAGGTCCCGGACGTGACCGGGATGAAGGTCGACGACGCCGTGGGCGAGCTGGAGGCGGCGGGCTTCGAGGTGGAGAAGGACCGCGGTCTGTTCGGCCTCTTCGGGGACACGGTGAAGGACCAGTCGGTGGACGGCGGTGACGAGGCCCGCAAGGGCTCGACGATCACCATCGAGATTCGCTGAACCCTGGCTTCCGCAGGCCCGGGGCAATGACCGGGCAATGACCAATCACACCCCGCACCGATGCCCGCGCGCCCCCGCGCGCATGCCACCCTTGACGGCGTGAGCAGCAACAAGTCCTCCCGTACGGCGTCCCCGGGTGCCGCGTCCCGCAACCCCGTCGGCGGCCATGTCCCCGTCGCCGGCGGCCTCGCCTCCGTAGGACTCTCGTACGCCCGTGACGTCCGTGCCGAGGCCGTCCAGGTCTTCGTCGCCAATCCGCGCGGCTGGGCGACCCCGCCCGGCAACCCGAAGCAGGACGAGGAGTTCCGCGCGGCCTGCGCCGCCGAAGGCGTCCCGGCGTACGTCCACGCGCCCTACCTCATCAACTTCGGCTCGCACACCGAGGCGACCGCCGAGAAGTCCGTGGAGTCCCTGCGGCACTCGCTGCGCCGGGGCCGCGAGATCGGCGCGCTCGGCGTCGTCGTGCACACCGGCTCCGCGACCGGCGGCCGGGACCGGGAGGTCGCCCTGAAGCAGGTGCGCGAGCTCGCGCTGCCGCTGCTCGACGAGCTGACGCACGACGACGACCCGTTCCTGCTCCTGGAGTCGACGGCCGGCCAGGGCGCCTCGCTCTGCTCCCGCACCTGGGACTTCGGACCGTACTTCGAGGCGCTGGACTCCCACCCCAAGCTGGGCGTGTGCCTGGACACCTGCCACATCTTCGCCGCGGGCCACGACCTGACGGGGCCGAGCGGCATGAAGCAGACCCTGGACCTCCTCGTGGACACGGTCGGCGAGGGCCGTCTGAAGCTCGTGCACGCCAACGACTCCAAGGACGTCGTCGGCGCCCACAAGGACCGTCACGAGAACATCGGCACCGGCCACATCGGCGAGGACCCGTTCCGCGAGCTGATGCTCCACCCCGCCACCGAGGGCGTACCGCTGATCATCGAGACGCCCGGCGGCAAGGAGGGGCACGCGGCGGACGTGGCGCGGCTCAAGGGGCTCCGGAGCACCCCGGCCTAGAGTTCGGGGCCGTCCCCGGGCTCCTCCTGGTAGGAGTAGCGCTGCTCCCGCCAGGGGTCGCCGACGTTGTGATAGCCGCGCTCCTCCCAGAAGCCTCGGCGGTCGGCGGTCATGTACTCGATGCCGCGGACCCACTTGGGGCCCTTCCAGGCGTACAGATGGGGCACCACGAGCCGCAGCGGGAAACCGTGCTCCGCGGTGAGCAGTTCACCGCCCTTGTGGGTGGCGAAGATCGTGCCGTCGGAGGCGAAGTCCGCCATCCGCAGGTTGGAGCTGAAGCCGTACTCGGCCCAGACCATGACGTGGGTGGCGTCGGCCGCGGGCGGGGCGAGCTCCAGGAGCGTGCGGGCCGGCACGCCGCCCCACTCGGCGCCCAGCATGCTGTACTTCGTGACGCAGTGCAGGTCGGCGACGACCGTCGCGTACGGCAGGGCCGAGAAGTCCTCGTGGGTCCAGCAGTGCTTCTCGCCGTCCGCGGTGGCCCCGAAGACCCTGAACTCCCAGCGCTCCGGGCGGAACTTCGGCACCGGACCGTAGTGCGTGACCGGCCAGCCGCGCTGCAGCCGCTGACCCGGCGGAAGCTCCGGCTCCGCTGCCTGTCGAGATGCGCGTTCCGCCGGCTGACCCATGACTCCATCCTGACAGACCGGGGACAGTGGGCGTGACCAGACGAAGCCGGACAGATGCGGATTCGGGCAACTCCTACTAAGCGTGCACTTACTGGACGGCTTCCGAACACCGGTGCAAAGATGCGCGCTACCTGCCCAGTCACCGTGTGGAAGGAGCCTCTGCGATGCAGGGCGACCCCGAGGTCATCGAATTTCTCAATGAGCAGCTGACCGCCGAGCTGACGGCGATCAACCAGTACTTTCTCCACGCCAAGATGCAGGAGAACTTCGGCTGGACCAAGCTCGCCAAGTACACCCGGTCCGAGTCGTTCGACGAGATGAAGCACGCGGAGGTGCTGACCGACCGGATCCTGTTCCTCGACGGCCTGCCCAACTACCAGCGGCTCTTCCACGTCCGGGTGGGCCAGACGGTCACCGAGATGTTCCACGCGGACCGGCAGGTCGAGGCGGAGGCGATCGACCGCCTCAAGCGCGGGATCGAGGTGATGCGGGCCAAGGGCGACATCACGTCCGCCAACATCTTCGAGTCGATCCTCGCGGACGAGGAGCACCACATCGACTATCTCGACACCCAGCTGGAGCTGGTGGAGAAGCTGGGCGAACCGCTCTACCTCGCGCAGCTCATCGAGCAGCCGGAGAGCTAGGGCCTTGAGCTGGAGCCTGGAGCCAGAGCCCTGGAGCCACAGGACTAAGCGGCCTCGTCCAGGGCCGAGAGCACCGGCTCCCCCTGATCGACCAGCTCGCGGCGCGGGCACGCGCCCCGTCCGAGCAGCGCCTGGATGCGTCGTACGCACGAACCACAGTCCGTGCCCGCCTTGCAGGCCGACGCTATCTGGCGGGGGGTGCAGGCGCCGTCCGCCGCGTGCTTCTTCACCTGAGCCTCGGTGACCCCGAAGCAGTTGCAGACGTACACGCGGTTCACCTCCCGGACAGGACTCATCGGTAGCGCCGTCCCGATTGATCGGTGAGGCTAACCTAACCTTACCCACGAGCCCTGGCACACAAAAGCCCCGATACGCCGGTGGGGCGCGGATCACATGGATCCGCGCC
>NZ_JBSFRK010000095.1:0-13693 GCF_053589195.1 Streptomyces sp. NPDC003379 | reverse complement strand
GAGGCGGGAGGCGGCCTGGGAGCGGTGCTCGTGCTGGCGGCGGGCGAGCGTCGCCAGGAGTTCGACGAGAGCGTCGGCCGCCGTCACCATGCCGTCCTCGGCACCGTGCCGGGCCGGCGGGGCGAGCGGTTCCCATACTGAGTCGCTGACGTATGCCCAGGCTGCTTCGGCCAGCCAGTCCAGGTCGAGACGGAAGTCGCGGGCCAGGGTGAGGCCCTGGCGCAGGCAGCCGACCAGCAGCATCCGGCTGCGGCCGGTGCGCGTACGGAATTGTTCCCCGAGCGCGGTGAGTGCGCGCTGGGCGGCCTGTTGCCAGTCGCGGGCCGTCCAGCGGTCGTCGGCCTGGTCGTCGGCGCTGCGGACGGTGGAGCGGATCAGCCCGTGCAGGTGGTAGGGCCACAGGCCGAAGGCGTTCTCGCGGATGAAGGGCCGCTCGATCAGGCGCAGGGCCGGGGCTTGGTGGGTCAGTCCGGCGGCCGCGGTGGCCAGGTCGAGGTCGAAGGCGTCCAGCAGGGCCACGGAGCGCAGGACGTGCCGCTCCTCAGCGGTGAGGTCGGACAGGGTGCGGGCGATCAGCGCGGGGAAGTCGTGGTCGAAGTCGGCCGGCTGCGGTGTGCGGCCGGTGCGGCGGATTTCCAGGAACCGCATCACCGACAGGTCGAGGTAGAGCGGCAGACCGTGGGATCGGTCGCTGATGACCTGCCGGATCTCCTGGCTGATGAGCGGTTCACTGTCGCGGGTGAGCCGGCGGGCGAGGTGGTCGTCGCAGTCCTCGGGAGAGAAATCACCGACCAGGACCTGGCGCCCGTGGCCGAGGGACGGGCGGGCGGCGCGGGCGGCCGGGACAGCGGCGGGTGCTGCCAGGCCGGGCCAGGCGTTCGGGCCGGTGTAGTCGAGCTGTCCGTGGAGAGCGGGGTCGGCCCATTGCAGGCGGGAGCGGCCGGTGATGACGAAGAAGCAGTTCGGCATCAGCCACACCACCCGCTGGAGGAGGCGCTCCAGGTCGCGGTGAGTGCGGTCGCCGACGTCCTCGAAGGTGTCCAGCAGGATCACCGGCATGACGCGCTGGTCCACCGGGAGCCGGGCGAGCTCCCACGCCAGCAGATGGGGATAGAAGGACAGCGCTTCCAGGTCCGCCTCGGCCTCCAGGAGGTCCGCCAGCCGCGCGCATCCGGCGAGCGCCCGTACGGTCTGGCGCCGCTCGCGCAGCGCCCCGGTGAGGGAGCCGATCACCGCACCGACCGCCGTGCCGACGGTGCCCGGCAGGAGGAGGGCCTGGGCGGCGTCGGCGAGAGCGGACTGCATCTGCTGCGGCATCGCCTTGCCAAACCGGCCCGCGAGACCGCCGCGGCGCAGGTACTCCTCCAGGCTTTCGCCGGGGTGCTGGATCTCCCAGTAGCGGCGCAGGGCGATGTCGAAGGCGGGCAGGGGACGGCCGAGTTCGGCGAGCGCGGCGCGGATGGTGAGGATGACGTCCTCAAACGACGTGCCGGCCGAACGGCTGAGGTCGATGCGCACCGGATAGATCCGCTGTCCGGACCAGGCGGGCTCGCCCCACTGGGCGGGCCGCTGACCGGCTCCCGCCAGCGCGGCCTCCAGCTTGCGGGACAAGGTCGTTTTGCCGATCCCGCCGACGCCGTGGAACACCATCACGTTGCGGCGCGGGCACTCCAGGTCTTCGACGTCGAAGCCAGGCCCGGTGACCTGCCGCAGATGCTCGGCCAGCGCGGCCGCAACCAGCTCCCACTGCACCTGCCGGTTGGTGAACGCCTCCACGGCCCTCAGACCCCGGTCATTCGTGCTGAACAGTGCCCGCAGATCCCGGCCTGCCACGTCCCACCCCCGAAACGATGATCACTTGGGCCCAACCTATGCCCGCGCCCAAGTGCTTGGAGAAGCATCCCTTGCGTGCAGGCGGGGTGCGAAGGAGTTCGGCGCCTTCTCTCATGGTGTGTCGCACCGCTGGGCCGGTGGTCGCGGACAGGGAGACAATGGCCGTTTCACACCAAGATCAACACGAAGGTGGTGGGCCGTGTCCGACACTCCCAGCTCTGACTTCTCCGGTCTGGAAGGCGGCGTGGAGGCGCAAGCCGCGGATGCCGTGCGGGCGGTGGTGAGCTGGTACAACGACCAGCTCCTCGCCGAGCAGCGTTCCCCGGTGCCCGATGAGGAGCGGGTTGAAAAACTGCGGGCCGGCCGTCAGGCCGCGCTCGCCGACCAGCAGCAGCTTGCGACCGCCGACCCGGAGGAAGCAGCCCGGATCAAGGAGGTCTACGCGGCCCGGCTGAAGGAACTCGACGCCTCGTAGGCCGCTCCTTGGAGCGTGACGGGCAGAGACCACACAGAGGGGTGCGGCCGGTCGATCCGGATCGGCTGCATCCCGGGCGGCATCAGCGGGCGGGCGAGCGCGAGCATCTCCTCCAGTTCGTCGCGGTGCCGCGGGAGCGCTCGCCACAGACCGTGATGGAGGCGGAAGAACGCGGCGGCCTCCTGCTCGGTGTACGGGCGTGCCCGTTCCGCCGCCAGGGCCCATGACGCGCTCGCGGCGCCGCCGGCCTCGTGGCGCAGCAGGGCCCGGCCGTCCCGCCGGATCACCGTGATCGCGGCGATCGCCGGATGGCGCTCGGCGGCGGTGACGACATCGGTGAGCGCGTGGAAACAGGTCCGGTGCCCCGACCGCGTGGTGAACCTGGGGGTGAGACCGATCTGCAGAGACCGGGCGTAGCGCAGCGCGGTGGCCTGACGGCTGTCGGCCTCACGGACGGCCAGGACCACGAGCTCGACCGGGTAGCCGCTGGCCGCAAACGGCAGTGCGCTGTCGAACAGCTCCTCGACGCTTCCCGGCGCGCCCTCGATCAGGACGTCACCACGCCGCTCCTGCACATACTGCTCAGCCTGGGTGAACCAGGCCCGGTAGTCCGCCCGGATCGCCGCTCCGGCACGGCGGGGGTCCTCGCGCAGCAGCCGCAGGTAGTCCGGGTGCTGGGCCTTGAAGTCGTCGCCGATCAGGTGAGTCGTCCCCGGCCGCATCGCGCGCCGCACCATCCTCGCGGCCAGGAGCTTGCCCGCCCCGGGCTGGCCCAGCACGTAGACGGCGCGCGGATCGGGCCGGCTGATGATGCCGCTCAGGTAGGACGGGGCGATCAGCTCGTCGAAGACCCAGCGGTGTTCGTCGGCGGAGAGGCGGTGGTAGTCGACGCCGGGCGCTCGCCGCCGGGGCTGAGCGATGCGCCGTACGGGCTCGGCGAGCGCGGCCGCGCGCCGGACGTCCCGGTGAACGGCCAGGCGCTCGTCCTCGGGCAGATCACGGTGCACCCGCACCTCGGCACGCGTGAGCGCGTGGTGGAAGACGGCCGTCTCCTTCGCGCTCCAGGGGCGGCGCTGCTCGTACACCACAGCCCTGTCCGCAGCGGTCCGGCGCCGCCACGTGCCGTCGAGCAGTTCGTTGTCGTACAGCACGGTGCCGTCGCGGCGGACCACGGTGATCCGGTCGGCCAGGTGCTCGGCCTCGATGACCGACAGCGTCGCCGGCAGCTCCTCGACACATGTGTCGAGGTTGTCCCAGGCCACATACCGTGGGCCCTCGCCGCCGGCCGCCCCGTCCAGAAGGCGGTCCAGGGTCCCGAGCTGGCTCCACGCCTCCGCGGTCGCGACCACGACGATCTCGATCCGGTGGCGGGAGCGCCGGTATGCCTTTGAGGAGGTGCGGAACTCGTCCGCGTCGGCGAGGGCGGATTCGACGACCGCGTCGAACCGCCGCGCGCGGACGTGCTCCTCGACCTCGGCCTGCCAGCGGCTGGTGTCCGGCCGCACCGCGGCACCGGCGGTGCGGATGTCGGCCGCCAACGCCGCGGCGTAAGCGCGGTGCGCGTTCTTGTAGAGGTCGCGGCAGACCCGCACCGCGCCGCCCCGGCGGTCGAGCGCGGCCTGAATCCAGTCCGCGATCTCGGTCTTCCCTGCTCCGGGCTGACCGGCGACCACGACGACGACCGGCCGAGCCTGCGCTGGGGCGTTGCACGTCGCTGCCGGAAGGATGCACCGACGCAGCACGTCTTGGTGCTCCTCCTCGCTCAGTACCGCCGGGGTGACGCGCTCCAACTGGCCCTCCACGTAACGGAGTTCTCGCTTGCGGTGATCAAGAGGCAACACGCTAGCACAGTAGTACTAGGGATAAATTCACCGGCTAAATCGGAGGGTAAATAGTGGTAGTGTCTGGGGTGGAGGTAGACAGATATGGCATCCGAGGAAGAGCTGTTCGCATCCGTCGACGCACTGCTGGAGGAGGAGCCGCAGCTCCCGCCCCCTGCCGAGCGGGCCCGCTTGCGTCAAGCCGCCGGCATCACCCAGGCCCGTCTCGCACAAGCCCTCAAGTCCACGACCCAGACCGTCAAGAACTGGGAGAACGGCCGT
The DNA here is from genome assembly GCF_053589195.1 of Streptomyces sp. NPDC003379. Classification (NCBI taxonomy): domain Bacteria; kingdom Bacillati; phylum Actinomycetota; class Actinomycetes; order Kitasatosporales; family Streptomycetaceae; genus Streptomyces; species Streptomyces sp. NPDC003379. Next base: position 9,283 of record NZ_JBSFRK010000095.1, on the reverse strand, counting down.
TCCGAGCCGAAACCGCCGCGCCTGGAGGCGTACCAGCGGCTGCTGAACGGCTGGGCGGCACGGTTCCCCGCCCACGCAGCTCCCTCTGCCCCGGCCCCGGCCGTCACGCCGCAGCCGGAAGTGCCCGAAACGTTCACCGGCCCGGCCGCCTCCGAAGAGGCGACTGCCGACGCACCGGCTCCGGCTCCGGTCGCCCCGGCCGCGCCCGAGCGTCCGGCTGCGCGCCCGGCGACGTCGCGGCGTCCGGCGGCGAAGAAGGCTGCCGCGCCCGCCGTCGACCCGCGTTTCCCGCACGGCCCGCTCGCTGTCCTCGATGGCCACGGCTCCGCGTACGGCGTCAACGGCCTGGTGCTGGACTGCCCGGCGACCACCGTGGTGGAGCTGGTGGAGTGGACGCTGCGCGAGTCCGGCCTCGGTGCCGCGAAGCTGCACCGATACGGCAAGGACGCCGACCCGCTGATCGTCCTCACGGCATCCGCGGCCGCGAAGCTCGGGCTGCCCGAGCGCCTGGAGGACCGGCGCGGCCTGCGCTTGGCGGAGGACCACCCGGTCGTCAAGCAGATCCTCAAGGCGAAGTGGCAGCTCACCCAGCGCGGATTCGGTCCGTGGCCGCGGATCTACCGCAAGGCCCAGGGCCGCGACCGGCAGTGCGTGCAGCTCGCGGTCCTGCCCTGGGACGCCCTCGACAAGCGGGACTGGCCCGGCGTCACCGACATGGAGCCGGCCGACGTCGCCCGCGTGATGGGCCTGTACGCGCAGCGGGTCACGACCCCGCGCGGCGGCACCGCCGTGACCGGCCTGGAGCTGATGACCGCGCTGCGCCCGCCGACCCGCCCGGAGCGCGATGCGGAGACCGGGAACTGGATCTCGGGCCACAACCCCGGCAGCCTGGGCACCGAGCCGATGGACCCGGCGCCGCCGGAGGGACAGCCTGAGCACCCGGCGATTCACCGGATCGGCTGGAAGGGCGGCTTCCTGCATGAGGAGGCCTACCAGTGGGTGCGCAGCGTGGACACCCTCACCGATGAGGAGTGCACGCTGCCCTACGCGGTCGGCCTCGACCTCAACACCGCGTTCCTCGCGGCCGCCGCCCGCCTCACCGTCGGTCTCAGCGCACCGGATCACTTCGTCGGCCCCAAGTTCAACCCGAAGGTCCCCGGCTCCTGGCTGGTCGACCTCTCCCACATCGAGCTGGACCCGCGCCTGCCCTCGCCGTTCACGCCGACCGGCGAGCGTCCCACGGGCCCGGCCTGGTACCAGACACACACCGTCGCCTACGCCCAGGAACTCGGCTACAACGTCCAGCCGATCGAGGCCTACCTGCGCCGGGAGACCGGCGCGTACCTGGACCCGTGGCACGACCGCCTCAAGACCGCCTACGTCGACACGCTCGCCGACATGGGCGTCACCAAGGACCTCACCGACAAGCAGTTCCTCGCGGCGATGGAACAGCACAAGTCCGACCCGGTCCTCGCCGCGGTGCTCACCGCGATCAAAGCCACCATCAAGGGCGGCATCGGGAAGCTGTTCGAGAACCCGCAGGGCAAGGGATACAAGGACGGCGAGCCATGGCCGGCCATGCAGCGCCCGACCTGGCGGCCCGACATCCGCGCCGCCGTCATCTCCAAGGCGCGGGTCAACATGCACCGCAAGATGCTGAAGATGGCGGAGTTCACCGGCCTGTACCCGCTCGCGGTGCTCTCCGACTGCGTCGTCTACCCCGCTCCTGGCCCGAGCCCACTGGACTTCCTCCCGTACGCGGAGTCCGGCAAGCCCATCCCCGGCGCCTTCCGCCTCGGGCCCACGCCCGGCCTGGCGAAGCTGGAGGGCGTTCAGTCGATGCTGTGGGCGGTCGACCTGATGGAGAAGGACCTGAACCCGGCCCGCCACATCAAGGGCGGTGACGCCGTCCTTGAGGACGGCGAGTAGCTTCCCACCCCGCCTGCTCCGCCCGACTCCACACCAAGGACCGCACCGATGACCTCCACCGACCGCATCCGTCCTCGCTGGGCCCTGCCGACCAGCCCGCCGGGCTACGACCCGGTCCTGTTCGCCTGGGCGATGCGCGACATGCGCCTGACCTGGCGCGCCCGCGGTGTTCTGGCCGAACTCACCACGGGATACACCGACGACGACCGGCCCCTGATGTACCAACTTACTTCGCTGACCCGAAGTGAGCGGCTGGCTGCCGAAGGCCGAGAGGCGTTCCGCAAGGCCGTCGCAGAGCTCCGCGCGCTGGGCTACCTCGAACCGGAGGGCGACGGTGTTGCCGAACGCTTGGTCGTGAACCTCGACGCGGCCAAAGACGCACGCCCCGTTCACGACCGGTTTCACCGTGACGACGACTACGACGGGAGCTGAGCTGTGAAGGAGATCGAGGACGCGATCGAGCGGGCCGACCGCGAGGCGTTCACCAAGGACCCGCCCAAGACGTTGAAGGGCCAGATCGGGTTCCTGCTCAAGCAGTTCGGCAGCGCGAAGGCCGTCGCCCAGGAGCTCGGCGTCACCGCCGATTCCGTCAACCGCTACCGGCGCGGCGCCCGCAAGCACGCCCGCGCCGACGTCGCCGCGAAGATCGACGACGCCGTACGGCAGCGGTGGCAGCCGCTGGTGCGCAAGCGCCGGCAGAAGCAGGCCGCCACCACGAGCGGAATCACGGTGGAGACCCGGGCCCGGTTCGGCTACACCGCGCCCGTCGGCACAACCGACGACGGACGGTTCCGCCGCCTCACCGTGCACCTCCCCCCGGAGTACGCCCGCCGCCTCTTCGACGCCCGCGACACAGGGGCCAGCGACCAGCAGATGCGCGGAATCATCGCCGAAGGGTTTAAGGAAGTGTATTTCCAGGACGGCGGCGGCCGCGCTATGGGATTGTCGGACGTAGAAATCAACGACATCGACTACCTCGATCTGGATTACTGACTAGGAGCGAATACGTGACCGCTGAATTTCTGCCCATCGACCGCGACAAGGACCACCTGATCCGCGCGGACTACGACAGCGTTCGTATCGCCGACGCGCTGCGCCGCAGCCCGCACTTCACCGCCGCGTACGCCAACCCCGGCGACTACGACGTCGTCTTCGCCACCTCCGACACCGGTGACGGCCGGGCCTGGCTCCTCACGCTGAAGGACCCGGCCCCCTCCGACGACGACATGCTCGGCGAGCCCGTCCTGCACGAGGCCCTGGCGGCCGCGGTCCTCAACCACCCCGACTTCGTCGGCGCCACCCCGGACTACCCCAGCGACGGCGACATCACCATCCACACCCGCGACGGCCAGCGCTACCTCGGTGTCATCGGCATCGCCACCGACGAGGACACCGCCCTGCTGAAGCAGCCGTCCCCGGCCGTCGACGTCGCCCTCGCCGCCGACAAGCTGCTCGCCAGCGACCCGAGCGACTCGGAGCGCGCCACGGCCGAACTCCTCAGCCACATCGCGGCCACCTGGGACAAGCAGGACCTCCCGCTGCGCGAGCACACCCAGGCCGTCGCCCGCACCCTGCGCACCCAGTAGGAGGGGATCCGCCCATGCCCGCATCCACGGCCACCTGGCGCGCGTACCGTGAGGAGACGTGAGCCGAAGCACGATAGTTGTCACAAAGGCAGCTTGTTGTCACCGGAACCGCCGGACTACGTGCGCGGGGCTGGCCGCCAGTGCTGCGGAGCAGGTCAGGCGGATACAGGACGCCGCAGCCGGTGACAACCGCGATGCGTCGCGCCTTGCTGGTGACAGGTAGCCCGCCTCATTGGTGACAACTACCGTGCTTCACCCGGCTGAAGCCGCAGCTCAGCGGAGGCCGTTGGTGACAGCTATCGTGCTTCGGCTCAAGACGACCCGCCGGGAGGACCAGATGAGCGCGCAGCCCGACCACGCACCCCTCACGCCGTACGCCCCCGCGCCCGGGGCACCGGCCGAACTCCTCGCCCAGCTGCGCGCCGACAAGCGCGCGGACCGCTGGGTGCCGGCCTTCGAGCGCGAGTGGTCGGCCGCCCTCGAGGAATCCCGCCGCAGCTTCTCCCTGGCCGGTCTCTACGAGGTCATCCAGGACTGGCAGGGCCGCATCGCGCACGCCCCGGCCGTCGACGCGTTCGTCGCCTCCGGCTACGACGACAGCGACGCCGTCGACCTGGCGGAGCTCCGCCACCGTCGCGGGTGAGCCCGGCGCCGTACGCGGTCCGCGTCTCCGCCCCGGCCGCCAAGGTCCTCGACGCCCTGCCTGAGCATGCGGTGGACACCGTGTGGGACATCCTCACCGCGGCCGCCGCAGATCCGTGGGGCTTTCGGCAGTTCGACACCGACGACGACGAGGGCGAGGACGTCCGCTACGCGGCTGTCGGCCAGCTCTCCGTCACCTTCTGGGTCAACCGGCCCCTGCGCAGCCTGACGGTTCTGAACATCGTCTGGCTCGGGTAGCCACCCGTGACAACGGCCTGACCCCGGCATCGCAACTGCCGGGGTCAGGCCGTTTCCGATCGTAGCCACCGCCGTATCCACCGGTAGTCACCCCGGCGGCAACGCGTAGCCAGGCGGTTGTCACCAGGCGCCGCGCGGGCGATCGGCACCGAGCTGCACCTCGCGCCGGCACTCCGGGCACTCCGGCAAGCCTTCCACCCGGCGCGGCCTGTCGTCCTTCGCCCAGCTGAACCCGCACAGCGCCGTGTTCGAGTACAGCTCGACCTGGCCGTCCTCGCTGGCGTGCGAGCCGTAGCCCGGCACCCTCCAGGTGAACGTCGCCTCCCCGTCGTACGGGCCGCCCTCGGGCCAGTCGTAGACCGGCTCGGTGGTCGTGCAGCGCATCCGCAGGTCAGGCCCCGTCCATTTCTTGCCGTAGACGATCTCCGCAGCAGCGTCGGCCGCGTCCGCAAGGCGCTCGAAGGACAGGTCGTAGTCGCGCATGTGCTCCCAAGAGCCCGGCTTCTGCGTCTCACGCATCAGCGAGCGGAACATCAGCAGCAGCCGGGCCAGGTCGTGGTGATGGACGCGCACCGTCCGGGTGGCGTGGTCGAAGCCGTAGGTCGGGTCGTAGGGCGGCCTGTTCGGCATCGGTCCTCGTTCGCTCGGCTGGCGGCGGCCTGGACGACGTCGTGGTCGTCCCTGTGCTCAACGAAGCCGCCCCGCCGGAGCCACGCCGATCTCCGCCATCCGTGCGCTGGCCGACCCGCGAGGGGCTGCGCGTCTCAGGCCGGTGGCGGCGTCGCTCCGGGCAGCTCCCCGGCGAAGTCCCACCACTGCTCGATGGTCCACACGGCGACGCTGGATCGGTCGGTGGACATCCGCAGCCACACCTCCTCGCCGCCGGGCATGAGCGCCACCTCCAGGTGCGCCTCGTCCCACGTGCCCACCGGGTACATCCACTCGATGCCGTCGGGCCACGTCCGCATCGCCACCGTGCGCACGCTCAGCGCCGCGGCGAAGGCGTCCAGCGCCGTCTTGGGTATCCGCACCTCCGCCGGCTCCCGCTCCATCCCCGCCACCTGGTCCCCTTCGGCTCGTGCGGCGGGCCCGCGCCTGCCGTCGCGGGTCAGCGTGACAGACCCGCGCCGCGCACGGTGTCACGCTGTGAGGCTGGCAGGCTCACAGGCCGTTTTCCCAGGTGGGCGGGGTGAACTGTGAGGCTGTGAGGTGGAGCTCGCGCCCTGTGCTCCCGCGCGCCCTGGTGGTGCCCGTCGGCGCGGAGGACGATGGAGTCGTGGGCGAGGACACCGAGGACCAGGAGCACGGCGTCGAACCGGCGCGGCCGCCGCTCACCGCGGCCCGCGCCCGGGAGATGACGGCCGGGCTGCGCGAGGCGATGGACGACGTCCGGCGCTCCGTGGCCGTGCTCGCCGCCCGGGTCCGCGACGCGCACGCCGCCCGCGTCTGGCTCCCCCTGGGGCACAGCAGCTGGGAGTCGTACTGCCGGGCGGAGTTCGGCATCAGCCGCGCCCAGGCGTACCGGCTCCTCGACGTCGCCCGTGCGCTCGCCGCGATCCACGACGCCGTCGCCGCCGGCCCCGGCCTGTCTCGCACGCGAGACACCGACCCGGCCGCCGCGGCCGCGCTCGACTACGGCCTGTCCCAGCGGGCCCTGATCGCCGTCTCCGGCCGTACGGACGACGTCGCGGAGATCATCGCCCGCCGACTCGCAGCGCTCGCCCACAGCGGCCTCCAGGCCCTCGATGAGGCCACGGTGCGCGCCGTGGTCCGCCAGGCCGTCCGCGACGTCCGTACCGCCCCGCCACCACCGCCCGCCGAACCGCCGACGGACCCGACCGTCGCCACGTTGCGCCGCGTCGTCGACGACCTCGCCGCCAGCACCCACCAGATCGGGGAGCTGATGCTCGAAGTCGCCCCGGCGTACCTGACCGACGCCGAGGCCGCCGACGTCCTGGCGCCCCTGTGCGACGAGATCGGCGAGACGGTAGAGAACGGACTCGCTGCCCGCCGCTATGCCCTGACAGGGGACCGCCGGGCCCTGGCCGGGACGCTGCTGTAGTCGCTGCTGTCGTGGTCCTGGTCGTGCTCGTGGTCTGCCGCCCGGCCGCACATCGGGTCCAGCGCAGCCTTTACATGGGCCAGGCGGCGCACGGGTGCTGCACGGGTAGCAGGCCAGCCTCGGCCAGCGCAGCACGGCCAAGTGCTGCCCGCTGCTCGGCCCCCGCTGCTACCCGCCGATGTCCGCTGCCCCATGGACAGGCATCAGGAGCACGGGCCCGTCCCGACGGCTGAATATCAGCGCAGATCTGCCATGTCCGGCAGGAGATCCATGCACGGCTGCTGCATACAGCGTCCGTGCTCCGAGGGGCCGCCGGTTGTTCTGCTCCTCCAGAACAAGCCGGTTCACCTGGTGCTACCGGCCACCCGTTGCTCGCAGCGGGCGCGGACGACGGAGCGGCCTGCGTTTGTTCTGCTCTCCCAGAACAAGCCGGTTTACGTAGTGCTACCGGCTTGATCGCGGACAGGCATGAAGAAGGCGCCGCACCCGGGGTGCAGCGCCTGTGTGTCTTCGTGGGACCAGGAGCCTGCTGGAGAGCCGTTCAGGGTCCTCGGTGGGGTGTTCAGCCGGTGGCGGCGAGATTGGCCACCTGGGCGGCGAACCGGGCCCGTCGCTGCTCGGTGAAGCTCTCGGGGTCGGCGGCCTTGATCTCGGGCACTGCCATGACAGGGGAGGAGACCGCACCGCCGGTCAGCAACGGGTGGAGCTGGTAGCGACCGTCCTCGAGGCCCCAGGCGAGTCCGCACTCGCGCAGCTCCTTGAAGCCGCGGTTCACGGTCGGCTTGCTCGCGCCCAGCTCGCGTGCCATCTCGTTCTGGCTGATCTCGGCGGTGCCGGTCTCCGGGTCGCTGAGGTACAGCAGCTGGTCCAGGACGCGGCGGCCGGCGGTGGAGACGTCGACCAGGGCCAGGAGGCGCAGGACGTCACGAGAGATCGTGACGGGTGCCTCGGTGGGAGGGCTGGGGACGTAAGAGCTACTCACGGAGCCTCACCACTTCCGATCCGGTTGACGTGTAACGAGGATATGCCGCGCGCGGTCATGCGCTCGCCTTGCGCACGGGCCGACGCTGCCGCAGCGTGACGACCTTCTCCTTGCGGCGGGCCGACTCGGCGGCCTTCTTCTCAGCCTCGCGGGCCTGGCGCCACTCGGTGGGGTAGTCGGAGTGCGGGATGATGCAGGCCGGGCCCTCCGCGCTGTTCCACAGCGCCTGCCACTTCTCCTGCTCGCCGGAGGTGCCGGCCACCGTGAGCCACGGGTTCAGCTGGAGGATCCCGCGCTTGGCGGTGCGCATCCAGCCGATGTGCGCGAAGAACTGCGACGCCTCGTTCACCGAGGCCGCCGACAAGTTGCACCGGGCCTGGAGGTCGCGCTGGCTCGTCTTCACGAAGCCGCGGGCGGCGGCCCGGAGGTTGTCGTCGGCGCGGTTGGCGTTCTGCAGCGCCACGAGCTTGCACCAGACCTGGAACCAGGAGCCGGGCATCTTGAGGCTGCCGAGGACGTCCATCAGCAGCCGGGCGTCCAGCACGTAGCCACTGCACTCCGCGCTCGCGGCGAACTCGCGGCCCTTGATCTTCTCGACGCCCAGGATCAAGCCGCCCTTGCCGTCCGACCGCGCGACGACGCGCTCGCCGGGGCGGACGATCGGCAGCTGTTCCATCAGCACAGTCCTCCAGAGATGATCAACGTTTCGGGGAGCACGGTAGCACTAGGTAAACCGGCTTGTTCTGGAGGGGCAGAACAAACGGTGCCTCACCGTCACCTGACGCCTCGTCAGTTTTGGGGGGTGTTTGTTCTGGATCTCCAGAACACCCGAGACGCGTTTGTTCTGGAGATCTAGAACAAACGGTTTCACATCACCGCAGGTCAAAGCCGGTTTCGACGCGGAACTCTCTTATGTGTCACTAGAGCTCGGCTGCCACACGAACCCCCGCCGACACGCCGCGCGGTGCCCGGCACAAGCAGCTGGCAGCAGCGGGCGTGTCGCCGTCGACAACCACCGGATCGAGGAGGCCGGCCCCCCGTGGCTGAGCTCGCTTCGAGTGCGGGACCGCGTCCCCGTGCGGGCCGTGGACAGCAGCAACGGCTCTGAGTCTCGGGTGGTACCGGCCGAGACGCTCAAAAGCACGGAAGCGTGGCCGGTGCCGGTGGGCGGTTCCGCCGCCCGGCCCCGGGGGGCCGTTCGGCTCCGGTACCTCCGCACGTCGAATTCCGGCGCTCGCACATCTGAGCTTCCGTTCTGTGGCTGAGCAATTCACGGCTGCGCAATCTCGAATTTTGCCGGTAGTTTTTCACTGAGGGTTGGGGGGTGTGGCTGGAACCCAAAGGCTACACAGCGAGAGGTCATGATGCATCAGTCTGGCAGTGGGTTCGCTCGCCCGGGTGATGCGGCGGCGGATTCTGCACCACTCGGAAGGTTGGGCGTGTATGCTGACGTCGTATCGGTAAGCGTCAACGCCCCGATTCGGTGCTAGGAGAGGGGTTCGGGTGAAGCGCAGCGGAGCCCGTCACTGCGGTAAGGCCGGCACTCGATCGGGCCGACGGTCCGTCACCTCCGTTGTGGGGGTGGTGGCTGGGATTCCCAAGCCCTACACAGGCCCGCGCGTGATGCACCTCCGCTCATGGCCAGCCTGGGTGACCACGCTTGCGCGGTCACCTTCAATTCGCGCTTGCGCGAATTGAACTCCGTTCGGAATTCCGCTTGCGGAATTCCATTCCGGCGCTTGCGCCGGAATCCGAATTGCGCTTGCGCAATTCGCGCTCTATGCCCCGGCTTGCCGGGGCATATCCCGCGGAGCGGGATATGCC
>NZ_JBSFRK010000094.1:0-15019 GCF_053589195.1 Streptomyces sp. NPDC003379 | reverse complement strand
GGATCGAGGCCTACGTTGCGCCGTCCTCCCGACGCAACCGGAAGCAGGAGTTCTGGGGGCCTGGCGGCGTGCGGGCCATGTCCGACGACGGCGAGACGGACGCCACCGGCCAAGCAGCCGAGGCCAAGCGGCCACCGGCCCAGTAAGGAAAGCCCGTGCAGTTCCGCCAACAGGCCCTGTCCAAGCTGCAGTCGCCCGAGGAACTCGACCTGCCGGTGCGCTACGCCCGCCCCCAGGGCCTCCTCGTCCTCGCCGTCACCCTCGTCGTCATGGCCGCCGCGGGCATCTGGGCCGTGACCGGCTCGGTCTCCTCGACGCTCCGCGCGCCCGGCATCCTCACGCACGGCCAGGGCAGTTACGTCCTCCAGAGCCCCGTCACCGGACAGGTGACCGGCGTCCTCGCCGAGGAGGGCAAGCGCCTCACCGCGGGCGCGCCCGTGCTCGAAGTCCGTACGGAGCGGGGCGACAAGGTCGTACGCGCCATCGCCGCCGGCCGCGTGACCACCCTCGTCGCCAGGATCGGCACCGTCGTCACCACCGGCGCCGACGTCGCGACCCTGGAGCGCGTGGCGGGCCCCGACGACCCGCTCCTCGCGATGCTCTACGTACCCGCCGACAGAGCGGCCACCGTCCCCGTCGGCGCCTCGGTGGACCTCACCGTCCAGTCCGTGCCCCCACAGGAGTACGGGACGCTGCGCGGCCGGGTGAAGGCGATCGGGCGGGCCGCGCAGACCCGGCAGAAGATCACGGGCTTCCTGGGCGACAAGGAACTGGCCGGACAGTTCACGCAGGACGGGCCGCCCGTCGCCGTCCTCGTACGGCTCGAAAAGTCCTCCGCCACCAAGTCCGGTTACGCGTGGTCGACCGCTGCCCGCGGCGGCGGTCCGCCCTTCGCGCTCGACTCCATGACCCCGGCCACCGGCGCCTTCCACCTCGCCGAGCAGCGCCCGATCGATTGGCTGCTTCCGTGACCGCACCACACCCGAACCCCTCCCCGGTGCACCCGAACCAGCTGCCGCCCCCCGGCGGCCGTCGCAGGCACCGCCCCGAACCCCCGCAGCGCGGCCGCCGCCGTCAGGCGCGGCGTCCCGCGCCGAAGACCAAGCGGCAACGGACCGTCCGTACGCCCACCGTCCTGCAGATGGAGGCCGTGGAGTGCGGCGCCGCCGCCCTCGCCATGGTCCTCGCCCACCACGGGCGGCACGTCCCGCTGGAGGAGCTGCGCATCGCGTGCGGCGTCTCCCGTGACGGCTCGCGGGCCAGCAACGTCCTGAAGGCGGCGCGGAGTTACGGCCTGACGGCCAAGGGCATGCAGATGGAGCCGGCCGCGCTCGCCGAGGTCGAGGCGCCCGCGATCCTCTTCTGGGAGTTCAACCACTACGTCGTCTACGACGGCGCGGGGCGCCGCCTCGGCCGCCGGGGCGTGTACATCAACGACCCTGACAAGGGCCGCCGCTTCGTGCCCTCGGAGGACTTCGACACCAGCTTCACCGGGGTCGTCCTCGTCCTCGAACCGGGGGAGGACTTCCGCCCCGGAGGCCGTAAGCCCGGCATCCTCACAGCCCTCCCCGCGCGGCTGCGCGGCACCACGGGCACGATGCTCGCGGCCCTCCTGGCCAGCCTGCTGCTCGTCGCCGTCGGCGCGGCACTGCCCGCGCTCAGCCGGACGTACATCGACCTCTTCCTGATCGGTCATCAGACCTCGCTGCTCGGCGCGCTGTTCGCCTCGATGGGTGCGATGGTCGCGCTCACCGTCGTGCTGACCTGGCTGCAACAGGCGAACCTGCTGCGCGGCCGCATCATCTCCTCCACCCTCGGCAGCGCCCGCTTCCTGCGCCATCTGCTGCGCCTGCCCGTCACGTTCTACGCCCAGCGCAGCCCCGCCGACCTCGTGCAGCGCCTCGCGTCCAACGACGCCGTCGCCGAGACCCTGGCCCGCGACCTCACGGCCGCCGGGGTCGACGGCGTCGTCGTCCTCCTCTACGCGGCCCTGCTGTGGACGTACGACCCGCAGCTCACCCTCGTCGGCGTCGGCATCGCCCTGCTGAACGTCGTGGCGATGCGTGTCGTCATCCGGCTGCGCGCCACCGGCACCCAGAAGCTGCGTGCCGACAGCGCCAAGCTCACCAACACCTCGTACACCGGCCTTCAGTTGATCGAGACCATGAAGGCCACCGGCGGCGAGAACGGCTACTTCCGGCGCTGGGCGGGCCAGCACGCCACCACCCTGGAGGAGCAGCAGCGCCTCGGGGTGCCGAGCGCCTGGCTCGGTGTCGTCGCGCCGACCCTCGCGACGCTCAACAGCGCGCTGATCCTGTGGATCGGCGGCCTGCGCGCCGTCGAGGGGCATCTGTCGATCGGGCTGCTCGTCGCCTTCCAGGCCCTCGTCACCCGCTTCACCGCGCCGATCACCCGCCTCAACGGCGTCGCGGGCCGCATCCAGGACTTCGCCGCCGACGTCGCCCGCCTCAAGGACGTGGAGAACTTCCCCGTCGACACGCTCTACTCACGCCCCGAACCGGCCGCCAGCACCCGCCGCCTCAAGGGCCACGTCACCCTCGACGACATCACCTTCGGCTACAGCCCCCTCGACAAGCCGCTCCTGACCGGCTTCTCCCTGTCGGTCGGGCCGGGACAGCAGGTCGCGCTCGTCGGCGGGTCCGGCAGCGGGAAGTCGACTGTCTCCCGGCTGATATCGGGCCTCTACAGCCCGTGGGAGGGCACGATCCGCATCGACGGGCAGCGCCTGGAGGACATCCCGCGCGGCGCGCTCGCCGCCTCCGTCGCCTTCGTCGACCAGGACGTCTTCCTCTTCGAGGGCACGATCCGCGACAACGTCGCCCTGTGGGACCCCTCCATCCCGGACGACGCCGTCACCGCCGCCCTCAAGGACGCCTGCCTGTACGAGGTCGTCGCCCGCAGGCCCGGCGGCATCCACGGCCGCGTCGAGCAGGACGGACGGAACTTCTCCGGCGGGCAGCGCCAGCGCCTGGAGATCGCGCGGGCCCTCGTCCGCCGCCCCAGCATCCTCGTGCTCGACGAGGTGACCAGCGCCCTGGACGCCGGGACAGAGCAGGTCATCATCGACAACCTGCGCCGCCGCGGCTGCGCCTGCGTCGTCATCGCCCACCGTCTGAGCACCGTGCGCGACAGCGACGAGATCGTCGTACTCGACCACGGCCGGATCGTGGAACGCGGACGCCACGAACACCTCGTCGCCGCCGGCGGTCCCTACGCCGACCTGGTCAAGGAGCACTGACGTGACCACCCCGGCACCGGAGCACGCCTGCCCCGGCGACAGCGTCACCGCGGCCTTCGGCGCGCTCGGAACACCGGCCGACTGCACCGGCCTGCGCAGCGTGCACCTGGAGGGCCCGCAGGTGCTGTGGCTCGTCGTGGCCGGCGCCCTCGACCTGTTCGCGGTCGACGCCGCGCAGCAGGGCCACTGGCACTACCTCGGCCGCCTCGAACCGGGCACCCTGCTCCTCGGCCCCGTCGAAGGCCCTCAGCACACCCTGGTCGGACGCCCCCTCCAGGGCTGCGAGCTGCGCCGCGTCCCGCTGCGCGAGCTGTACCGCCCCGACTACGGCGACACGTGGTCGTACGAGCAGCAGTACCCCACGTCGTACGACACGGGGTACGACACGCGGGACGCGGCCCTGAGCCTCCTGGAGCACGCCTTCGCGCTCGGCATCGGACGCGGTCACCAGGTGCTGTTCGAGGCGCCGCTCGACAGCCGCACCATGGGCGACGACGTGGTGGCCGACGACGACATCCTCTGGATGCCGGTCGCGCCGGGCAGCGTGCAGTACGGGGCCGCCTACAGCGCGGAGGCCGCGGGCGAGCTGCTCGTGGACGCCGCGATGTGGCAGCGCATGGTCAACCAGCAGCACCGGCTGCTCTCGACCCTCGACCGCTGGATCGAACGCCTGGAGCGCGCCCACGAGGACCGCACGGCGGCCGGCATCAAGGCGGGCCGGAACGTCCGCGAGCAGGCCGACCGCACGCTGATCGCCTCCATCGGCCGTTCACGGAGGGGTGGTTCCCGGCGTACCGACTCCCGGGGCGGTGCCGACGCCACGTACGCGGCCTGCCGACTGGTCGCCGACGCGGCGGGCATCACACTGTCCGGCGCGGCGGAAGGTGGCACGAGGAGCGGGGCGGGGAGCGGCGTGGGGGGTGGCGTGGTGAGCGATCGGATCGATCCGGTGGAGCGGATCGCGGTGGCTTCGCGCATCCGCACCCGCGCCGTCCGGCTCGACGGCCGCTGGTGGCGCGAGAACACGGGCCCGCTGGTGGGGCACCGCGCCGCGAGCGGCACACCGGTCGCGCTGCTGTGGCGGCGCGGCGGCTACGAGGCGGTGCACCCCACGTCCGGGCGGCGCACCCGCGTCGACAAGACCAACGCGGACGAGTTCGAGCCGCAGGCCGTCATGTTCTACCGGCCGCTCCCCGAGGGGAGGTTGACGCCTTGGCGGCTGTTCCGCTTCAGTCTGCGGGGAACCGGCGGCGACGTACGCAACCTCGTGCTCGCGGGCCTGGTGACGGTCGTGATCGGCGCCCTCGTGCCGATCGCCACGGGACAGGTCCTCGGCGTGTACGTGCCGAACGCCGAGAAGAGCCTCATCGTCCAGGTGTCCCTGGCCGTCATGATCACCAGCATCGTTTCCGCGGCGTTCATGCTGCTCCAGAACCTCACCATCCTGCGGATGGAGGGCCGCATGGAGAGCGCGCTCCAACCGGCCGTCTGGGACCGCCTGTTGGGGCTGCCCACCCGCTTCTTCGCCGCCCGCTCCACCGGCGAACTGGCGAGCGCGGCCATGGGAGTCAGCGCCATCCGCCGCGTCCTGTCCGGCATCGGCCCCGTCGCCCTCCAGTCGGGCACGGTCGGCACCATGAACCTGGTCCTCCTGCTGGTCTACAGCGTGCCGCTGGCCCTCGCCGCGCTGGCGATGCCGGCCGTCATCGCCGCCGTGTTCCTCGCCCTCGGCCTGTGGGAGCTGCGCTGGCAGCGGCGCCTGGTCGTGCTCGGCAACAAGCTCAACAACCAGGCGTTCCAAACCCTGCGCGGCCTGCCCAAACTCCGCGTGGCGGGGGCGGAGAGCTTCGCGTACGCGGCATGGGCGGGGGAGTTCGCACGCAGCAGGGAGCTTCAGCAGCGGGCGGGCCGCATCAAGAACACCACGACGGTCCTGAACGCCGTCTACCTGCCGCTCTGCACCCTCATCATGTTCGTCCTGCTCGCGGGCCCGGCCCGCGGCAGCCTGACCGCGGGTGAGTTCCTCACCTTCAGCACCGCCGTGACGATGCTCCTGACGTCCGTCACGCAGCTCACCGGCGCGCTGATCTCGGCGGTCTCGGTGCTCCCGATGTTCGAGCAGATCAAGCCGGTCCTGGACGAGGCGCCGGAGGTGCGCGCCGGGAGCACACAGCCGGGCCGGCTCCAGGGCGGTATCGAGGCGCGAGGCCTGTCCTTCCGCTACACGGACGACGGCCCGCTGGTCCTGGACGACGTGTCCCTCTCGGTCCGGCCGGGCGAGTTCGTGGCCGTCGTCGGCCCGAGCGGCTGCGGCAAGTCGACGCTGCTCCGCCTCCTGATCGGCTTCGACGAACCGGTCTCGGGCAGCGTGCTCTACGACGGTCAGGACCTCTCCGCCCTCGACCAGGCGGCCGTACGCCGCCAGTGCGGGGTGGTCCTGCAGAACGCCCAGCCGCTCACCGGCTCCATCCTGGACTGCATCTGCGGCGCCGAGTCGTTCACGCAGGAGGAGGCGTGGGAGGCGGCGGCGATGGCGGGCCTCGCCGAGGACATCAAGCGCATGCCGATGGGTCTGCACACGATGATCTCCGGCGGCGGAGCGGTCTCCGGCGGGCAGCGCCAGCGCCTGATGATCGCCCAGGCCCTGATCCGCCGCCCCCGCGTCCTCTTCTTCGACGAGGCGACGAGCGCCCTGGACAACGAGACGCAGCGCACGGTCATCGACAGCACCCGCGCCCTCAACGCCACCCGCGTCGTGATCGCCCACCGCCTCTCCACCGTCATGGACGCGGACCGTGTCGTCGTCATGGCGGAGGGGCGGATCGTCGAACAGGGCCCGCCCGCGCAACTGTTGGCGGACACGGGTGGGCACCTGCGTGAACTGGTGCGCCGGCAGATGCGGTGAGGTGAGGTGAGGTGAGGTGAGGCTAGCCGGCCGAGCCGGGGTTCAGTCGTCGTAGTGGAGCGTCCCGTCCTCGTCCATGGTGGGATGCATCTTCATGGGGCCGTACGAGTCCAGGTCCGAGGGGCGGGGCCGCTCCGGGCCGTCGGGGCCGACGCGCACCAGCCGTTCGGTGCGGCAGATCCTGTACAGGGCGTCGCCCACGCGGACTTCGTTGGCGTGGCGGGCGGCCTTGAACTTCTCGGCGGCCCGCGCGTGCGCGGCCTTCTCCCGCTCGTCGAATTCGTAGAGCAGCGGCCACGATTCCGTCATGCCGTCGTACAGCACCTGACGGGCGTCGTGCGGGGTGGGCATCAGGGTGGTCCGCGGCTTCCACCCCTTCGCGCCGCGCTCGGCCACGCCGAAGCCGACGGGCAGCAGGACGATGGCGGGGTGGGTGGTGACGGCGCGCTTGGAGTCGGCTCGCACGTCGGCGGGGAACCGCGACCCGGTGTACGCGAACTCCCGCAGTCCCATCTTCAGGGCGCTCGACATCAGGCCGCCCTGGTCGGCGTCGGGGTCCAGGACGAAACCGAGGTCCGGGGACGGGCGGTCGGGCCGTCGGGCCCACGACCGGTCGGCCGGTTCCCGGTCCGTCGCCCGGGGCGGCTCCAGGCCGTCGGGGCCGGTACGCGCGAACTCGTCGCCCCGCACCACGCGGTAGCGCACGCCCAGGACCTCCAGCTCGTCGACCGGCTCCTGTTCGAGGATCGCGACCGCCGCCAGCAGATCGCGGCGTACGGCGGGGTCGTCGGTGTCGTCCTTGGCCTTGAACCACAGCAGCGAGTTCAGCGCGTCCCGCGCCTGTTGGGCCATGCCGTCCACGACCGGCTTCAGCAGCCGCCATTCCGGCCCGGCGGCGGGATCCTGTATGGCGAGCCCGAAGACGGGGCCTCGCACGGCGAGATTCGGATAGCGGTACGACGCCTCGACGGCGTCGGCCTCGGTCACCATCTCGGCGGGATCGTCGCGGCGCAACAAGCCGGCGTGAAGCTGATTGAGTTGTCGCTTCCAGTCATCACCCATGCACACATTGTGATGGGTGCGAGGGGGAGGGTGGGCCTGAATGCTTCAACTCGGTTGCTTCGAGTGAGTGCCTGTTGAGCGGCGTGTTGAGTGCCATGCTGAGTGGCATGTTGCCTGAAATCGAACGGCCCGGCTCGGGCGGGGCGTACCGCGAGGAGAACGTCCGGTGAGTGAACTTTCGTACGCGCACGGGACCAGCGGCACGCCCCTGCTCGGGGACACCATCGGCCGGAACCTCGACCGGGCCGTCGCGGCCTGGCCCGACCACGACGCCCTCGTGGACGTCGCCGCGGGTGCCCGTTGGACGTACGCCGAATTCGGCGCCACCGTCGAGCGGTTGGCGCGCGGATTCATGGGCGCGGGTGTCGCCAAGGGGGACCGGGTCGGGATCTGGGCGGTGAACTGTGCCGAGTGGGTGCTCGTGCAGTACGCCACCGCGCGCATCGGCGCGATCATGGTGAACGTCAACCCGGCCTACCGGGAACATGAGTTGGAGTTCGTGCTGAAGCAGGCGGGGGTCTCCGTCCTGGTCGCCTCGCAGGCCCACAAGAGCAGCGACTACCGCGCGCTCGTCGACGAGGTGCGGCCCCGCTGCCCCGGACTGCGCGCCGTCCACTACATCGGGGACGGAACGTGGGACGCGCTGCTCGACGCGGCCGCGTCGGTGGAGCCGGAGGAGCTGCGCGCCCGCGAGGCGGAGTTGAGCTGCGACGACCCGGTGAACATCCAGTACACCTCGGGCACCACCGGCTTCCCCAAGGGGGCCACGCTCTCCCACCACAACATCCTCAACAACGGCTACTGGGTGGGCCGTACGGTCGGCTACACCGAACACGACCGGGTCTGCCTGCCCGTCCCCTTCTACCACTGCTTCGGCATGGTCATGGGAAACCTCGGCATCACCTCGCACGGCGCGTGCATCGTCATCCCCGCACCGTCCTTCGACCCCGCCGCCACGCTGCACGCCGTCGAGCGCGAGCGGTGCACCTCGCTGTACGGGGTGCCGACGATGTTCATCGCGGAGCTGAACCTCCCCGACTTCGCGACGTACGACCTGAGTTCGCTGCGCACCGGCATCATGGCGGGCTCGCCCTGCCCCGTCGAGGTGATGAAGCGGGTGGTCGCCGAGATGCACATGGAGGAGGTCTCCATCTGCTACGGCATGACGGAGACGTCGCCCGTCTCCACGCAGACGCGCCGCGACGACGACCTGGAGCGGCGCACGGGCACCGTGGGCCGCGTCCTGCCGCACATCGAGGTGAAGGTCGTCGACCCGGCGACCGGCGTGACCCTGCCGCGCGGCGCCTCCGGCGAGCTGTGCACGCGCGGCTACAGCGTGATGCTCGGCTACTGGGACGAGCCCGAGCGGACCGCCGAGGTCATCGACTCCGGGCGCTGGATGCACACGGGGGACCTGGCGGTCATGCGGGAGGACGGCTACGTCCGGATCGTCGGCCGCATCAAGGACATGATCATCCGGGGCGGCGAGAACATCTATCCGCGCGAGATCGAGGAGTTCCTGTACGGCCATCCGAAGATCGCCGACGTACAGGTGGTGGGTGTCCCTGATGAACGGTACGGGGAGGTGCCGCTCGCGTGCGTGATCCTGCGGGGGCGGGACGACGATCTGACGCTGGAGCAGCTCCAGGCCTACTGCAAGGGGAAGTTGGCCCACTACAAGGTGCCGGCCGCGCTGCGGATCCTGGAGTCGTTTCCGATGACGGTCTCGGGCAAGGTACGGAAGGTGGAGCTCAGGGAGCGGTACGGGGAGTGACGTCCGGCGCCGTGACGTCCGCCATCGTGACGTCCGGCGTCAGGGGGCGGCGCATGCAGAGGCGGGGCCACCGGTCGAGACCCAGCTCCGTCTCGTGTGCGCGGATCTTCCGGAGGGCCGGTGTGAGTTGGGCCTCCGCGAGCGGGTGGAAGCCGATGCGGGCGTAGTACGGGGCGTTCCAGGGGACGTCGGTGAACGTCGTCAGCGTGAGCGAGGTCCGGCCCTCCGCGCGTGCGAGGCGGGCTGCGTGCTCGATGAGGGCGCGGCCGATGCGGTGGCGGGCGGCGCGGGGATGCACGGAGACTTGCTCGATGTGCTGGCACGTGTCGTCTGCGTCTGCACCTGTGCCCGCGTCTGTGCCCGTGTCCGTGCCCGTGCCCGCGTCCGTCGCCTCGCGGAGGGGCTCGCTGAGCAGATATGCGACGGGGGTGCCGTCCTCACCCACGGCGACCCACGCCCGCCCCGCCCGGCGGAAACGGTCCAACTCCTGGATGCTGGGCGGCTCGTCATCCGCGATGGCATCCATACCGAGGTCACGGAAGACTTCACCTGCGGCGCGTTCGATGTCCTGGAGGAGGGGGAGCTCGGGGGCGGTGGCGGGGCGGATCAGCATGGGGCGAGTATGCCTGGGGTGGGCGGGCGGCGCCGTCGGGACGGGCGGCGTCAAGTGTGCTCCGGACAAAACCGGTTGTGCCGCGGCGGACCGCCGGGGATCGTGTGCCGGTGATCGAGAGAGCGACCGGCCGCGGCGCGCGGCCCGAGGAGACGGGGCCGACCGGGGGCTCATCCGCGCGGCCTGGTTCTACCGTGCCGCCGGGTTCTTCCGTGCGGCTCGGTTCGTCCGTGCAGGTCGGTTCTCCTGCGCTGTCCAGCGCTTCCGTGCCGCCCAGTCCTTCTGCGCCAACCATCCCTTCCGTACCGTCCGGCTCTTCCGCGCAGGCAGGTTCCTCTGCGCCGCCCGGTCCCGTGGCGCCGCCCGCTCTAGGGCGAGGCATGGTTCTGTTGCTCGCCGTCGTCTGCGGGATAGCCGTTGGCAACGTGTACTTTCCGCAGGCCGTCAGCCCCTTGGTCGGTGAGGGGCTGCATGTGTCGCCCGATACCGCCGCTCTGGTGGTGACGGCGACGCAGTTCGGTTACGCGGGCGGGATCTTTCTCCTCGTACCGCTCGGTGACCGTATCCCCTACCGGCGGCTCATCGGCGCGCTGCTCTCGTTGGCCGGGATCGGGCTGCTCGGTGCGGGCCTCGCGCCGGGCCTGGTGCCGCTCGTCGTCGCGAGCGGTCTCGTCGGCGTCACCACAGTCATCGCGCCGATCATCGCGCCCATGGCGGCGGGCCTCGTCCCCGACGACCGGCGCGGCGCCGTCACCGGCACCCTGCTGAGCGGCTCGATCGGCGGCATGCTGCTGTCCCGTGCCTTCGGCGGAAGCCTCGGGGAGTGGCTGGGCTGGCGCGCCCCGTATCTGACGACGGCGGCCATCGCGCTGCTCATCGCGCTCGTCCTCTCCCGCGCCCTGCCGAAGACCACCGCACCCTCCCGCCAGAGCTACCCCGCGCTGCTCGGTGAGTCGCTCAGACTGCTCCGCACCGAGCCGGAGCTGCGGCGCTCCGGTTTCTACCAGGCGATGCTCTTCGGCGGGTTCTCCGCGCTGTGGACCGGCGTCGCGCTGCTGCTGACCGGCCCCACGTACGGGCTGGGCGCCTCCGCGGTCGGCCTGCTCGCCCTCGTCAACGCCGGGACCATGATCTGTACGCCGGTAGCGGGACGCCAGGTGGACCGGCGGGGGTCCGACGCGGTCAACCTCGTATGCATCGTCGCCGTCCTGGTGGCCGCCGGGCTGCTTGTGCTCGGTGACCTCGGTGGGGCGGCGGGGCTCATCGCGCTCGCCGTGGGGTCACTGGTGCTGGACGTCGCGATGCAGTCGGGCATGGTCGCCAACCAGATGCGGATCTTCGCGCTGAGCGACGAGGCGCGCTCCCGGCTCAACACGGCGTACATGACGTGCGCCTACCTCGGCGGAAGCGTCGGCTCCTGGCTCGGGACGCGCGCCTACGGCGCCTTCGGCTGGCCAGGAGTCTGCGGGCTCGTGGCGGTGCTGGCCGCGCTGGCCCTCGTACGTCATCTGCTGCACCGGAGATCTCTCACCGCACTCCGTGCGGGCGGAACTGGATGCTGATGCGTCCCCCGGTGGCCCGGGTCGACTTGGGGACGGCGTGTTCCCAGGTCCGCTGGCAGGAGCCGCCCATCACGATCAGATCGCCGTGCCCGAGTGGGTGGCGGACCACCTCACCGCCGCGGCGCGGGCGCAGCAGCAGGTCGCGAGGTGCTCCTACGGAGAGGATGGCGACCATCGTGTCCTCGCGGTCGCCCCGGCCGATGCGGTCGCCGTGCCACGCCACGCTGTCGCGCCCGTCGCGGTAGTGACACAGGCCGGCCGTCGTGAACTCCTCGCCGAGTTCGGCGGCGTAATGCGCGGAGAGCGCGCGTCGCGCCTCGTCGAGCACGGGGTGCGGCAGGGGCTCACCGGAGCGGTAGAAGGCGAGGAGGCGCGGTACGTCCACGACCCTCTCGTACATCTGCCGGCGCTCGGCCTGCCACGGGACGTCCGTGGCGAGGTGTTCGAACAGGGCGTCGGCACCGGTGAGCCAGCCCGGCAGCAGGTCGATCCACGCTCCGTCGCCGAGGACTGTCCTGCGGGTTCCGTCCAGGGAGCGCAGGTGTGTGTCGTCGCTCTGATCGAAGAGTGAGCCTTGGAGCTGGTGCCGTGCCATGGGACCAGCGTACTCCCCTAATCGAACATGCGTACGTAGTGCGGTCCGCGCCCCGCCTCAGGCGCCGGTCGCGACGAGTTCTTCCGCCGCGCCGTTGACCGGCTGGGGTGTGCCGGTGGCGTCCATGGTGAACAGCGGCATGCCGAGCGAGTCCGCGCGGGCGCGGGCCTGCTCCGTGTACCCGGCCAGGGAGAAGAAGGCGTAGCTGACGGGGGTTGTGTCGGCGTCGGCGGTGTCCGTGGTGTCCGTGGTGTCGGTGGGGCTGGTCATGGCCGTCAGCCACAGGCATTCGACGTCGCGCACGGTGGTGCGCCTCGCGCCCGGGTCGACCTGGGCGAGCATCCCGCACGCGGTGATCCGCGCCCCCGAGGGCGGGCGGCGGGCGGCGCTGCGGGTATTGCGGTACCCGAGCCACCGCAGATACAGCGCGGCCACGGTCACGGCGTCGCGCCCGTCCCGGATCGTCACCGGCCGAAAGGCGGGCCGGGGGCGCGGCACGGTACGGGGCGGCGGGATGCGGGCGGGGCCGGGAGGGGCTTCGCCGGGCTTCGGGATGTGGGCGGGGGCAGGGGCGGCAGGAGCTTCGCCGGGCCGGCACTGCGGAGGAACCGGGGCGTCTCGCGCCGCCCGCCCGCCAGGCCCCGGCGCCGTCACCCCCGGAATCACCGGTACACGCAGAACCGCCCCGCACTCGCAGTCCAGCTCGGGCTGCGGCCACCGCCCCTCTCGGCCGCAGGCCCCGCAGCGGACCGCTACCCACTCCTCCGCCCAGCTCCGGTCGGCCACCGGAGTCGCCGGTGCGCCGGGGGTCACCGGCGGGGTCACGGCGGCGCCGCACACGCATGGCAGGGAGGGTGCGGCGTACAGATGTTCGCGCCGACAACCCGGGCACCGCACCGGCACACCGGCGCCACCGTCCACCATCGTCACCACCACCCACGTCCGCCCACGTCTGCCACATCCGCGTCTGCCTCTGCCTACGTCCATCCAAGGCGGCCCGCATCGCACCGGACCGCCCCGTGCTCCACAGGCAGCCGTCATGCCACCCCCGCGCCGCCTCCCGCCTCTCCGCCATCCTCCACCCGACCGGCGCCCGGCGTAGCGAGTTGGGGCAAAGCCGTGGGCCGGCCCCGCCCGGTGGAGGCCCGGATCGCTGATGTCTCTTGACGGTCTCCGGCACACCGCCTTACATTGCTTCCATATAGCAGAACATTCTTTCCACAATGCGGAAACAGAAGCTCACCGCGGGGCGCGACGGGAGCCGGATCCGCCAGCCGTATCCGGCAGCCGAAAAGCTGTCGAAGCTGTCGAAGCAGGAGAACCTCATGGCTCGTATGACCGCTGTCCGCGCGGCAGTTGAGATCCTCAAGCGCGAAGGTGTCGTCAACGCGTTCGGTGTGCCCGGCGCCGCGATCAACCCCTTCTACAAGGCGCTCAAGGAGGGCGGTGGCATCGACCACACCCTCGCGCGCCACGTCGAGGGCGCCTCGCACATGGCCGAGGGCTACACCCGGTCCAACCCGGGCAACATCGGCGTCTGCATCGGCACGTCGGGCCCTGCGGGCACCGACATGATCACCGGCCTGTACTCCGCCATCGGTGACTCCATCCCGATCCTCTGCATCACCGGCCAGGCGCCGACGCACCTCCTCCACAAGGAGGACTTCCAGGCGGTCGACATCGCGACGATCGCCAAGCCGGTGACCAAGATGGCCGTCACCGTCCTGGAGGCCGCGCAGGTCCCCGGCGTCTTCCAGCAGGCCTTCCACCTGATGCGCTCGGGCCGTCCGGGCCCGGTCCTCATCGACCTGCCCATCGACGTCCAGCAGACCGAGATCGAGTTCGACCCGGAGACGTACGAGCCGCTGGCCGTCTACAAGCCGACCGCGACCCGCGCCCAGATCGAGAAGGCGATCACGTTCCTGGTCGAGTCGGAGCGGCCGCTGATCGTCGCGGGCGGCGGCATCATCAACGCCGACGCCTCCGACCTCCTCGTCGAGTTCGCCGAGATCACCAACACGCCGGTGGTGCCCACCCTGATGGGCTGGGGCACGATCCCCGACGACCACGACCTGAACGCCGGCATGGTCGGCCAGCAGACCGGCCACCGCTACGGCAACGCGACGTTCCTGGAGTCGGACTTCGTCCTCGGCATCGGCAACCGCTGGGCCAACCGCCACACCGGCTACAAGCTGGACGTGTACACCAAGGGCCGCAAGTTCGTGCACGTCGACATCGAGCCGACCCAGATCGGCAAGATCTTCGCGCCCGACTACGGCATCGCGTCGGACGCCAAGGCCGCCCTCGAACTCTTCGTCGAGGTGGCGAAGGAGCTGAAGGCCGCGGGCAAGCTGCCCGACCGCTCGGAGTGGGTCGCCTCCCACCTGAAGCGCAAGGAAACCCTCCAGCGCCGTACGCACTTCGACAACGTCCCCATGAAGCCGCAGCGCGTCTACGAAGAGATGAACAAGGCCTTCGGCCCCGAGACGCGGTACGTGACGACGATCGGCCTCTCGCAGATCGCCGGCGCCCAGATGCTGCACGTCTACAAGCCGCGCCACTGGATCAACTGCGGCCAGGCCGGCCCGCTCGGCTGGACCATCCCGGCCGCGCTCGGCGCCGCGAAGGCCGACCCGGAGACCCCGGTCGTGGCCCTCTCCGGTGACTACGACTTCCAGTTCATGATCGAGGAACTGGCGGTCGGCGCGCAGCACCGCATCCCGTACGTCCACGTCCTCGTCAACAACGCCTACCTGGGCCTGATCCGCCAGGCGCAGATCGGTCTGGACATCAACTTCCAGGTCAACCTGGAGTTCGAGAATCAGAACAGCCCCGAGCTGGGCGTCTACGGCGTCGACCACGTCAAGGTCGCCGAGGGCCTCGGCTGCAAGGCGATCCGCGTCACCGACCCGGCGGATCTCGCCGACGCCTTCGAGCGGGCCAAGAAGCTCGCGGCCGAGCACCGCGTGCCGGTGGTCGTCGAG
Organism: Streptomyces sp. NPDC003379; assembly: GCF_053589195.1. NCBI lineage: Bacteria > Bacillati > Actinomycetota > Actinomycetes > Kitasatosporales > Streptomycetaceae > Streptomyces > Streptomyces sp. NPDC003379. Next base: position 265 of record NZ_JBSFRK010000094.1, on the reverse strand, counting down.
GCGATCCTGGAGCGCATCACGAACATCTCGATGAGCCCGACGGCGGACATCAGCGCCGTCAAGGAGTTCGAGGAGATCGCGACGGAGCCGGGCCACGCGCCCACGGCGATCCGGCCTCTCAAGGTCTGACACCCGCCACGCCGACTGGGGCGGTCCACCCGAGGGGGGTGCCCCGACGGGGCGGCCGTGCGGCAGGTGGCGGAGCGGCTGCTCCCGCACCTCGCCGCGGGCTCGCTGATCGTCGACACGGGCTCATCGGCGCCCG
>NZ_JBSFRK010000093.1:0-15959 GCF_053589195.1 Streptomyces sp. NPDC003379 | reverse complement strand
CCTTGAGCAGGGCCCAGAAACTCTCCGCAGCCGCGTTGTCGAAGCATGATCCGGTGCGTCCACAGCTGCTGCGCAGCCCCAACCCTCGTATTCGGCGCCGCAAGGGCGTCCTCGACGTCGACACCGCCACCCCCTCGACGATCACCTCGCATGCGCCCGGCTACATCGACCCGGAGCTGATCGTCGGCCTCCAGACAGACGCACCGCTGAAACGAGCGATCATGCCCAACGGCGGGCTGCGGATGGCGGAGAACAGCCTGAGGGCCTACGGCTATGAGCCCGACCCGTTCGTGACGAAAGTCTTCGGCACCTACCGCAAGACCCACAACGACGGCGTCTTCGACGCCTACACCCCCACCATGCGGGCCGCCCGCAAGGCCGGCATCATCACCGGCCTGCCCGACGCCTACGGCCGCGGCCGCATCATCGGTGACTACCGCCGCGTCGCCCTGTACGGAACCGACCGGCTCATCGAGGCCAAGCACGCCGAACGTGCTCTGCTCGATGCCCGGCCGTCCACTGCGGACACCATCCGCGACCGTGAGGAACTCGCCGAGCAGATCAGGGCGTTGAACGAACTGACCCGCATGGCGGCGACCTACGGCTGCGACGTCTCCCGGTCCGCCGCCACCGCACGCGAGGCCGTGCAGTGGCTCTACCTCGGCTACCTGGCGGCGGTGAAGGAGCAGAACGGCGCGGCCATGTCGCTGGGCCGCACCTCCACCTTCCTGGATATCTACCTCCAGCGGGACCTGGACGAAGGGCTCCTCGACGAGACCCGTGCCCAGGAGCTGATCGACGACTTCGTCATCAAGCTCCGCATCGTGCGCTTCCTGCCCACCCCCGAATACGACGCCCTGTTCTCCGCGACCCGACGTGGGTGACGGAGTCCATCGGCGGCATCGGCGCCGACGGCCGACCGCTGGTTACCCGCACCTCCTTCCGTTTCCTGCAGACGCTTTACAACCTCGGCCCCGCCCCCGAGCCCAACCTCACCGTGCTGTGGTCACCCCGGCTGCCCGAGGGGTTCAAGAGGTTCTGCGCCCAGGTGTCGATCGACACCAGCGCCGTGCAGTACGAGTCGGACGAGCTGATGCGCCCGCGCACCGGCGACGACACCGCGATCGCCTGCTGCGTCTCCGCCATGGCGGTGGGCAGGCAGATGCAGTTCTTCGGCGCCCGGGCCAATCTCGCCAAGGCCCTGCTGTACGCGGTCAATGGCGGCCGGGACGAGATGAACGGCGAACAGATCGCCCCCAAGATGCCGGCGCTGACCGGCGCATATCTGGACTTCGACGAGCTGTCGGCCGCCTACGACCGTGTCCTTGACTGGCTCGCGCAGACGTATGTCGACGCGCTCAACGTCATCCACTACATGCACGACAAGTAGGCCTACGAGCGCATAGAGATGGCCCTGCACGACCACCCGGTCCACCGCTTCATGGCCTGCGGCATCGCCGGACTGTCCGTCGCTGCCGACAGCCTCTCCGCCGTCAAGCACGCCCGCGTGAAGGTCATCCGAGACGAGACCGGACTGGCCTTGGACTTCCAGACCGAGGGCGACTTCCCCGCGTACGGCAACAACGACGACCGGGCCGACTCCCTCGCCGTCGACCTGGTGGAGTCGTTCATGACCAAGGTACGCAAGCACCCCACCTACCGGGGTGCCGAGCACACCCAGTCCGTGCTGACCATCACCTCCAACGTCGTCTACGGCAAGCACACCGGCAACACCCCCGACGGCCGCCGTGCCGGACAGCCCTTCGCCCCGGGCGCCAACCCGATGAACGGCCGCGACAAGCACGGCGTGGCCGCCTCCGCCCTCTCGGTGGCCAAACTGCCCTACGAGGCGGCACGGGACGGCATCTCCCTGACCACCACGATCACGCCGGAGGGGCTCGGTCACGTCCCCGAGGAACGCGCGGGCCACCTCGTCGGCCTCCTCGACGCCTACATGGCCTCCGGTGGATTCCACATGAACGTCAACGTCCTGGACCGAACCGTCCTGGAGGACGCCATGGAACGCCCGGACAAGTACCCCGAGCTGACGATCCGGGTCTCCGGATACGCGGTCAACTTCGCCCGCCTGACCCGCGAGCAGCAACTCGACGTGATCAGCCGCACCTTCCACGGATCGCTGTGAACGCCACCATGGCGGACACGGCCACCGGGCAGATCCACTCCTGGGACCTGTCCACCGGCGTGGACGGTCCCGGAACCCGGTTCGTCCTCTTCACCAGCGGCTGCCCGCTGCGCTGTCTGTACTGCGCCAACCCCGACACCTGGCTCCTGCGCGACGGACGGGAAGTCCGCATCGACGAGGTGATGTTGGAGATCGACAAGTACCGGGCGTTCATCACCACGGCCGGCGGCGGAGTGACGCTCACCGGCGGAGAGCCCCTGCTCCAGCCCGCGTTCACCGGCGCCGTGCTGCGCCGCTGCAAAGAGGCCGGGCTGCACACCGCACTCGACACCTCCGGTTTCCTGGGGGCCCGGGCCACGGACGGACTCCTGGCCGATACCGACCTGGTGCTGCTGGACATCAAGTCCTTCGACGCCGCCACCTACCGCAAACTGACCGGCGGCCGGCTCGCCCCCACGCTCGACTTCGCCACGCGCCTGGACCGCCTGGGCAAACCCATGTGGATCAGATACGTGCTGGTGCCCGGCTGGACGGACCACGCGCAGGCCATCGAGGGGCTCGCCGGCTTCCTGGCGGGTCTGGGCAGCGTCGAACGGGTCGACGTCCTGCCGTTCCACAAGCTCGGCGCAGCCAAGTACGACGCCCTGGGCGTCCCCTTCCCCCTGCGGGACACGCCACCTCCCGACGCGGCCCTGGTGGACCGGGTTCGCCACCAGTTCCGCACCCACGGGCTGACGGCCCACTGACCGGGACATGGGATCACTCCCAATGCTCCATGCCACACCGGAAGAAGCGGCGGCCATGGCCTCCGGGCTGCAAACCGATCGCCTGCTCGGCGGACCCCGGGGACCGAAGGTCCCTTCGGAGCAACCTCATAGGGCCCATGGCCCCCCAGGAAGACTCAGGCAAGGCTGGGAACGGGCCCAAAACGACACTGGGCATCACCGACCACCAAAGAGGGCGACGGACATGACCGTGCGTGTGGGCATCAACGGCTTCGGCCGCATCGGCCGCAACTACCTGCGCTGTGTTCTGGAGCGGACCGCCGGCGCTGCAGCACCGGTGGAGGTGGTGGCGGTCAACGATCTCACCTCCCCGGCGGCGCTGGCGCACCTGCTGGCCTACGACTCGACGTATGGCCGGCTGCACCGCACCGTCGAGCACGATGACACCTCGCTGACCGTGGACGGGCACCGCATCGTGGTCACCGCGGAGCGGGAACCGGCCGCGCTGGCCTGGGGCGAGCTCGGAGTGGACGTGGTGATCGAGTCGACCGGCCGCTTCCGCACCCGCGACCAAGCCGGCCTGCACCTGGCGGCCGGGGCACGCAAGGTGCTGCTGTCCGTACCGGGCAACGAGGGCACATACGATGCGGAGCAGCACCACGTGATCTCCAACGCCTCCTGCACCACTAACTGCGTGGCCCCTATGGTCCAAGTCCTTCACGACCGCTTCGGCTTGGTGAAGGGGCTGATGACCACCATCCACGGCTACACCAACGACTAGGTCGTCCTGGATGGCCCGCACAAGGACCTGCGTCGCGGCCGCTCGGCGGCGGTGAACATCATCCCCCCCACCACCGGGGCCGCACGCGCCGTCGGTCTGGTCCTGCCGGAGCTGGCAGGCACCCTGGACGGCAGCGCCGTGCGCGTCCCGGTCGAGGACGGCTCGCTGACCGACCTGACCGCGGTCCTCCAACGACCGGTGAGCGCGGAGGAGGTCAACGCCGCCTACCGGGAGGCGGAGCAGGGGGTGCTGAAGGGCGTGCTGAGGGTGTCCGATGCTCCCATCGTCTCCCGCGATGTGGTCGGTGACCCCGCCTCGTGCGTCCTGGACGCGCCGCTGACCCAGACGCACGGGGACCTGGTGAAGGTCTTCGGCTGGTACGACAACGAGTGGGGGTACACCAACCGCCTGCTGGACCTCACCGAATACATCGCGACCCGGCTGCCCCGAAACTGATACTTCCGGCCAGCCGGCCGGTATGGCGGCGCTGACCTCTCATCGTCCTGCTGTTCGAGCCGATACCGTGACAGTTGCACGGTACGGCTGCCGACAAGCGGTGGGGCGTCGAAGGAGTCAGCGGTGGAGAACGCCGAAGAAGCCCGCGAGGCACGGGTGCGTCTGCCGCAACTGCGGCTGGACGAGCTGCTGGAGGAGCTGCAGGCCCGCCTCGATGCCGCACGCGGCACCCGGGACCGCGTGCACAGTCTCCTGGAGGCTGTGCTGTCGGTCGGCCGGGAGCTGAATCTCGAACAGGCGCTGTACAGCATCGTCGAGGCCGCAGCGGCCCTGGTCGATGCGGAGTACGCGGCCCTCGGGGTGATCGGACCGGACGGCAAGCGGCTCTCGGCCTTCCACACGGTAGGGGTCAGCGACGAGCAGATCGCCCGCATCGGCCCCTTCCCGGAGGGCCACGGCATCCTGGGCGAGCTGATCCGCCACCCCGAACCGCTGCGGCTGGCGAAACTCTCCGACCACCCCGCCTCCTACGGATTCCCGGCCCACCACCCGCCCATGAACACCTTCCCTGGGCGTCCCCATCCGGGTACGGGACCACGTCTTCGGCAACCTGTACCTGACCGAGAAGCGGGGCGGGCAGCAGTTCGACGAGGACGACGAGTCGGTCCTGGCCACCCTCGCCGTGGCGGCCGGCGTCGCGATCGACAACGCCCGCCTGTACGAGGAGTCCCGGCTGCGCGAACGCTGGCTCCAGGTGAACGCGGAGATCACGCACACCCTGATGTCCGGCGCAGACCAGGGCGGCGTGCTGCCGCTGATCGCCGAACGAGCCAGGGAGATCACCGCGTCCGCCCTGAGCGTGGTAGCCATGCCGGTGAGCGGAACTGACAACCTCGCGGTGGAACTCGCCGTAGGCCACGAGACCGACGCATGGCGCGGCGTCGTCCTGCCCATGGAAGGGACCCTCATCGGGCAGGCGTTCGCCCAAGGGGTGTCTGTCAGCAGCCCGGACGTTTCACGCGACTCCCGGGTCTCGGCCGGTCCGCCGCGCTTCGACGGGCTGGGGCCGGCCGTCGCCGTACCGATCGGCTCCGGCGACGACGCCCGCGGCGTGGTCCTGCTGGTCCGGCAATCGGGTGGCCTTGAGTTCTCCGAGAAGGAGACCGAGCCGCTCCAGATCTTCGCAGCCCAGGCCGCCGTCGCCATGGAGCTGGCAGAACGCCGGCAGGATGCCGAGCAGATCGCCCTCCTGGAGGACCGCGACCGCATCGCACGCGACCTGCACGACCTGGCGATCCGACGGCTCTTCGCCACGGGCATGACGCTGCAGAGCGCGGGCCGGCGAGTCCGGGACGACGTGGCTTCCGAACGGATTCTGCGGGCCGTGGACGACCTCGACGAGACCATCAAGATCATCAGGTCGACGATCTTCGGTCTGCGCTCCCGCGACGACGACGCGGCTCCCGGCCTGCGCTCCCGCGCGGTACGTGCGGTCGGCGAGGCCGCTCCACTGCTGGGCTTCGCTCCCAGCGTGCGCATGGAGGGCCTGCTCGACACGCACGTGCCCGCGGAGACCGCCGACCACGTCCTGGCCGTCCTCACCGAGGCCCTGACCAACATCGCCCGGCACGCCCGTGCGCACCGCGCCGACGTCGTGCTGGAGACCGACGGCAAGCAGGTCCGTCTGACGGTCACGGACAACGGCGTCGGCATCCCGGCCGAAGGCCGCCGCAGTGGGCTGACCAATATGGCCGAGCGGGCGCACAAACTCGGCGGGGACATGGAACTGAGCAGACCAGAGGGCGGAGGCACACGGCTCATGTGGCACGCGCCGCTGGGGCAGGCCGCGGACGCATCGTAAGCGGCCACCTGCGCATCGCCGCGGCGGTTCACCTTGCTCGTCGTGGGCCGGTGACGCGGCTGCTTTTGTGCTCCGCCCCTCCCGCTCCACCACGCTCCGGCTCATCAAGGGGGAGCCGAAGGCCCACCGGCATCTGGGCTGTACGAGGCACGGGGCGACGTGCGCAGCAGTTGCTTCTCTCCCTCCGCCCCCCGCTGCCTGTACACCTGCTCACCGAACCAGCCCGGGCCCCTACCCGCGAAGGAGCTTCTGTCCTTTCCGGAGCCGATGCGCCGAAGGCCGCGCCCGACCGCCGCCGGGACCCGCACGGTGTACGTCCTTGGACCCAACTGGAAGCAGCGGGGCGGGGAGTTGTGCAGGAAAGGGACGGCCACGGCCGCAGGAACCCGGACCTCAGAACCCATCCTTAAACCTGCACGTCGCGAGTAAACCTCTGGCATGAGCATGTGCTCGCCCATTAGCGTCGCTCGCATGCAGTGCTTCGCTTCCTGGCGTACTCGCCGCTGAGGGTTGGCCCGCCGCCACGACATGCCGCGAGCGGGCCACAGGTTTCCCGTCTCCCTCCCTCAGTTTTGAGAGGCACGCTTCATGCTCATTCGCGAGTTCGCTCAGAGCGACCTGGCACGCCTGACCCAGCTGACCATCGAAACCTTCCAGGCGTTCTACGAGGGGTCGTTCCGCCCATTGGTGGGCGACGCCGTCTTCGACATCCAGCACGGCAAATGGCGTGACGACTACCGCCAGCAGGTTCCTGGCCTGCATGACCCGGAGCAGAACAAGTACGTGGCGGTGGCAGAGGCCGACAGCGTCATCGTCGGCTACGTCGGCTGGCAGGCAGATCCGTTCCGCGGACACGGCAGGATCGAGATCCTCGCCGTCGCAGAGGACCACCGTCGCGACCACGTCGGCACCGTGCTGTGCCAGCACGCCTTCAGCGAGCTGCGCGGTCTCGGCGCGAAGATGGTCGAGATCGGCACAGGCGGTGACGCCTTCCATGCGCCAGCCCGCGGCCTGTACGAGAGCCTCGGCTGCGTCAAGCTGCCGACGGCGGTGTACTTCCGCCAACTCTGACCGGCCCTGGGGTGGGTCGCAGGACCGCGGCCCACCCCAGGTAGCAGATTACGTTTTGTCGTCAGGCAGACTGCAGGGCGGGGTGCGGCCGTGGCATGGAGGCATTGGGTTGGGCCATCGGCCGGGTGAGCCTGCGGGTCATGAGCGTGATCGACGCCAGGGTAAGCATCGCTTCGGAGTGTTCGGGCCGGGTCTCGTAATCCCGGACATTCCGACGCGCATGCAACAGCCACGCCAGCGACCTCTCCACTACCCAGCGCCTCGGCAGGATCACGAAGCCCTTCACGTCTTTCGGCCTGCTCACGGTCTTGATCGTCAGATGGAGGAAGGACTTGGCCCAGTCCACGAGCTTGCCGGCGTAGGCCAGATCGGCCCAGACGATGGTGACCTCGGGGTGCATGAGCCGAAGCCGGAAGAGGGCTTCACGGGCTGCGACGCTGTCGTGTATGTCGGCCGGGGTGACCATCACGAACAGCGGGAGCCCCTTCAGGTCCACGATGACGTGTCTCTTGCGGCCCGGCGTCTTCTTTCCTGCGTCGTATCCGGAGGTGGAGCGCGGAACGGTGGCGGCGACCTTGACGGACTGCGAGTCGATCACCGCCGCCACCGGATGCGGAGAGGTGCCCATGGCCCGGCGGATCCGGCGCCGCAACTGGTCACGGATGAGGTTGAAGACCCCCCGGGCGGACCAGCGGCTGAAGAACCCGAACACCGTCTTGAAGGGCGGGTAATCCTGTGGGAGGGCGGACCATTTGCAGCCGGTGTCGACGAGATAGCGCAGAGCGTCAACGATCTCACGCCGCGGATGGGCCTCTGGCCGACCGCCGCGCGGTGTCTGGCAGGCCGGCACCGGCAACAAGGGCTCGATGAGCAGCCATTCCAGGTCCGTGGTGTCCGAGGGATAGCGCCGCTGCCGCATCGCGCCCGCCTCCCGTTCCGTCAGGCGATCAGGTCGAGGGTGGACTCGACGGAATTGAGCTGGGCGACGATGTGCCGCACTCGCTTATCCTCTGGATCCAGGGCGGCGTGTGGGGCGATGGTGCCGGTGATCAGGCGGCGGACCTCGGTGAGCAGCACGTGGACCCGGGCCGTCTCGTAGGTCTCCAGCTCGTTCGGGTCCGCGCTGAACGCGTAGCCGTCTGCCCTGGTGTAAATCACCGGTGGCCAGCCCTTCTTCGTGATGATGTCGCGCATCATCGCCATTCCCGATTGCACTTGGCTGCGGGTGAGTTCGGTGGCCCGCATCAGCTGGGGCATGTGGAGACCTGCCGGGCGGGCCTGCATGAGTGCTCTCCAGATCGCTTCCGCGTGCTCGCGTGCCGCGTCGCCCCGGTGCCGTGACCGGGGCATTCCTACTCGCCCCGCAGGAGTTTCGCGAGCTCCTCGTCGACGTCGACCTGGCCTGTGTCCACGGCGGTGAGGATCCACTCGCAGGTCGCGCGGACACGGTCGACGTTTCGGTGCACCGTGTCGCGTTCGTCGTCGGAGAAGGGCCGCTCGCGCAGTGACGGGACGATCCGGCCCGTGGCCGCGACGAACCGCTGGCAGGCCCCGACCAGGTCGAGGAACTCCAGCGCGTGGTTGATCCGCCGCACGGTCGGCTCGAACGGTTCCTCGGCGCCTTCGAGCTGCTGCTCGTGGGCCTCGCGCAGCTGGCGGGACTGTTCGACCTGAGCGTGATTTACCTGGTGCCGAGCGGTGTCGTCGGTCATGGCCTTGAACGCCACCGATGGACGCCGCAGAAGATCGGTCGCCACCTGCGCGGCAACCTGCTCGTCGGCGACCAGGTCGTGCACGGCCTCGATCTTCTCCTGCGCCGTTTCTGGGCCCGGCCCGTGGTAGCCCACTCGCTGCCGGGAGGTCTCCGGTGTCCACCGCCGTTTGCCGGTCCGCTCGTCCAGCGGCGGGTTCTTGATCGCCGCCCACCGTTCCTCGTCGTCAGAGATCGCGGCCAGGGTCTGGTGCGTACTGAACGCCACTCCAGAGCATCGGTGCTGCTCAGGCCACCGGCTGGCCACCCACCGATACGACTTCAGCGTGTTGTAGGGAACGTTGACGTCTTCCGACAGCCGGTGCAGCCATGCCGACACCCCAAACAGGTCGTCCCGCACCGACCGGCCGCCATGATCCTGCATCGGGACGACTTCCAGCGCACCGTCACCGATGATGAACGAACTCTTCGACAACTTCTCGACGGCCTCGCGCAGCCTCTCCACGATCTGCCCATAGCGCTCGATGCTGACGCTGCCGATCTGCTCCGTACTGGGCACGGCACCCACCCCCTGCCAGGCCGGAGCACGGCCCCATGGCCGTGAAGGGGAACCCCGGCCCACCCGGTACGGGCAGAGTCCGCCCGCCGCCGCACCCCGGAAAGGCGTGTCACCACGGCGCGCGAAGCACCCGAAAGCTCTCCGCAAAGCCCGCTGCCGGGCCACTGCGAACGGAGCGCCCGGGGCGTACGGAAGCCTCTACCGAGACGCGTGTACGAGATCAACAGGGGTTCAAAGATGGGCTCTCAACGCCTCCACAGGCGGCGGCAAGTCGGTGACCCTGCGCTGCATCGCCTGCCAGATGCTCCACCACGGCTCCCTCGTGTACGTCCTCGACACCAAGCGGATCTCCCACCCGTGGGCGAACGGACTGCCCGGCGTCACCTACTGCCGCGACATCGCCGACATCCACGACCAGCTCATCGAGCTCGGCATGGAAGGCCGCAAGCGGGTGCGCCTCGCCGACGAACTCGGCATCGACGCCCACCCGGACGCCATCGGCCCGCGGCTGCTGATCCTCCTCGAAGAGGTCAACGCCACCATGAAGCAGCTGGCGCGCTACTGGGAGCGGACCCGCGAGCCGGGCGATCCGAAGGTCTCCCCGGCCGTCGACGCCCTGAACGAGATCCTCTACATGGGCCGCCAGGTCCGCATGCACGTCCTCCTGGTCGCCCAGTCCGCGACCGCCCGCGCCCTCGGAGGCCCGGAGGTCCGCGAGCAGTTCGCCACCCGCATCCTCGCCCGCTACAGCGTCAACGCCTGGCGGATGCTCGCCCCGGAAATCCACCCTGCACCGAAGTCCACCAAGCACATCGGCCGCGCCCAGGTCGTCATCGGCGGCACCGCCCGCGAGACCCAGGTGCTGTTCTTCACCGACGCCGAAGCCCGCGAGTGGGCCACCACCGGCGCGGCGCCCGCCATCAGGCGCGCCGTCCCCGCCCAGCCCGGTCCGGTGCAGCTGCACAAGACGCCGGCCGACTCCCTCACCACGGTCACTGACCCCACGCGTCTCCCGGCGGACGCGGCCCCCGCGACAGAGCTGGCCACGGCCGCCGAACCGGTCGCCACGGCCCCGGTGGCGTCGACGACCGCCCCGGCCTACGACGACCAGGCGGTGGGACTGCGCCAGGCCGCCGAACACCACCTGTCCGGCATCACCCTCGCTGCGCTTCGCTTCGCCCGCGCCAACGACCCCACCTTCCCGACCGTCGCCGACAAACGCGGCGCCGAACTCCTCTACCGTGTCGGCGACCTCAAGAAGTGGGCACGCAACCGCCCCCGCGCCGCCACCGGGACCACCGACCTGCCCTGACCCACTCGGCCCGTGCGCCGAAGTCCGCGAATGGACCCCGTCTGGTGAAGGGGTGTCCGACCGGCACGATGAGCACGCCCTGGGCGTCCTGGAAGTAGAGGGCCGATGTCAGACCCCCTCCGTACCCTTGGCACTGAGTCATCCGCGACAGGAGGCCAACGTGGCCCGCAACTCCATCAATCAACGCGCGATCGATAGGCAGCTCAAGGACCTCGCCAAGGGCTACGAGCGCGCGGCCCGGCGAAACCCGATCCGCGTGCCGATCCAGACGGAGGTGTCTGCCGAAGGAGGCTCTGTGCCCGGCCGTGACACCGCCGAAGGCCACCCGGCCCTGGCCCGGCTCCTGCTGTGGCTGGACGAGCAGGCCCAGCAAAACCCCTCGCAGTACATCGACGTCGCCCGGTTCGTCGAAGAACAGCAGCTGCACGACGAGGACGCCTCCGTGCTCGCCTTCGAACTGGAACAGCGCGACCTGGTCCGCGTCGCACGCACCATGGACGACACCTCCGACGTCCACCTCACCGACGCGGGCCGCGCCGCGATCCACCGGCTGAAGAAGCTGCGGGGAGACCGCGCCGCCCGGCTCCGCTACACCATGGACGCCTTCCAGCGGTGGCTGTTCGACACCGCCGGCAACCAGCAACCCGTCGACCCGACGCACTTCTGCGCCGCGCCCGCCGCCTACTTCGCCGGATCCGGCATCGCCGACGACGACCTGCACGAAGCGCTCGCCTACCTGGCGGAGCACAAGCTGATCAAACGCACCGACACCGACCCCGCCACGGTCGCCATCACACCCCAGGGCATCAGCTGCGCCCTGTCAGGAGGAAGCGTGCAGGACCACATCAACCAGCCCCGCCCCGGCACCACTTACAACAACTACATGCCGAACGCCAAGGGCGTCATCATCGGCGAGCAGCAGCACTTCACTCAGAACAACACCGACGGCATTGACCCGACGCTGTTCGCCCAGCTCGCCGGATACATCGGCCAGGTGAGCAACACCCTGGACATGTCCGAGACGGACCGTGTGGAGCTGGAGCATGTCGCCCAGGACCTCCACACGGAGGCGACCTCCGAGACTCCTGAGCCGGGCCGCCTGCGCCAGCTCGCCACCCAACTCAAGGACAAGCTCCTGGAGACCGGCACCACCATCGCGGCCACGATGGGCGTGCAGATGGCCGACCAGGCGCTGGCCGCGCTAGTGCAGTAGCCCCTCCCCAAAGTTGAACGGCGCGGAGCTCGTGGCGGCCCGGAAGAGGGCGGGTGTGGTGCAGCAGTTGACGACTGCGCCACGATGAGACACCGTCTCGGAACCTCCGGATCAAAGGTTGGAGACGGCGTCTGAGAGGTCGTTTTCATCCTTAATGCGGTGGTAGCTCCATGTTACGCCTGCTGCTGATCTGGTGCTGTTGGTATGGTCGAGGTGATTGCGCTCGCCGGGACAGATGGTGGGGCGTCTGGGGCAGGAGTCAGCTTGGGTCTGTCTCATTCCAGGACGCCCGGTTCTGCCCCGGGCTTCGGTCCAGCAGGATGCACGCCTGGGCGCACGCCCCCACTCGGCGGTATCTCCCAGGTCATGACGGAACGTCGTGCGTATCCGAGTGATCTGTCCGATGCCCGCTGGGAGTTGATCGAGCCGGTGCTGTCCGCGTGGCGCTTCGAGCGCCGCGGGCGGGCCCTGGACTTCGGACGCCCGCCGCGGCACGACCTGCGCGAGATCATGAATGCGATCCTGTATGTGGACCGCACTGGCTGTCAGTGGGCCTATCTCCCGCACGATTTCCCGCCCTGGCAGTCGGTCTACGGCTACTTCGCCAAGTGGCAGAAGGACGGCATCTTCGCCCAGCTCAACGGTCTGCTGCGGGAGTTGGTGCGCCAGCAGGAAGGGCGGGACAGGCACCCGTCGGCCTGCGTGATCGACGCGCAGAGTGTGAAGACGTCCACCTCGGTGCCCGCCCGGAGCCAAGGCGTCGACGCGGGCAAGAAGATCGTGGGCCGCAAGCGCAGCATCATCACCGACACGCTCGGCCTGCTGCTGGCCGTGCTGGTCACCGCGGCCGGCGTGCAGGACTCCACAGCCGGCCGCACCCTGCTCGAGCAGGCCGCCGCCGTCCACCCCGGCCTGCGCAAAGTCTGGGTCGACGGCGGCTATCGCAAGCACTTCATCGAGCACGCCGCCACCCTCGGCATCGACCTTGAGATCGTCCAACGCCCGCCCGGGGCCAAGGGCTTCACGCCGATCCCGAAACGCTGGGCGGTGGAGCGCACCTACGGCTGGCTGATGCTCCACCGCCGTCTGGCCCGCGACTACGAAACCCACCCACACCGGTCCGAGGCCATGATCCACCTCGCCATGACCGACCTCACGGCCCGCCGGCTCACCGGCGAGAACACCATCTCCTGGCGAGACCCGACATCAGCACATCAAACCCGCGTCCAGGGATGAAACAACGGGATGAAACGACCTCTGAGGAGTGCCCCCTACATTCCTGTCGAGGGCACGCCCGCGCTCGATGGATCGGGGCTCGACTGTCAGTGGCGCAGACGACAATCCCCGCATGACCTCATCCCAGCACCTTCAGGGCCTCCTCGCCGATTTAGGACTTGAGCAGGCAGCCACGTTCACCGCCGTGCACGGCGGTGACCAGGACGCTGTCATCCGGCTCTTCGGCGGCAACCCCCAGCAGTGCCGCCCCCTGCGACTGGAGGAACTGCGCGAGCATTACGACAGCGATCTCATCCTGGTCTCCCGGTCAGGACCTGCCGTCATCGTCGTGGAGAACAACAATCATCAAGGGTCTCGCGAGGAGGTGCTGCGCCCGCTCTCCCGGCACGGCCGCACCGCCAGCGCCTACTGGAACGTCAACGCGGTCTCCCAGCTGAGCCTGGCCGAGGACGGGCTGATCTCCTCCGCATTCGAAATGCTCGCGCCCGAGGACATATTCGGCGCGCGCCCCGACGCCTGGCAGCCCCTGCTGGAAGGCCTGAACCTGGAAGACGATGACAACCTGTGGGGCGCTGGCCTGGCGGCTGTCGAGCGCGCGACCGGTGCGCGCTTCGACAACTCCTGGGTACGCGGCCCGCACCGCGCTGTGGAGATCACGCGGGTGCCGGAGTACCTGCTGGGGCAGGGACTCATCGACTCGCCCCTGCTCAAACGGGAGCCCTTCATCAGCTATCTGGTCGGCCTTAGACCCTCGCTGCTGAAACCGATGCGGCGCCACGCCCTGGACCTGGCCCTCGCACATGCCGGCCTACGCGAACACCCCCTGGCCGTATCAGCACTTACAGCCGCCACCCTCCCGGCCGACGCGAGAGTGCGGCTGCGCGAGGACCTCACTGCCGCACACGACCAAGCGCACCCCAGGGCTCACGCACTGCTGATCGGCGAGCCGGTGGACTTCGAACCCGAGTGGGAACGCCCCTCCCACCTCGTCTTCCGCCAGGCCATCGTCTTCGGTGTCCTCGCCCAGTGCGTCGCTGCCCATCTGCCCACCCAGGCGGACGGGCTCCCGGACATCCTCAGTTCCTTGGTCACGGCGATGACCGGGGACGGCGCACGGGTCGAGGAGTTCTGGATGGTCAAGCACCTGCACGACGCGGCACGAAGAGCAGCCTGACCCGCGCAGCTGGACACCGCACCGTCAGGCCCCGGCGAACTCGCCGGGAAGATCCCGGCCGTCGACCACAGGAGAACCTCCATTCCGAGGTTGCAAGATGGGTTGTGAGCGCGGACGCTACGTCAGCGCCCAACGAAGCGGTGGCTATGTCAGTGTCTGCGGATGCTGTTTCGCGACGACTTCGGGAGTCGCTGAGCTCGGGTCTTCTTGATCAATGTCGTCGAGAAGTGATGTCAGTGGGCGCGCGGGCGGCAACGCTGTAGCTCGGGGGCTGGCCTGCCCGTCACCAGTTCGTCTGCGATGAGCCGTCCGGCAGTGGGCGCCAAAGTGATGGCGGAGTGCATGACGGCGACGTAGACGGATCGATCGTGTGTCGCGTAGCCGATGACGGGCCCGTGCGCGGGCATGGGGCGTCTGCCAGTGCGGTAGCCCAGCAGGCGGCACTGGTCGCTTCCTTGGAAGGTCGTCTTCAAGTGCTGGAGCGCGTCTTGCGCGGTCTGCGCCAACGCTGCTGCGCCTTCAACATGCGGAACGACCAGCAAAAGGTCGCCGTCCCGTACCTCTCGGACCTCGAACCCAGGGCCAGCCACGATGGTCTTGACCAGGCCAGGCGGTGCTGTAACCCGCGCGAGAGTGGCCGGGGAAGCGGCAATGGTCACGTTGACCGGTAGCGGCTCGCAGAGCTTGGGGACGCCTGTTCCGGCAGTGAGCACGACGGTTGCGGCGGTGTGGAGTCCCGTCGAGGTCAGCACTCCCTCGACGCGTCCGCCTGTCACCTGCAAGGAGGTGACCATGGTGTTGTGGAGCACGGTTGCTCCATGGGCATCGGCGGCTTCCACGAGGGCTTGGGTCATGGCCGTCGGGTCAACGCCTGCATCGCTCGGGGTGTGGATGGCCTGATCGGGTGGGTGTCGGAGGTTGGGCTCCAAGGCTGCGATGTCACTTCGCCCGATGCGGAACTGGCCTGGTCCCGGCCGTGAGTCCTCAGCCGGGCTGGCGGCCCAGGACAGCGAGCCGGTCCGGCGGACGGTGACATGGGGCAGTTCGGTCTCCAGGCGCCGGTAGTCCGCCAGGACGTGTTCGCGGAGCTCTTGAGCTCCGCCGGGCCAGTGGCCTCCCGCACCTCTGATCCAGGCGAAGGACCCTCCGGTGACCCCGGCAGCCGGTGCAGGTCCTTGCTCGAGCAGGGTGACCGGGACGCCCCGACGTGCCAGGTGGTAGGCCACTGAGGAGCCGACGATTCCCGCACCGACAACAACAACGGCTGACATGAGGTCCTTCTCGATAGGTCAACGACCGTTCAGGCTGTGGCTCCAGCCCTAGAGACACAGTCAGGTCGCGGCCGGGATGGCGCAACGGGATTTGCTGCGACTCGTCTTGTTCACCTTGCTTCGGCTCGTTCGGCCTGGGCTTTGGTGTGGGCGAGGCGGTAGGACTCGGTGCCGGTCTGGATGATGGCGCCGTTGAAGGTAAGCCGGTCGACGATCGCGGCGCAGAGCCGGGGGTCGGTGAACGTCTTCGTCCAACCAGAGAACGACTCGTTGGAAGCGATCGCGACACTGTTCTTCTCCTCCCGCTCGGTGAGGACCTGGAACAGCAACTCCGCGCCGCGGCGGTCGAGTTCCATATGTTGGGTCGGGGACGGGACGCCGTGCACCGTTTCCGGTGTCGGTTTTCCCGTCCCCGCCCGCCGAACCGGACGTGCCCGTTGGCCGAG
>NZ_JBSFRK010000092.1:0-16006 GCF_053589195.1 Streptomyces sp. NPDC003379 | reverse complement strand
CATCAAAACCGCCAACGCCACCGTGTACATCATCGACACAGTCCATGCGGGATCAGCGGCTCAGGAGATGCAGCCGGTCTTGCCGGTGGCGCTGATGCAACCGCTCTTCGGCGTCGCGCTGATGCAGCCGTCCTTCGCGGCCCCCGTGGCGCCGCCGGAGGCCGAGTTGGCGGCGACCCACTTCTGCCACACGGACTCTTCGGTCATGCGCTTGATGAGCTTCTCCATGGTGAAACCTCCATAGGTGGTTGACAGGTGATGCAGAGGGGCGGTTGGACGGATCAGCTCCGTACCCGCGCCTCGGCGTGCTCGGGCTCCTCGGTGTGTCCCGCGTGCCCGGCGTCTTCGGAGCCTTCGGAAGCGGTCGCCGGACGCATCCGCATCCGTACCGCCTCCGTGCCGCTGTCGTTGTGCCGCAGCGCCCAGTTCTGCAGCGTCGTACGGCAGGCGTGGTCCAGGTGGCGCACCACGGTCAGGTCCAGCTCGATGGGCCGGTCCTTGGGCATGGCCTCCAGCGTCTCCAGGATGCGGGGGAGCCGCAGGAACGTGGCGTTGCCGGTGAGGGTCACGATCAGCCGGCCGCCGGGCAGTTCCCGTACGTCGACGTGCACATGGGAGGTGTCCCAGGCGGACTTGGCCACGGCGAGGATCAGGCCGAGCACCACGCCCTCGAACATGTTGGTCACCACGATGGCGATCGCCGTGGCGACGAGGACGAAGGCCTCGCCGCGGTGGGCGCGGGCCAGCGGGACGATCTCCTTGACGGGGATCAGCTTGCAGCCCGCGTGTACCAGGACGCCGGCGAGCGCCGCCAGCGGGATGATGCCGAGCGCGGTGGGCAGCAGTACGGCGAAGAGCAGCAGCCACGCGCCGTGCAGGATCCGCGAGAGCGAGGTGCGGGCGCCCGCCTGGACGTTGGCGGAGCTGCGGACGATGACCGCGGTCATCGGGAGCGCCCCGAGCACGCCGCACACGGTGTTGCCGACGCCCTGGGCGACGAGTTCCTTGTCGTACTGCGTGCGGGGCCCGTCGTGCATGCGGTCCACGGCCGCGGCGCTGAACAGCGACTCGGCGGAGGCGATCAGGGTGAACGCCAGGACGGTGCCGAGTACGGCCACACCGGCCAGGTCGGCCAGGTCGCCGAGGCCCGGCGGCTGGATGGCGTCGACCAGGCCGCGTACCGTCACGTTCGCCACGTCCAGGCCGAAACCGGCGACGACGGCGGTGGCCAGCGCGACGGCGGCCAGCGGCGCGGGCACCACACGCGCGGCCGCGGGCAGCTTGGGCCACAGCACGAGCACGGCGATCGTGCCGAGGCCGACGGCCGCGGCGGTCAGCGACGCGGTGTCGCCCAGGATGTCGGCGAGCAGCCCGGGCAGCCCGGCCATCTTGTCGATCCCGGAACGGGGCTGCTCCGCCTCGGCCATGGTGTAGAGCTGACCGAGGATCAGTACGAGTCCGATGCCCGCCAGCATGCCCTGGACGACGGAGACGGAGATCGCACGGAACCACCGGCCGCAGCGCAGCAGGCCGAGGGCTATCTGGAGCGCGCCGGTGAGCAGCACGATCGCGCCGAGCATGCCGAGCCCGAACTCCTGTACCGCCTCGAAGACGAGCACGGTCAGACCGGCGGCCGGGCCGCTCACCTGAAGGGCGCTGCCCGGCAGGAAGCCGACGACCAGGCCGCCGACGATGCCGGTGACCAGGCCCAGTTCGGCGGGGACACCGGAGGCGACCGCCACACCGACGCACAACGGCAGGGCGACCAGGAAGACGACGAGCGAGGCGAGGACGTCCTGGCGCAGGACGCCGGGCTCACGCAGCGGGCGGAAGGGGGAGAGGAAGGAGGACATGAGGGTGGGGAGTCCTGTCGTGGAGGCGGGCCGGACGGAGGGGCGCGAGGGCCCTCACAGGGGGCCGAACGCCGGGCGGCCGTCGGACGACGGGCGGTGGACGGAGACGTTGCCGGTGTGCACCTCGTAGTACCAGCCGTGCAGGGTGAGCGAGCCGTCGGTGATCCGCTCGCTCACACAGGGGTACGCGCGCAGCCTCTCCAGCTGTGCGAGCACGTGCGTCTGCACGGCCTCCGCCACGTCCGGTGAGGTCGGCGTCAGGGAGCGCAGGGCGTCGTCCGGAGCGACGGAGTGCTCCAGCCAGCCGCGTACGGCCGGGACGGCCGACAGGTCTTCGCCGCGCACCAGGGCGCCCACCGCGCCGCAGTGCGAGTGTCCGCAGACGACGATGTCGCGGACTCCGAGGACGCACACCGCGTACTCGATGGTGGCCGCCTCGCTCATGGGGTGGCCGTCACGGTCCGGGTGACCGTCGAAGGGGTAAGGGGGTACGACGTTGCCGGCCGTACGGAGTTCGAAGAGTTCGCCGGGGCGCGCTCCGGTGATGAGGGCCGGGACGACGCGCGAGTCGGAGCACGTGACGAACAGGGCTTCGGGGGACTGCCCGGCCCCGAGGGCTTCGAAGGCCGCGGTGTTCCGGGGATCCGCGACGTGCGTCGCGGCGAACGAACGGGCGTGGTCGATCAGTGACTTCAAGGTGGCCTGCCTCCTGCGTCTCTCCGGCGGGTGCCGGGACGCGGTGTGGTCGGGTCGATGGTGACGGTGGGGCGCGGTGGACCGCTGCGGCGGCGCTGCCGCAGCGGACGTCGGTGCGCCCCGGACACAGCCTCGACGGCTGCGGTGTCTCTCACTTTGCCATCGCATTAACCTTTGATGACAGGGCAAATTCTTGCCAAAGAATGAGTAATAAGCGTCGCTGACCTGGGAATTGGTACAGACATAAACCGTTGGCACGGGTTTACGTGGAGATCATGTGGAGTACGCGCGGCGATTCCGTTCCCACGCCGTCGTGTGCCGCCCGGTTCCCGTCGCGAGCCGTTCTATCCCTGGTCCAGCCGCTCGCGCAGCGTCCCCGCGAACTCCTCGGCGCGGGCCAGCTGGACGCGCAGCCCCTCCACCTGTTCGGCCGCGTCCCGCTCGTAGCCGCGCACCCGTTCCAGCAGAGCCTCCCGCTCGGCCGTCGGGAGAGCCTCGCCGGAGTCGAGGCGGTCGGTGGCGTCCAGCAGGTCCCGCATCTGATCCAGGGTGAAGCCGAGCGGCTTCATGCGGCGGATCACCATCAGGCGGGCGACGTCGGACTCGGTGTAGAGGCGGAAGCCGCCCCGGGAGCGGGCGGAGGGTGTGACCAGCCCCGTCTCCTCGTAGTGCCGGATGGTGCGCAGCGACAGCCCGGTTCGCGCGGCGACCTCGCCGATCTGCATGTGCTCGCTCCTCACGCGGGCCCCCTCCTTCTTCCGCGGCCGGGCCCCGCGGCCCCGCCACCGACAAGTCGCCGAGGCCCGCACGGACCACACCGACGTCGATCACCACCCGATCTCTACCCTAACGTCAGGGTAGAGTAAGGTGCACGCCGAGTTGCACGCCCCTTCCGATGCCGGGTGTGCCCGAGCACGACGGGGTCCCGTTCTCTTGTCCTCTCCCGCACCGCCCCCGGCCGCGCGCCTGCGCGGTCTGCGCCCCGACTGGCTGTCCGACCCCAAGGTCTGGCGCACCGAGATCCTGGCCGGCCTCGTCGTCGCCCTCGCGCTGATCCCCGAGGCAATCTCGTTCTCGGTCATCGCCGGAGTCGACCCGGCGATCGGCCTGTTCGCGTCCTTCACCATGGCCGTGACCATCTCGATCGTCGGCGGGCGCCGCGCCATGGTCTCCGCCGCCACCGGCGCCGTCGCCCTGGTCATCGCCCCGCTCAACCGCGAGCACGGCCTCGGTCATCTGATCGCCGCCGTCATCCTGGCCGGTGTCTTCCAGATCGTCCTCGGCGCGCTCGGCGTCGCCAAGCTGATGCGGTTCGTGCCCCGGAGCGTGATGGTCGGCTTCGTCAACGCCCTCGCCATTCTGGTCTTCATGGCGCAGGTCCCCGAGATGCACGACGTGCCCTGGGCCGTCTATCCGCTGATCATCGGCGGCCTCGCGCTCATGGTGTTCTTCCCGAAGGTCACCGAGGTGATCCCGGCGCCGCTCGTGTCCATCGTCATCCTCACGGCCATCACGGTCGCCGCCGGGATCGCCGTGCCGACCGTGGGCGACAAGGGCGAGCTGCCCTCGTCGCTGCCCGTGCCGGGGCTGCCCGACGTGCCGTTCACCATGGACACCCTGACGACCGTCGCCCCGTACGCGCTCGCCATGGCACTGGTCGGACTGATGGAGTCCCTGATGACGGCGAAGCTGGTCGACGAGATCACCGACACCCACTCCTCCAAGACCCGCGAGTCGATCGGCCAGGGCATCGCCAACATCGTCACCGGCTTCTTCGGCGGCATGGGCGGCTGCGCCGTGATCGGCCAGACGATGATCAACGTAAAGGTGTCCGGCGCCCGCACCCGCCTCTCCACCTTCGTCGCCGGTTCGTTCCTGATGGTCCTCTGCGTCGTCTTCGGGCCGGTCGTCTCCGACATCCCCATGGCCGCCCTGGTCGCCGTCATGGTCATGGTCTGCTTCGCGACCTTCGACTGGCACTCCATCGCCCCGAAGACGCTGAGGCGGATGCCCGCCGGTGAGATCACGGTCATGGTCGTCACCGTCGTGTGCGTCGTCGCCACCCACAACCTCGCCATCGGCGTCGTCGTCGGCTCCGTCACCGCCATGGTCATCTTCGCCAAGCGCGTCGCCCACCTCGCCCAGGTCACCCCGGTCACCTCCCCGGAGGGCGGCAGCGTCGTCTACTCCGTCACCGGCGAGCTGTTCTTCGCCTCCTCCAACGACCTCGTCGGCCAGTTCGACTACGCGGGCGACCCCGACAAGGTCGTCATCGACCTCTCCGCGGCCCACATCTGGGACGCCTCCTCCGTCGCCGCCCTCGACGCGATCGAGACCAAGTACGCCCGTCGCGGCAAGACCGTCGAGATCGTCGGCCTGAACGAGCCGAGCGCCCACATCCACGAAAAGCTCAGCGGCGAACTCACCGGCGGCCACTGACCTGCCCGCTTCCCCTGCCGACGGCCGTTTCACGGCGGTCCGCCCGGGCACCCGAGGGCTCCCCCCCCAAGTGGTGGCAGCCGCCCCTGGAGCGGAGGGTGGAAAGGGACGAGCAGGAAGGCGCAGCTGATGAACGACACCCCCGGCGCACAGGACCCGACCACGCGCCACCCCCAGCCTGATTTCCCGCAGCAGGAACAGGAGCCGCCCGGCTGGACCGGAGCCATGGACCCGCCGCCCGACCACGGCGAGGAGTCGTATCGGGGCAGCGGACTGCTGAAGGACCGCAAGGTGCTGCTCACCGGCGGCGACTCCGGCATCGGCCGGGCGGTGGCCATCGCCTTCGCACGCGAGGGCGCGGACCTCGTCTTCACGCATCTGCCGTCGGAGGCGGGCGACGCCCACGAGACGGCGCGCCTGGTCGAGGAGGCCGGACGGCAGGCGTTCGCCGTGCCGTGCGACATCCGCGAGGAGGAGCAGTGCCGCAGGCTCGTCGAGCGGGCGGTGACGGAGTTCGGACGGATCGACATCCTGGTCAACAACGCCGCCTACCAGATGTCCCAGCCGGAAGGCATCGGTGACATCTCCACCGAACAGTTCGACCAGGTGGTGCGGACCAACCTGTACGGCATGTTCTGGCTCTGCAAGATGGCCGTACCGCACATCCCGCCGGGCGGATCCATCATCAACACCACGTCCGTGCAGGCCTACAAGCCGAGCCCGCACCTGCTCGACTACGCCATGACCAAGGGCGCCATCGTCACCTTCACCCAGGGACTCGCCCAGATGCTGGCCGACGACGGCATCCGCGTCAACGCGGTGGCCCCCGGCCCGGTGTGGACGCCGCTGATCCCCGCGACGCTGCCCGACACCAAGGAGTTCGGCAAGCAGGCGCCGCTGGGCCGGCCCGCGCAGCCCGCCGAGATGGCACCCGCCTACGTCTTCCTCGCCTCCGAGCACGCGAGCTTCATCACCGCCGAGATCATGAACGCCACGGGCGGTACACCGCTGCCCTGACACACACCGCTGCCCTGAGACGACGCGACGGACGTGACGACGCAAGGAGGCGACCATCCGGAGGAACGCGCTGACCTGGGAGGTCACGGCCCTGTGGCGATCCGCCCGCAGGGCCGTGACGGTCTCAGGGCCGGAACGGGACACGACCGTCCAGTCGCTCAAGGCGGCGGGCGCCGGGGTGCTCGCCTGGGCGGTGGCCGGATGGTGGTGGAGCGCGCCGATGGCCCTCCTCGCACCGTGGACGGCACTCTTCCTCGTACAGAGCACCGTCTACCGCTCGGTGCGGTCGGCGATCCAGCAGTTCGCGGTGGTCGTGGTGGGCACCCTGCTCGCCGCGGGCGCGGCGGTCCTCACCGGCAACAACTCGCTGGCCGCCATGGCGCTCGTCCTGCCCGTCACCGTCCTCCTGAGCACCTACGCCCGCTTCGGCACCCAGGGGATGTACGCCCCGACGGCGGCGCTGTTCGTCCTCGCGTACGGGACGTACTCGGCCGTCGACATCCTGCACCGCGTCTTCGAGACGCTCCTCGGCGCCGTCATCGGCATCGCCGTGAACGCCCTGGTCCTGCCCCCGGTGCACGGACGCGACGTACGGCATCTGCGCGCCAGGCTGTCCCAGGAGAGCGCCGATCTGCTGCACGCCGTGGCCGACGGCATCGAGGAGGAGTCCTTCGACCCGAAGAAGGCCCAGGGCTGGTACGACCGCGCGCAGCGGCTGACCGACCTCGTGACGGATCTGCGCAGCGCCCGGCGCTGGTCCGACGAGAGCTACCGCTTCAACCCCGGCCGCAAGCTGCGCCGTTCCGTACCGAACCCGCCCGCGCCCGACTGGGACTTCATCTGGGACCGGATCACGGAGCACATCAGGGCGACCGTGCGCCCCCTCGCCGAGACGGGCGAGGACCGGCCGTCGGTCGCCGACCTGCCGAAAGACGCGCCGCGCATCCTGGCCGAGCTGCTGCGCGCGGCCGGCGACGTGTGCGCGCTCGACGACAGCGACGCCCGCGCCGCCGAGCTCCGGGACCCCCCGGAGACGGTGCGCGACCGCCGGCGCGCCCTGAACACGGCGAAAGCGGCGCACGAGCGGCTGATGCTCCTGCTCAGGGACCGTCCCGCGGAGACCACCGCCGCCCTCGGCGGACTGGCCGCCGACACGCAACGACTTCTGAGTGATCTGACGTCCATCGCGGGGAACCCGGAAGCCGCGGACGCCACCGGCAGGTGACGGCCACGACGGACGCGTACGACCTCGTGTGGCGTGCCGCACGAGATTGCTGTGGGCTGTGGGCAAGGACCGAACAGCGGAACAAGGAGCGAGGAGGCACGACGTGGCCGTACGCCACCAGTTGGTCAAGAGGCCGCCCTCCAAGGTGTGGGAGGTGCTGGAAGACGGGCACCGGTACGCCGACTGGGTGGTCGGTACGCATGACTCCCGGCCGCTCGACGCACAGTGGCCGGCGGTCGGCTCACGCATCGAGTACACCGTCCGGCTCGGCCCCTGGCGGGCCGCCGGACACACCGTGGTGCGCCACCTCGACAGACCGGACCGAATCGAACTGGAGGCCTATAGCGGGCCGCTCGGCACGGCCCGTATCGCCATCGCGGTACGGCCGTGGGGCGCCCACACGCTGGTGGTCGTCGACGAGCATCCGCTCCAGGGGCCGGGCGGCGCGCTGCACAACGCCGGGGTCGACGCCCTCATCCAGCTCCGGCACCGCCGCATGCTGAACCGCCTGGCGGAGGTGGTCGAACAGAGCCCCAGCGACCACGCGGCCCGGCAACAGGCCGCAGAGGGCTGAGGGGAGTGGACACATGCCGGACGCAGTGGTGATCGGCGCGGGGCCCAACGGGCTCGTCGCGGCGAACGTACTGGCCGACGCGGGCTGGAGCGTCGAGGTCCTGGAGGCCCAGGACCGGCCCGGAGGGGCCGTGCGCAGCGACCGCGGAGTGCACCCGGACTACATCAGCGACGTGTTCAGCGCCTTCTATCCGCTGGCGGCCGCGTCGCCCGTACTCAAGGCCCTGGACCTGGAACGCGACGGCCTGCGGTGGTCGCACGCCGAGCACGTCCTGGCCCATCCGCTGGCGGACGGGCGCTGCGCGGTGCTGAGCCGCGACCGCGCCGTGACCCGCGACTCGCTGGACACCTTCGCCCCGGGGGACGGCCAGGGCTGGGAACGCCTGTACGAGCTGTGGGACCGCTTGCGGGAGCCGCTGGTGGACGCGCTGTTCACGCCGTTCCCGCCGGTGCGCTCCGGGCTGACGCTGGCCGCGCGGGTCAGGGCGGGCGGCGGGCTGCGGGCGGCCCGCTCGCTCGTCCTGCCGGTGCGGCGGCTCGGCGAGGAGGAGTTCGCGGGCGAGGGCGGACGGCTCCTGCTGGCGGGCAACGCCCTGCACGCGGACCTCGCGCCCGAGGCGGCGGGCAGCGGCGGCTTCGGCTGGCTGATGTCCATGCTCGGGCAGAGCTACGGCTTTCCCGTGCCGGTCGGCGGCGCCGGTGCGCTGACGGACGCCCTCGTCCGGCGCCTGGAGCGCGGCGGGGCGAGCGTGCGCTGCGGCGAGCGCGTCACCGAGGTGGTGGTCCGTGGCGGCCGCGCGGTCGGCGTGCGCACCGCGTCGGGGGAGGGGGTGGTGGCGCGCAAGGCGGTACTGGCCGACGTGGCCGCTCCCGACCTGTACGGAGGTCTGGTCGACGACGCGCACCTGCCGCCGCGCCTCGTCGAGGACGTACGCCGCTTCCAGTGGGACTTCGCGACGTTCAAGGTCGACTGGGCCCTGTCCCGGCCCATCCCCTGGACGGCGGAGCAGGCCCGCGGGGCGGGCACGGTCCATGTGGCCGACGGCGTGGACGAGTTGACCCGCTTCGCCGCGCAGATCGCGCGGGGGCTCGTGCCGGACAGGCCGTTCGCCCTGGTCGGCCAGATGACCACGTCGGACGCCTCACGCTCACCGGCAGGAACCGAGTCGGCCTGGGCGTACACCCATGCGCCCCAGCGCATCAAGGGTGACGCGGGGCAGGACGCCCTGACGGGAAAGTGGGACGAGCGGGAGTCCGAGGCGATGGCCGACCGGGTGGAGACGCAGATCGAGCGGCTCGCGCCCGGCTTCCGCGACCGGATCATCGCCCGGCGCGTCCTGGCACCGCCCACACTGGAGGCGATGGACGCGAATCTGCGGCACGGGGCGATCAACGGCGGTACGACGAGCCTGCATCAGCAGCTCGTGTTCCGGCCGGTCCCCGGCGCGGGCCGTCCGGAGACGCCGGTACCGGGCCTCTATCTCGCCTCCGCGTCGGCACACCCCGGCGGCGGGGTGCACGGCGCCCCGGGAGCCAACGCCGCCCGGGCCGCCCTGCGCGCCCGCTTCGGCGCCGGGGTCGTCTTCGCGGCCCAGCGCGCGCTGGGCCGCCGCGGCAGGACCGGGCGGAAGCAGGGCGACTTCTGACTCGGACCGGCTGACTCAGACCGGCGGCCGGCCCGCCTCCTTGGCGACGGCGGCGACCCTGAACTGCGCTCCGTCCGGGTCCCGCAGCGTCGCCCGAGGAGGCTGCGCGGCGAGATCCTGGTCCACCACCTGCCCGCCGGATTCGGCCGTGGCGCGCACGCACGCCTCGACGTCCGCGACCGTGAAGTGGACCTGCCAGTGCGGCCGGACGCCCGGATCCGGGTCCGCCTCGACGGCGCCCGAGCTGAGCCGGGCCGCCGGACGGCCGGAGCTGTAGACCACCACCTCGTCCTGCTGGTAGCGCACCTCGCAGCACTCGGGACGCCCGCACGCCCAGTCGAGGACCTCGCCGTAGAAGATGGCGGCGTCGAACGCGTCGCGGGTGCGCAGCCGCACCCAGGCGGGCGCCGTGTGGAGTTCGCTGCGCCAGCTGGTGAGGATCTCGCCCTCCCAGATGCCGAAGACGGCACCGTCACGGTCGGAGAGCAGGGCCGCGCGTCCGTTGGGGAAGGGGATCGGCCCCACCGCTGTCGTCCCCCCGCGCTCCCGGACGCGGCTCACCGTCTCGTCCGCGCTCAGCACCGCGAAGTAGGGGGTCCAGGCCACCGCGATCTGGAAAGAGGAGGCGATGGCGCCGACCCCGGCGACGGGGTCGCCGTGTGCCGTGGCGACGGAGAACTGCTCACCGAGCTTGGCAGGCCGGAACTGCCAGCCCATCACGGCGCCATAGAACCTTTGTGCGGTGGTGAGGTCCCGTGCCGTCAGGCTGACCCAGCAGGGGGCCCCGACCGCTGACTCACTCAGCACCGACCCGGTCCTGCCGCGTCGGGTGCCTTTGTCCGAGGCCGTCGTAGTGCTCGTACCGTCCGGGCCCGGAGGCATCCTGTTGTCGTGGTGCATGTGCAACCCGTCCTGGAAATCGAGGCGCCCTGGAAAGCCACTCCGGCACCTGTGCTTTCGGGTTCAGCGGGAGGCTCGGCGCCCTGCCGCCCTTCAGTGTGGGCAAGAGGGCGGGCGCCGCGCCACTCGGCGGGCTCCTCACTCCGCCGACCCCGCCGACCTGCTCTTACGACTGTCGGTCAGGGACCGCCGGGAGAGCAGGAGGAGGCTGTGCCCCTCCAGGGTGATCTCACCGCCCGCCTTGTGCTCGGCCTCGTCCGAACGGCCGAGCGGGTCCGAGGTGTCGATCCGCGCCGTCCAGCGCTCCCCGTACGCGGGGCCCGGCAGCCGGAAGACGACCGGCTCCCGGTAGCTGTTCAGCAGGAGCAGGAAGGAGTCGTCCACCACGGGCCTGCCGCGGGAGTCCGGCTCCGCGATCGCGTCACCGTTGAGGAAGACACCGACGGCGTGGGCGTCGCCCCGCTGCCAGTCTTCCTCCGTCATCTCCCGCGCGTCGGGCCGCAGCCACACCAGGTCCGCCAGCGGCTGGCCCCGGTGCGTCGCGGTCTCCCCGCGGAAGAACCGGCGCCGGCGCAGCACCGGGTGCGCCGCGCGCAGGGCGATGGCCCGCCGGGTGAACTCGACCAGCTCCCGCTGCTCTTCGTCGAGGTCCCAGTCGATCCAGGAGACCTCGTTGTCCTGGCAGTAGGCGTTGTTGTTGCCCTGCTGGGTCCGGCCCAGCTCGTCGCCGTGGGCGAGCATCGGGATGCCCTGCGAGAGCAGGAGGGTGGCGAGGAAGTTGCGCTGCTGGCGCGCGCGGAGCTCCAGGACCGCCCCGTCGGTGGTGGGGCCCTCGACGCCGCAGTTCCACGAGCGGTTCACGCTCTCGCCGTCCCGGTTGTCCTCGCCGTTGTCCTCGTTGTGCTTGTCGTTGTACGAGACCAGGTCGCGCAGCGTGAAGCCGTCGTGCGCGGTGACGAAGTTGACGCTGGCGCGCGGTCGGCGGCGGTCGTGCTGGTAGATGTCGGACGAGCCGGTCAGCCGGGAGGCGAACTCGGCGAGCGAGTGCTCCTCGCCGCGCCAGAAGTCGCGTACGGAATCGCGGTACTTGCCGTTCCACTCCGACCACAGGGGCGGGAAGTTGCCCACCTGATAGCCCCCTTCGCCGACGTCCCACGGCTCGGCGATCAGCTTGACGCGGCCGACCACCGGATCCTGCTGGACCAGGTCGAAGAAGGCCGACAGCCGGTCCACGTCGTAGAACTGGCGGGCGAGCGTGGCGGCCAGATCGAAGCGGAATCCGTCGATGTGCATCTCGGTGACCCAGTACCGCAGCGAGTCCATGACCAGCTGAAGGACGTTGGGGTGCCGCATCAGCAGGCTGTTGCCGGTGCCGGTGGTGTCGAAGTAGTGCGCCGGATCGTCCTCCGCCAGGCGGTAGTACGAGGCGTTGTCGATGCCGCGGAAGGCGAGCGTGGGGCCGTTCTCATTGCCCTCAGCCGTGTGGTTGTAGACCACGTCGAGGATCACTTCGAGCCCTGCCGCGTGCAGCTTCTTGACCATCGACTTGAACTCGTCGACCTGCTCGCCCCGGGAGCCGCGCGCCGCGTAGGCGTTGTGCGGGGCGAAGAAGCCGATGGAGGTGTACCCCCAGTAGTTGGACAGGCCGCGGTCGAGCAGGAAGCCGTCCTGCACGTACTGGTGCACCGGCATCAGCTCGACGGCCGTCACCCCCAGCGAGAGGAGGTGGTTGATGACCGCGTCCGTCGCGAGACCCGCGTAAGTGCCCCGCAGCTCCCTGGGGACCCCGGGGTGCGTGAGCGTCAGGCCGCGTACGTGCGCTTCGTAGATCACCGTCTCGGCGTAGGGCCGCCGGAGCGGACGGTCGCCCTCCCAGGCGAAGGACGGGTCGGTCACCACCGAGAGCAGGGTGTGGTCGGCGCTGTCGGCGGGTTCGGGCCCGTCCGCCGCGCGCTCGTACAGAGCGCCGTGGTTGTCCACCTGCCCCTCCAACGCCTTGGCGTAGGGGTCGAGGAGCAGCTTCGCGGGATTGCAGCGGTGGCCCGCGGCGGGGTCCCAGGGACCGTGCACCCGGTATCCGTAGCGCTGGCCGGGGCCCACTCCGGGCAGGTAGCAGTGCCAGACGAAGCCGTCGACCTCGGAGAGGGTGACGCTGCGGTGCCTGCCGCCCTCATGGACGAGGACGAGGTCGACGCGGTCGGCGATCTCGCTGAACAGGGCGAAGTTGGTTCCTTCGCCGTCGTAGGTGGCCCCCAGGGGGAAAGGGCGTCCGGTCCAGGTGCGCACGCTGCTGCCTCCATACGGATGAGCGTGGTATCGGTCTGTCCTCAGCGCCCGCGGCACGCCCGAAGGCACCGAAAGGCCGCGGCGTCCCAGTGGGTCGCCGCGGCCTGTGGCGCGCTGCCGCGTGAACACGGCGCTCACACGGGCGACGCCGTTCGCGGCTCGGGAGACGACGCTGTGGATCTCCTCCCCATCCTGGGCCATGATCCGTCAGGCCGCCGTTCGTGGGCGCCCGGGGCGGAGCCGACGACCACCGGCTCCTCCTCCGCGGGAGCCGCGAGCGCGGCCACGGGCACCTCGCGCGGCAGCGGGCGCGCGACGCGCAGCGTGGGCGCGGGCGCCGTGGGGGCCAGCGGGGCGCGTTCGGGGCACCGCGCGCGGTGCGAGAACCAGATGATCTTGCCCTTGGTCGCCGGGTAGTTGCCCCAGCCGTCGCTGAGCGCGGCGATCTGTGCCAGGCACCCCTGCGGCCCGTAGTGCGGGTCGGGGAGGTCGCGCTCGTTGTCCGACACGGCGGTGATGAGGTGCTGTCCGTTCCACCACATCTCCACCACGGCGTTCTTGTCCGCTCCGTGTTCCTCGACCGCCCGGAGCAGTACACCGGCGCAGTGGCACACGGGTTCGGCGAGAATCCCCAGGCCCCAGTGCCGGAGATGCGCGGCCAGAATGCGCCGGACCTGATCGATCCTCTCCGGGCTGATCTCCACCTCTAGGTGGTAGTAACAGGGGATTGCAGTCTTCATCGCGCTTGGCTCCTCTCGGCGAAGCCCCGGTCTTCCCGGCTCCGTGAGCCGGGCCCCGAGCACGAAGCGTGAACACTGATCGCTTCTGAGTCAGTCTCAGGGTGAGAGCACTGCTCCGTTCGCGCAACACGAGCAGGTCAGCGCCGGTGGTTGAAGATCCAACAGGACGCTGCGTGGTCACACGTGCACCATGGGTCGGGAAGACCAGCGGCGGACGCCGCTGCCGGAGAACGAGAAGGTGACCGGCGTGATGCTGCTGCCCACCAAAGCAGAGGTCGCGCGGCATCTGGACCAATACCGGGCGTGGGAGCGCTTGTTGCTCGCGGACCCGGCGGACCGCGCCGTGCGGATGCACTTCGAGAACACCGCGTACACCCTGTGCGTACTGATGGGTGAGTGCACGGCGCGGATCGCCGCCGACGCGGCCGAGAACTACCTGAGCCTGCGGCCGGTGCGGCGCCCGCCGCCGGCGCCCACCGCCGAGCCGTCGGCGCCGCTCGGCTGTTCGCTGCGCCCCGTGCGCCAGAACGTGGCAGAGGAGAGACCGATGACCTCATCGGCGGAGAAGAGCCCGGCTTTCCCCGCCGTGCCCGTGTCGGATGTCGGCCCGGTCCTCGACCGCGGCCGGCGCCCGGTCAAGGCGGTTCCCGGTGAGTCGTTCCAGGTCACGGCCACGGTCTTCGGCGAGGGCGACGAGTCGGTCGGCGCCAACGTCGTACTGCGCGGCCCCGAGGGCAGGACCGGGCCCTGGACCCCCATGCGTGAGCTGTCCCCGGGCAGCGACCGCTGGGGCGCGGAGGTGACACCGGACGCCGAGGGGCGCTGGACGTACGCCGTGGAGGCGTGGACCGACCCGGTGACCGGCTGGCGCCGCTCGGCCGAGGTCAAGATCCCGGCCGGCGTCGACACCGAAGTGACGCTTGAAGAAGGGGCGTTGCTGTACGAGCGTGCGGCGGACGGAGTGCCGGACGGCGTGGCACGCCGGACGCTGCGGGCCGCCGCGGACGCGATGCGCGACGAACTGCGGCCACCGCCCGCCCGCCTCGCGGCGGCGCTCACTCCTCAGGTGGACGCCGTGCTCGCCCGCCACCCGCTGCGGGAACGGATCACCCGCTCGGACGCCCTGCCCCTGCTCGTGGAGCGGCGGCGGGCGCTTTTCGGGTCCTGGTACGAGTTCTTCCCGCGTTCGGAGGGTGCCGTCGTCCGTGAGGGGGCGGCGCCGGTGTCGGGGACGTTCCGCACGGCGGCCGAGCGGCTGCCCGCGGTCGCCGACATGGGTTTCGACGTGGTCTACCTGCCGCCGATCCACCCGATCGGCTCCACTTTCCGCAAGGGCCCGGACAACACCCTGTCCTCGAACCCGCGGGATGTCGGCGTGCCGTGGGCGATCGGCTCGCCGGAGGGCGGCCATGACGCCATACACGCGGACCTGGGGACCTTCGACGACTTCGACGCGTTCGTGCGGCGCGCGGGCGGGCTGGGTCTGGAGGTCGCGCTGGACTTCGCGTTGCAGTGTTCGCCGGATCACCCGTGGGTGGACAAGCACCCGGAGTGGTTCCGGCAGCGGGCGGACGGCTCCATCGCGTACGCGGAGAACCCGCCGAAGAAGTACCAGGACATCTATCCGATCGCTTTCGAGCGGGACATGCCGGGGCTGATCACCGAGACGGTGCGGCTGCTGCGGTTCTGGATGGGGCACGGGGTGCGGATCTTCCGCGTCGACAACCCCCACACCAAGCCCGTGGCGTTCTGGGAGGAGGTGATCGCCCGCATCAACGGCACGGACCCGGACGTGATCTTCCTCGCCGAGGCCTTCACCCGCCCCGCGGTCATGCGGGCGCTGGCCCGGGCCGGGTTCCAGCAGTCGTACACGTACTTCACCTGGCGCAACACCAAGCGGGAACTCGTCGACTGCCTGACCGACCTCTCCGTGGAGACGGCGTCGTATCTGCGCCCCAACCTGTTCGTGAACACCCCCGACATCCTGCACGGATACCTCCAGGACGGCGGGCGCCCGGCCTTCGAGGTGCGCGCGGTGCTTGCCGCCACCCTCTCGCCGAGCTGGGGCGTCTACGCGGGCTTCGAACTGTGCGAGAACACCGCGGCGGAACCGGGCAGCGAGGAGTACCTGCACTCCGAGAAGTACGAACTGCGCCCGCGCGACTGGGCGGCGGCCGAGCGCGAGGGCCGCACCATCGCGCCCCTCATCACCACGCTCAACGACGTACGGCGACGCCACCGCGCCCTGCACCTCCTGCGGAACCTCCACTTCCACCGGGCCGACAACGACGCGCTCATCGTCTACAGCAAGCGCGACGGTGAGGACCTGGTCCTGGTGGTGGCCAACCTCGACCCCCACCACACCCGGGAAGGCACCGTCTCCCTCGACATGTCGCGGCTCGGCCTGGACCGGCACGCGAACGTTCCGGTGTACGACGAGCTGAGTGGCGAGACCTACCGGTGGGGCAGGGCCAACTACGTGCGTCTCGGCCCGGGTGGCGCGCACGTGCTGGTCCGGCCGGAGGCGGGGGAGAGGGGAGGGTCACCCACACCATGATCGTCAATGAGCCCGTGCAGGACACCTTCGAGGACACGCCCACCAAGGACCGGCATCCCGACTGGTTCAAACGC
>NZ_JBSFRK010000091.1:0-16007 GCF_053589195.1 Streptomyces sp. NPDC003379 | reverse complement strand
GGGTGGAGTCGGGTGCGGTCAGTGGGCGTGCGGGGCTGGCGGTGCGGGAACGTCCCGGGACGATCCCGCTGTCGTACGCCCAACGACGCCTGTGGTTCATCGACCGCTTGGAAGGCCCCAGCGCCACCTACAACATCCCGCTCGTCCTGCGTCTCACCGGCGACATCGACCGCCCCGCCCTCCGCGCGGCCCTCACCGACCTCGTCACCCGTCACGAAAGCCTGCGCACCGTCTACCCCGAGCACGACGGAGTGCCCTGCCAGCGCATCCTCGACCCGGCAGAAGCCTGCGTCGAACTGGAGGAGTCACAGGTCGCCCCCGACGAACTGCGGGCAGCCATCGAGGAGAGCGTCCTGCACGGCTTCGACCTGGCCACCCGGCCGCCGCTGCGCGCCGAACTGCTCACCACCGGCACGGACACCGCCGCCCTCGTCCTGGTCATGCACCACATCACCGGCGACGGCTGGTCACACACCCCCATGCTGCGCGACCTGTCCACCGCCTACGCGGCGCGCCGGACCGGCGAGGCCCCACAGCGGCAGCCACTGCCGGTCCAGTACGCCGACTACACGCTCTGGCAGCGCGAGACACTCGGCGACGACAGCGACCCGGGCAGCGAGCTCAACCGCCAACTCGCCTACTGGAAGCACAGGTTGGCCGCTCTGCCCGAAGAGATGGAGTACCGCACCGACCGCCCGCGCCCCGAGATCGCCACCCACCGCGGCGACAGCGTGCCGCTCGAACTCGGCGCCGCCGAGCATGCCGCCGTCTCCGAGCTGGCCAGGGCGAACGGGGTCAGCGTCTTCATGGTGCTCCAGGCGGCCCTCGCCGCGCTCCTGACCCGTATGGGCGCCGGGACCGACATCCCGCTCGGCGCCCCGACCGCCGGCCGGACCGACAGCGCGCTCGACGACCTCGTCGGCTTCTTCGTCAACACGCTGGTGCTGCGCACCGACACCTCGGGTGATCCGACCTTCCGTGAACTCCTCGCCCGGGTACGGGAGTCGGACCTCGCCGCCTACGCCCACCAGGACGTCCCCTTCGACCGGCTGGTCGAGGAGCTCAACCCGGCGCGCTCCCTCGCCCGCCACCCCCTCTTCCAGGTCATGCTGATCCTGCACAACACCGCGGAGCCCGACGTCGACCTGCCCGGGCTGCGGGCACGGGTCGAGGGGGCCGAGGCCCCGGTCGCCCGGTTCGACATGTCGTTCAGCCTGTGGGAGCGGTACGGGAACGACGGCGACGCGCAGGGCATCAAGGGCCGGATACGGTACGCCGCCGACCTGTTCGACCGGCCCACGACGGCCGCCCTCGCCGCCCGCTTCCAGCGGCTGCTCACCGCCGCCGCCCACGACCCCGACCTCACCGTCGACGCGCTGCCGGTGCTGGACGAGGAGGAACGGCGTGAGCTGCTGGTGGTCCGCAACGACACCGCGCACCCCTTCCCCGACGGCTCCCTGCCCGACCTCTTCCGCGACCGGGCGGCCCGCACCCCACAGGCCATCGCCTTCGAGGACGGGACGACCACGCTCACGTACCGCGAACTGGACCAGCGCTCCGACCACCTCGCGGCCACGCTCACCGCCCACGGCGTGGGCACGGAGGACCGGGTGGCGCTGCTGCTCGGCAGCCGGGCCGAGCACGTCGTCGCGGTCCTCGCCGTGACCAAGGCCGGCGGCGTGTACGTGCCGCTGGACCGGCGCAGCCCGCGGGCCAGGCTGCGGCACATCCTCGACAGCACCCGGGCGGTGGCCGTCGTCGCGGACCGCACGACCCTCGCGGACATCCCCGACGGCCCGGCCGCGA
This sequence comes from Streptomyces sp. NPDC003379, assembly GCF_053589195.1. Classification (NCBI taxonomy): domain Bacteria; kingdom Bacillati; phylum Actinomycetota; class Actinomycetes; order Kitasatosporales; family Streptomycetaceae; genus Streptomyces; species Streptomyces sp. NPDC003379. The sequence continues at coordinate 14,201 of NZ_JBSFRK010000091.1, read as the reverse complement.
TCGTGCGGGCCGACGAACGTGCGGCCCACGAGGCCGGGGCACCCCGTATCCACGTGCACCCCGACCAGCTCGCGTACGTCATCCACACCTCGGGCTCCACGGGTCTGCCCAAGGGTGTCGCCGTCTCCCACCGCAGCGTCGTCGACATGGTCCACTACCGCTGGTGGGGGCACGGCGCCGACGACCGCGTGCTGATGCATCTGCCCGTCTCCTTCGACGCCTCGACGTACGAGCTGTGGGGGCCGCTGCTGCGCGGCGCGCGGATCGTCGCCTTCGACGGAGAGGCCACGGACATCGGGGGCCTGGCCCGCACGATGACCGGACACCACGTGACGGCGGGCCTCTTCGGCGAGGGGCTGTTCCGGCTCCTCGCGGAGAACGACCCGGAGTGCTTCGCGGGGGTGCGCGACATCTACGTGGGCGGCGACGCCGTCTCGGCCACCGCCGTGCGCAAGGTCCTCGCGCACGCCGGTGAGGCCCGGCTGACCAACACGTACGGACCCACCGAGTGCACCCAGTGCGCGGTCCACCACGCCCTGACGGCCGAGGACGTCACCCGTGACTCCGTGCCCATCGGGCGCCCGCTCGACAACACGCGCGTCTACGTCCTCGACGACCGGCTGCGGCCGGTGCCGCCCGGCGTCACCGGTGAGCTGCACATCGCCGGCACCGGCCTGGCCCGCGGCTACGTCGAGCAGCCGGGGCTCACCGCCGAACGCTTCGTCGCCGACCCGTTCGGCCCCGCGGGAAGCCGCATGTACCGCACCGGCGACCGCGTCTGGTGGCGCCGCGACGGCGTCCTGGAGTTCGCCGGGCGCACCGACACACAGGTCAAGATCCGCGGGTTCCGCATCGAGCCCGGCGAGGTCGAGTCCGCGGTCGCCGCCTGCCCCGGGATCTCCCAGGCCGTGGTGGTCGCCCACGAGGCACGGCCGGGGGACCGGCGGCTGGTCGCGTACGCCGTGGCCGCGCCGGACGTGTTCGACGAGGCCGCGCTCGCCCGGCAGGTCGCCGCGGCGCTCCCCGACTACATGGTCCCCGCCGCCTTCGTCCGCCTGGACGCCCTTCCGCTGAGCCACAACGGAAAACTCGACAAGTCGGCCCTGCCCGCGCCCGAGTTCACGGCCGGCGCGGGCCGGGCGCCCGGCGACGCCCGTGAACGCGTCCTGTGCGCACTCGTCGCCGACCTGCTCGGCCTGCCCGAGGTCGGCGTCGACGACAACTTCTTCGCCGTCGGCGGCGACAGCATCGTCTCCATCCAGCTGGTGGCGCGGGCCCGGCAGGCCGGGCTGCTCATCACGCCGCGCGACGTCTTCCAGTACCAGAGCGTGGCCGCCCTCGCACTGGCCGCCAGGGACGCCGGCACCGCGCGGACACCGGCCGACGACGGCGTCGGTCCCGTCACCGTCACGCCGATCATGGCGTGGCTGCGCGAACGCGGCGGCCCCTACGCGGGGTTCAACCAGTCGCTGCTGCTGCGCGTGCCGCCCGCCCCGGACCGCGCCGGCCTCGTCCGCGCGGTGCAGGCGGTCCTCGACCGGCACGACATGCTGCGCGCCGTCCTGTCCCGCTCGGACGACGGGCGGTGGACGCTGCGGACCCGGCCCGTCGGCGCGGTGCGCGCCGAGGAGTGCGTACGGCGTGTCGCGCTGCCACCGGACGGCGAGGAGGCCGACGGCTGGGCGCGGACCATCGCCGACCACGGCGAGGCGGCACGGCGCGAACTCGACCCGGACAGCGGCGTCATGACACGGGTCGTCTGGTTCGACGCGGGCCCGGACCGCGAGGGCCGGCTGCTGATGATCGCCCACCACCTCGTCGTCGACGGAGTGTCGTGGCGTGTCCTCGCCCCGGACCTGATGTCCGTCTGGCACGACCGTACGGCCGGCCCCGCGGCCGGACTCGCGCCCGTCACCACCTCCTTCCGCGGCTGGGCCCACCGGCTCGCCGAGCAGGCGCTCACCCCTCAGGTGCGGGACGAGCTGCCCTTCTGGCGGGCCGTGGGCGCCACCACCGATCCGCCGCTCGGCCACCGGCCGCTGGACCCCGCAAGGGACACCGTCGGGACCACCCGCAGGGTGACCGCCGAACTGCGCGCCGAGGACACGGCGCCACTCCTGACGACAGTGCCCACGGTGCTGCGCGCCGCCGTGGACGAGGTGCTGCTGAGCGGCTTCGCGCTGGCGCTGGGCCGCTGGCGGGCCGACGGCGACCCGGCCGCGTACCCGCAGGGCCCGGCCCGGCACACCGCGGCCCTCCTCGACCTGGAGGGCCACGGCCGTGATGAGACGGGCAGTGCGGGTGACGCGGGTGAGGAAGTCGATCTGAGCCGCACCGTCGGCTGGTTCACCGCTCTGTACCCGGTCGCGGTCGACCCCGGTGCCGTCTGGCGCGAAGGCGACGCGGCGGCCGCGGGAGAGGGGCTGCGCGCCGTCAAGGAACAGCTGCGCGCGGTGCCCCGCAAGGGCCTCGGCCACGGCCAACTGCGCCACCTCGACCCGGAGTCGGCCGGTGTGCTTGCCGGGGCGGCGGCGCCGCAGATCGGCTTCAACTATCTGGGCCGCGTGCGGGTGGACGCGGGCGCCGAGCGCTGGGGAGGTGCGCCCGAGGACGTCCGGATCGCCTCCGCCGACCCGGACATGCCGTGCGCCCACGCGCTGGAGATCAGCGCGATCACACACGACACCCCGACAGGGCCCCGGCTGCGGGCGACCCTCACCTGGCCCGAAGGCCTCTTCGACGAGCGGCGGATGCAGGCCCTGGCCGACCTCTGGTTCGCCGCACTCGACGCGCTCGTCCGGCACGCGGACGACCCGGCGGCAGGCGGGCACACCCCCTCCGATCTGACGCTGGTGGACCTCACCCAGGACGAGATCGACGAACTGGAGGCAGAGCTGTGAGCGGTGACCTGCTGACCCGCCTCCTGGTGGGTGCCGCCGTGATGATGGTGCTGTGCCGGGTCCTCGCGGCGCTCGCCGCCCGGGTCGGGCAGCCGCCCGTCGTCGCCGAGATGGTGGCCGGCATCGCCCTCGGCCCCTCCCTGTTCGGGCTGCTGCTGCCGGACGCCCAGGCGTGGGTGTTCCCGGCCGACAACACGCCGGTGCTGTACGCGCTCGGCCAGCTCGGGATCGCCTTCTACATGTTCCTGGTCGGCCTCGAGTTCAGCGGCGCCATCGTCCGCGGCACGGGCCTTGCCCGGCGCTTCGTGTCGGTGTCGTTCGCGGGCATGACCGCCCCGTTCGTGCTCGGGATCGCCGCGACCTACGCGGTGTTCCGGGCCCAGCCCTCGGCGGTACCGGAGAAGGGCCTGATCGAAGGAGCCCTGTACGCCGGGGTCGTCGCCTCCGTCACCGCCCTGCCGATGCTCGCACGGATCATCGAGGAGGAGGGCCTGCTCGGATCACGGGCCGGGACGGTCGCGCTCGGCGCGGCAGCCGTGGACGACGTGGTCGCCTGGGTCGGCATCGGGCTGATGCTCACGCTCACCGGCACGGGCCACACCGACCCGCTGCTCACGGTCGCCGGCTTCGCCGTGTTCGTCGCGCTCCTGTTCACCGTGGTACGGCGCGTGCTGCGCACCTTCCTCACGGCCTCCCTGGACCGGGGCGGGCAGGGATTCCTGCCTCTGGTGTGCGCGCTGCTCTTCGCGGCCTGCGCCGCCACAGAGTTCCTCGGACTGCACGTGGTGATCGGCGCGTTCGTGCTGGGCCTGGCCTTCCCCAAGAGCGAGGCGCTGTCCCGCTGGTCGGCCTCCGTACGGCCGTTCGCGGTCGGCGTGCTGCTGCCCTTCTACTTCGTCTACACGGGGCTGCGCACACAGATCCAGGCCCTCGACGCGGGCCCCCTGCTCCTGGGCGTTGGGGTGCTCCTCGCCGCGTCGGTGATCGGGAAGCTGGGCGCCTGCACGGTGGCGGCCCGGCTCCAGGACCCCGGCTGGCTGCCTGCGCTACGGGTCGGCGTCCTGATGAACACGCGCGGACTCGTCCAGCTCATCGCGCTCAACATCGGCCTGGAGGCCGGGCTGCTCACCCGGACGCTGTTCACCCAGCTCGTGATCGTGGCCGTCCTGTCCACGGTCCTCACGGCCCCCGGACTCGCCCTGACCGCCCGGCTCGAACGCCGTCGCCGCCCGGCGGACGCGCCCCCCACGGAAGAGCGGGCGGCCCCGGCCGCCGCTCCAGACGAAGACCGCACCGGTCGACCCGCTCGACCATGAAGAAGGGACCGCACGTGTCAGCACCGACCCCGCCCGTCCTGGCGCCCCGCGAGGCGCTCGCCCGCGACGGCTTCGTGGGCCCGTTCCCCCGCTTCGCCGACCTCGACACGATCGGCGAAATCGCCGACTTCTACCAGGACATGCTGGACAACCCGCCCGAGCAGCCTCTCTACAAGAGGTACTCGGTACGCGACTGGCACCTGGTCAACGACAAGGTGCGCGACCTGCTGACCGCACCGGAGCTCCTCGCCAACCTGCAACTCGCCACCGGCGCCGAGTCGATGATCCTCTGGCGCACCAAGCTCTTCGAGAAGTACCCCGGAGACGGCGCGATCGACTGGCACCAGGAGTACGGCTACTTCGACGGCGAGGAGGTCGGCGGCCACCGCCCGGCCCTCTTCCCCTTCGGCTCGACCGGCGAGTGGGACTGGACGCTCTGGCTCGCGCTCACCGACGTGTCCGAGGACGACGGCGTGATGGAGTACGTCAAGGGCTCGCAGCGCAGCGCCTACCCCAAGCGCATGGTCAAGCTCACCGACTCCGGCGCCTTCGTCGACCCGCGCAACCGGATCAGGACCAAGGAAGAGCTGCTCGCCCGCGCTGCCGACAACAGCCTCATCCTCGACATCGACACCCGCCGCGTGTACGAGGGCGTCGACGCCCGACAGCACTCGCTCGACGAGCTGTTCGACATCCTCGCCGCCCACGTCGACCAGCTCCAGGCCGTCGTCACCGAACCCTTCGAACTGAAGCCCGGCGACACCCGGACCATGCCGATGAAGGCCGGCGAGTACGTCATCTTCAGCGAGCGCTGCATGCACCGCTCCCGCGCCTCGCTGCCCGGCGCCAAGATGCGCCTGGCCGTCAACGCCCGCTACACCCTCGGCGACACCTGGGTGTACCCCCAGCGCGTCACGGGCGACACCTTCGACGGCTCGAACCTCGACATCAGCGACCACCGCTGCATCCGCCTCTTCGGAGACCGCTTCAACCCCGCCAACGCCTACCTCTGACCCCGGACCCCGCTGCCCCGGCCGAGGCCGGGGCCGGGGCGCCCGACCGACGTACCGCCGAGTGCGACGCTGCCTGGAGGACGACAAGTGACCCGCAAGACACGTGCCGGCGATGCCCGGCCCGCACTCGACGACGTACTGCCCCTGACCTCCTTGCAGGAAGGCCTGCTCTTCCACTCCCTGTACGACGACCGGCAACCGGACGTGTACACCGTCCAGCTCGCCGTGGGCCTCGCCGGACCCCTGGACGCCGAACGGCTGCACGACGCGGCCCGCGCACTGCTGCGCCGCCACCCCAACCTCGGGGCCGGGTTCCGGGTGACCGGGTCCGGCAAGGCGGTCCAGTACCTCCGCAAGGACACCGAACCGCACTGGCGGGAGACGGACCTCACCGCGCTCGCCCCCGACCGGCGCGCGGCCGCACTCGACGCACTGCGCGAGGAACAGCGCACCACCCGCTTCGACCTCGACCGGCCACCGCTCATCCGCTTCCTGCTGGTCCAGGAGGAAGCGGAGCTGCACCGCCTGATCGTCACCAACCACCACATCCTGATGGACGGCTGGTCGGGCCCGCTGCTGCTGCGCGACCTGATGGCGCTGTACGAACACCGGGGCGACACCGCGAGACTGCCGGCCGTCACCCCATACCGCACCTTCCTCGGCTGGCTGGCCGGACAGGACACCGAGAGCGGGCTGCGCGCCTGGAGCGCGGCACTGGACGGGCTCCAGGAGCCGACGCTGCTGGCCCCCCGGGGCGGGACGGCGCCGCCCATCCGGCCCGAACAGCTCACCGTGGAGCTGCCCGACCGGCTCGGCGAGGCGCTCCAACGCCGGGCGGCCGTCCACAAAGTGACGGTGAACACCGTCGTCCAGGCCGTCTGGGCGCTGCTCCTCGGCCGGCTGACCGGCCGGGACGACGTGGTGTTCGGGGCCACCGTCTCCATCCGGCCGCCGGAGATCCCCGGCGTCCAGGGCATGGTCGGCCTGTTCATCAACACCGTGCCCGTCCGGATCCGGCTGCGGCCCGAAGAGACCTTCGCCGGCCTCCTCACCCGGGTGCAGGGCGAACAGGCGCTGCTGATGGGCCATCAGCACATCGGGCTCGGCGACATCCAGCGGCCGGCCGGCCCCGGCGACCTCTTCGACACCACCGTGGTGACCGAGAACTTCCTGGTGGAGCGGGAGTCCCTGGAGCGCGCCGTGGCCGGCGTACGGCTGACCTCCGCCGACGGGCACGACGCCACCCACTACACCCTCGGTCTCATCGCCGCCCGCTCCGGCGAACGCCTCGAACTGCGCCTGGAACACGGCCCGGACGTGTATCCGCGCGCCGCCGCCGAAGCCCTCATGCGGCGCTTCACGCTGCTGCTCGAAGCGCTCGCGTACACCCCCGACCTGCCCACGGGCCGCGTCGGTGTGCTCGGCGCCGACGAACGCCGCGTCCTGCTGGAGGACTTCAACGACACCGCGTTCCCGCTGCCCGGCGACAGTCTCGTCGACATCTTCCAGCGCCGCGCCGCGCGGACCCCCACGGCCACGGCCGTCGTCCACGACGGCGAGAGCACCGACTACGCCGCGCTCAACACCCGTGCCAACCGGCTCGCCCGGCACCTGACGAGCCTCGGCATCGGCGCCGAGGACATCGTGGCCCTCGCCCTGCCCCGCTCCACGCGCGCCGTCGCCGCCCTGCTCGCCGTACTCAAGACCGGTGCCGCCTACCTGCCCCTCGACCTCGACGACCCGGCGGACCGCATCGCCGGGCTCCTCGCCGACGCCCGCCCCGCCCTGCTGCTCACCGAGTCCGGACCGCTGCGCCGGCTGCCCGCCACCGACGTCCCCGTCACCCTCCTGGACGCCCCGGACACGGCCGACGCCCTCGAACGGCGCGCGGCCACGGACCCCGCGCCCGCGGACCTCCCGCGCCCCGCGCACCCGGACCACGCCGCCTACGTGCACTACACCTCGGGCTCGACCGGCGCGCCCAAGGGCGTCGTCGTGCCCCGCGGCGCCCTCGCCAACCTCTTCCTCAGCCACCAGGAACACGTCTTCACGCCCGCCGCGGCCGACGCCGGACGGGAACGGCTGCGGATCGCCCACACCGCCGGCCTCTCCTCCGACGCGCTCTGGCCGCCCCTGCTGTGGATGATCGCCGGACACGAGCTGCACCTGGTCCCCGACGACGTGCGACGCGACGCCCAGGCGCTCTGCCGGTACGTCGCCGAACACCGCGCCGACATCGTCGACGTCACCCCCACCTACGCCCAACTCCTGTTGTCCGAAGGGCTTCTGGACTCCGGTCTGCGGGGCGTCATGGTCGGCGGCGAGCAGATCGGCGAGGGCCTGTGGAAGGACCTGCGGGCCGCGGGCATCGTGGGCCGCAACTTCTACGGGCCCACCGAGACGACCGTCGACTCCCTCGTCGCCTCCCTCCAGGACGAGGCCCGGCCCGTCATCGGACACCCCATCGGCAACACCCGCGTGTACGTGCTCGACAGCGGGCTCCAGCCGGTGCCGCCGGGCACCGACGGAGAGCTCTACATCGCGGGCGCCGGACTGGCCCGCGGCTATCTGGGCCGCTCGGCACAGACCGCCGGGCGGTTCGTCGCCGACCCGTTCGGCGGACCCGGGACGCGCATGTACCGGACCGGGGACCTGGTGCGGCAGCGTACCGACGGCGTGGTGGAGTACCTCGGACGCACCGACGACCAGGTCAAGATCCGCGGCTTCCGCGTCGAGCCGGGCGAGGTCGAGGAGACTCTGCGCGAACTGGGCGACCTGGCCCAGGTCGCCGTCGTGGTCCACGAGGTGACCCCCGGCGACCGGCGGCTGGTCGGCTACGCCGTGCCGCGCCCCGGTGCCGTGCTCGACCCCGACGCGCTGCGCAGGGCCGCCGCCGAGGCGCTGCCCGCCCACATGGTCCCGGCCGCCGTCATGGCCCTGGACGCCCTCCCGCAGCTCGCCACCGGCAAGGTGGACCGCAAGGCCCTGCCCGCACCGGAGCTGACCGGCAGCCGTGACGCCCGCGCCCCGCGCGACCCGCGCGAGGAGGTGCTGTGCGGCCTGTTCGCCGAAGTCCTCGGCGTGGCACGGGTCGGCGTCGACGAGAGCTTCTTCGACCTGGGCGGACACTCGCTGTCCGCGACCCGCCTTGTCAGCCGGATCCGGGCGACGCTCGGCACGGAACTGCCGGTCCGCGCGCTCTTCGAGGCACCGACGGTGGCCGCGCTCGCGCGGCGGCTCACGCGGCGGCTCGCGCACGCCGACGAGCGGCCGGCCGAGCCCGTGGTGCCGGTGGCACGGCCCGAGGTGGTGCCGCTGTCGTCCGCCCAGCGCCGGATGTGGTTCCTCCACCGGCTCGGCGGCCAGGCCTCCGCGTACAACATCCCGGTGGCCGTACGGCTCCGCGGCGAGCTGGACCCGGGCGCGCTGCGCGCCGCGCTCACCGACGTCGTGGCCCGGCACGAGGCGTTGCGGACGCTCTTCCAGGAGAACGGCGGGGAACCGCACCAGGTGATCCTCGACGCCGCGGACGCCGTCCCCACGCTCGACGTGGTCGGAACGGACGAGGCCGGGCTCGCCCGCGAGATATCCGCGTGCGTCGGCCAGGGCTTCGACCTCGCAGGGGAACTCCCGGTGCGCGCCCGGCTCATCACCCTCGCGCCGCGCGAACACGTCCTGGTCCTCGTCACCCACCACATCGTCAGCGACGGCTGGTCGTCGGCGCCCCTCGCCAGGGACCTCGGGACGGCCTACGCCGCACGCCGCGAGGGACGCGCCCCCGACTGGCGCCCCCTGCCCGTCCAGTACGCCGACTACACCCTCTGGCAGCACCGGCACCTGGGCACGGAGGACGACCAGGAAAGCCGGATCAGCCGCCAGCTCGCCCACTGGACCCGGACCCTGCGCGACCTCCCCGACAGCCTGGACCTGCCCTTCGACCGGCCCCGGCGCACGGCCGGGGGAACACCTGGCCGCACCGTGCGCTTCACGCTCGACGCGGAGCTCCACGGCCGCATGGCCGCCCTCGCCCGGACCCGCGGCGCGACCCTCTTCATGACGCTCCAGGCCGGCCTGGCCGCACTCCTCGCCCGGCTGGGCGCGGGGCACGACATCCCGATCGGCGCCCCGATCGCCGGGCGCACCGACGAGGCGACCGAGGACCTCGTCGGCCTGTTCCTGAACACCCTCGTCCTGCGGACCGACACCAGCGGCGACCCGAGCTTCCGCGAGCTGATGGACCGCGTACGCGCCGTCGACCTGGCGGCCTACGCGCACCAGGACCTGCCGTTCGAGCGGCTCGTGGAGGTGCTCAACCCCGACCGCGTCCCGGGCCGCAACCCGCTCTTCCAGGTGTCGCTCACCCTCGACAACGCCCCCGACGCGCACCTGGCACTGCCCGGCCTTGAGGTGGCCCCCCAGCCGCTGCCGGGCGCGGCGGTCAAACTCGACCTGCTGTTCAACCTCCGCGAGCGGCGCGGCACCGACGGCAGCCCCGGCGGCATCGAGGGCATCGCGCAGTACAACGCCGACCTGTTCGACCACGCCACCGTGGAAACCCTCATGGAGCGACTGGAACGGCTGCTGCGCGCCGCCGTGGCCCAGCCCGGCCGCCCTCTCAGCGGCCTGGACCTGCTCGACCCCGGCGAGCGCACCCGGCTCCTCACCGAATGGGGCGCGGGGGAGGGCGGCCACCCGGACTCGGACCCGTCCGTGCTGCTCCCCGCCCTCTTCGAGCGGCAGGCGCACCGGACGCCGGACGCGCCCGCCGTCACCGACGGCGAGACCGAACTCTCGTACGCACAGCTGAACGCCCGCGCCAACCGGCTGGCCCGGCTGCTGACCGACCACGGCGCGGGCCCCGAGCGGCTGGTGGCCGTGGCGCTGCCCCGCCGCGCCGACCTGGTCGTCACCCTGCTCGCGGTGCTGAAGTCCGGTGCCGCCTACCTCCCCGTGGAACCGGACCTGCCCGCCGACCGCGTCGCCGCCATGCTGGCCGACGCCCGGCCCGTCCAGGTGGTCACCGCCGACGGCGTCGACGTGCCGCTGCCACCCACCGCGATCCGGCTGGACGCCCCCGCGACCCGGGCCGCGCTGGCCGCCCTCCCGGCGGACGACCCGGACGACGGTGACCGGACGGCGCCGCTCGCCGGGCGCCACCCGGCCTACGTCATCTACACCTCCGGAACCACCGGCCGCCCCAAGGGCGTGGTGATCGAGCACCGCTCCCTGCGCGAGTACCTCGGCTGGGCCGCCGCCCGCCACCCGGGCACACGCGGTGTCACGGCGGTGCACTCGCCCGTCTCCTTCGACCTCACGGTCACGGCGCTGTACACACCCCTGATCTCCGGTGGCCGCGTACGCGTCGTCGACCTCTTCGGCGCCTCGGGTCCCGGGCCCGAGGTGACGCCCGAGCCGGGCTTCGCCTCCTTCATGAAGATCACGCCGAGCCACCTTCCGCTGCTGTCCGCCCTCGACGACGGCTTCTCCCCCTCGGCGGAACTCGTCGTGGGCGGCGAGGCCCTGACGGGCCGTGACCTCGCGCGGTGGCGGCGCCGCCACCCCGGGGCCACCGTCGTCAACGCGTACGGACCCACCGAGTCCACCGTCAACTGCACCGAGTTCCGGGTGGCACCCGGCGACGCCCTGCCCGACGGGAACGTCCCCATCGGCAGGCCACGCGGCAACTGCCGGGTCCTCGTCCTCGACGACGCGCTCCAGCCCGTACCCGCGGGAACCACGGGGGAGCTGTACCTCGCCGGACCGCAGCTCGCGCGCGGCTATCTGGGCCGGCCGGCGCTGACCGCCGAGCGGTTCGTCGCCGACCCCTTCGGCGGCCCCGGCGAGCGCATGTACCGGACCGGAGACCTGGTGCGCTGGCGCGCGGACGGCAACCTGGAGTTCACCGGCCGGGCCGACGACCAGGTCAAGATCCGCGGGTTCCGCGTCGAACTCGGCGAGATCGAGGCCGCGCTCGCCGCGCACCCCACGGTCGGCCGGGCCGTGGCGACGGTGCGCGAGGACCGGCCCGGGGACAAGCGGCTGGTGGCGTACTGCGTACCCGCCGCAGCCGAGGCCCCTGGCACTGGTACTGGTACTGGTACCGGTACCGAAGCCGGGGCAGGCGGCGGACACGAGGCGCCGGATCCCGCCGCACTGCGCCGCTTCGTCGCCGGACACCTGCCGGAGTACATGGTCCCCACGGCGATCGTGGTCCTCCCCGAGCTGCCACTGACCGCCCACCGCAAGCTGGACCGCGCCGCCCTGCCCGCGCCGCGCCACGGCGCGACGGAACAGGCCGGGGGACAGCGCACCCCGCACGAGGACATCCTGCGCGGCCTGTTCGCGGACGTCCTCGGCACCGACGAGGTGGGCCCGCACGACAGCTTCTTCTCCCTCGGCGGCCACTCGCTCCTCGCGATCCGCCTCCTGAGCCGGATCCGCCGGGCCTTCTCCGTGCAGCTGGGCATCCGCACCCTCTTCGAGACGCCCACCCCCGCGGGCCTCGCCGAGGCCGTGCGCGGCTCCGGTCCGGGACCACGCCCGGCGCTCGCCCCCGCCGACCGTCCCGACCCGCTGCCACTGTCCTACGCCCAGCGCCGCCAGTGGTTCATCAACCGGCTCGACCCGGACAGCCCCCTCTACAACCTGCCGATCACGCTGCGGCTGCGCGGACCGCTGGACCGGGCGGCCCTGGACGCCGCGCTGACCGACGTGGTGGCCCGCCACGAGAGCCTGCGCACCGTCTTCCCCGAGCGGGACGGCGAACCCGGCCAGCGCGTCCTCGACCCCGCGTCCCTGGCGGGCACGCTGCTGCGCACCGCCGCGGTGACCGAGGCCGACCTCGGCGAAGCCGTCGCCGAGGCCGCCCGCGCGGGCTTCGACCTGACGGTGCGCCCGCCACTGCACGCGACCCTCCTCGAACTGGGCGAGCGCGACCACGTGCTCGTCCTGGTCCTGCACCACATCGCGGGTGACGCGATGTCGATGCGCCCACTCGGCGCGGACTTGGCCGCCGCGTACACGGCGCGCCGGGAGGGCGGCGCCCCACGATGGGAGCCGCTGCCGGTCCAGTACGCCGACTACACGCTCTGGCAGCGCGAGGTACTCGGCGACGCGAACGACCAGGACAGCGAGCTGTGCCGCCAACTCGCCCACTGGAAGCAGGCATTGGCGAACCTGCCGGAAGAGCTGCCGCTGCCCGCCGACCGGCCGCGCCCCGCCACGGGACCCCAGCGCGGAGCGCGGCTGCGCTTCTCCTGCGACGCCACCCTGCACCGGCGGCTCATCGAGCTGGCCCGCGCCACCGGCACCAGCCTCTTCATGGTCGTCCAAGCGGCGTTCGCCGCCGTGCTCAGCAAGAGCGGCGCCGGTGCCGACATCCCGATCGGCACCCCCATCACCGGACGGTCCGACGAGACCCTGGATGACCTGGTCGGCTTCTTCCTCAACACCCTGGTGCTGCGCACCGACACCTCCGGCGACCCGACTTTCCATGAACTGCTCGCGCGCGTCAGGGACACCGACCTCGCCGCCTACGACCATCAGGAGCTGCCGTTCGAGCGGCTGGTGGAGGAGCTGAACCCGCCGCGTTCGCTGGCCCGTCACCCCCTCTTCCAGGTGGCCCTCACCGTGCAGAGCGGCGACGGCGGCCGGTTGACGCTGCCGGGCCTCGCGGTCGAGACCGTGTCGAACGAGACCCTGTGGGCGCGCTTCGACCTGTCCCTGGCCCTGGGCGAACTGCGCGACCCCGACGGAGCGCCCGACGGCCTCGACGGCGTCGCCGAGTACTCCGCCGAACTCTTCGACGCCTCGACCGTCCAGTCGCTGCTGCGGCGCCTGGAGCGGGCGCTCGCCGCGGTGACGGACGACCCCGGCGTCCGGCTCGGCGCCCTCGACGTCCTCGACCCGGCCGAACGGCACGACCTCCTGGTGACCCGCAACGACACCGAGCACCCCGTCCCGCGGACCCCGGTGCACCGGCTCGTCGAGGCCCAGGCACACAAGACCCCGTCGGCCACCGTCGTGAGCGACGATCAGGAGACGCTGACCTACGCCGAGTTGGACGGACGGGCGAACGGTGTGGCGCGCCTGCTCGCCGAGCGGGGCGCGGGCCCGGAGTCGGTGGTGGCGCTCGCCGTGCCGCGCTCCGTGGACGCGGTCGTGGCGATGCTCGCGGTGTCCAAGACCGGTGCGGCGTTCCTGCCGGTGGACGTGGACTTCCCCACGGAGCGCGTACGTTTCGTCCTCCAGGACGCCGCCCCTGTGCTGGTCCTCGCGACACGGGAGACAGCGGCGAAACTGCCCGCCGAGCCCGCCCTGCCCACGGTCCTGATCGAGGACGCGCGGCCGGTCACCGACTGGGCGGCCGCGGTGCCGGCGCTGCCGGACAATCCCGCGTACATCCTCTACACCTCGGGCTCCACCGGCCGCCCCAAGGGCGTCGCGATCCCGCACGCCGCGCTCGCGAACTTCCTCGCCTCCATGGCCGAGTTGGTGCCGCTGGATCCGCGCGACCGCTGGCTGGCCGTGACGACCTTCGGCTTCGACATCAGCCTCCTTGAGGTCTTCCTGCCGCTCATCTCGGGGGCGACCGTGCTGGTCGCCGGGCGTGACGTGGTCCGCGACCCCGCAGAGCTGGCCCGCCGACTGCGCGCCGACGGCGCCACGGTGATGCAGGCGACACCGAGCCTGTGGCGGACGCTGCTCGACGCCGCCCCGGACGCCGCCGACGGACTGCGCGCGCTGGTCGGCGGCGAGGCCCTGGACGACGCCCTGGCGGCCCGACTCGCGGACCGCGCGCTGTCCGTACGGAACATGTACGGCCCGACGGAGACGACCATCTGGTCGACTTCCGCGGCTGTCGTGCCCGGGGCTTCTGTGGTGGTGGGTGGTCCTTTGTGGAATACGCGGGTGTATGTGCTGGATGGTGGTTTGGGTGTGGTGCCGTTTGGTGTGGTGGGTGAGTTGTATGT
>NZ_JBSFRK010000090.1:0-16395 GCF_053589195.1 Streptomyces sp. NPDC003379 | reverse complement strand
TCCTCCGGGCGCTTCCCTTCGGTATTTCGTGTTTCCAACCTTACCAGATCCGTTTTCCGTTCCGTTTCCGGTTCGGATTTCATTTCCGGTGGCCGTTGGAGGGCCTTTGCCTTTCGGCGTGTTCACTACGTTAGCGGATTCCCTCCGCAACTCATAATCGAGTTCCGCGGGTTCGAATTCCGACATGCGAGCATGCGGAACAAGCCCCCGCCGAGGGGAAGTCGTAGGTAGTGGTTGGCCGCTTCCAGCTCCCGGCAGATTGCCGTGACCGGTTCAAGCGGCTCGGACTACATTACGGAGGCCCCCAGGCCGCGTCAAGTTCGGCGGCGACGGGGCGCGTGGGCCCGATAGGGGCTGACCGTAGGGTCGTTGGCCGTCCAGAACCGCCAGGGGTGGACCGACCCCTCCCCTCCTACTCCGGTGCGGGGACCCTCACTGACCTGGTCGGCCTCGACGGGAGTGCCCGCGAGGACCGTGAAGGGACTGTCCGGGTCTCCGCAGAGGTCCGCGCCGTCGAGGCTTCGGTCCACATCGAGGGCGGTGGCCAGGCGGGCCGGGCCTTTGGCCAGTTCCTTGTCGTTACGGGCCGAGAGTCGACGCTTGCGGGCCAGCTCGGCGCCCACGGTGATCTCGCCGGCCCGCAGCAGGACCGCGCTCGCCATGCCCTCCGGGCCGCACACCAGGTTCATGCAGTGCCACATGCCGTAGGTGAAGTAGACGTACACATGTCCCGGCGGACCGAACATCACGTCGTTGCGGGGTGTGCGGCCGCGGTAGGCGTGCGAGCCGGGGTCGACTTCACCGGCGTATGCCTCCACCTCTGTCAGGCGGAGCTCGATCGGCCCTTCGTCCGAGTCGCGTACAAGGACGCGTCCCAGGAGGTCCCGGGCGACCTCCAGGACGGGGCGGTCGAAGAAGTCTCGGCTCAGAGGCGTACGGTCAGGGGTCGCGATCATGCCTTACGAGCGTAGCGCACCTGGTCCGTATATACGGATGGCCATCGGGGCGCTCGGTCGCCAGGGTGGTGACGCGGAACCGGGTGGGGTTCCCTCGCGTTTGTACCGATCAAAGATTCCATTCGAAGAGGAGAGTCATGGGGTTCAAGAAGCTGCTCGCGAGTCTGGGGGCCGGAGGTGCCTCGGTCGAGACCGTGCTGACCGAGGTCAATGTGGTCCCGGGCGGCGTGGTCCAGGGTGAGGTGCGCATCCAGGGCGGGTCGGTGGACCAGCAGATCGAGGGGCTCTCCGTCGGTCTGCAGGCCCGGGTCGAGGTCGAGGGCAACGACCAGGAGACCAAGCAGGACATCGAGTTCACCAAGCTGCGGCTCGGCGGCGCCTTCACGCTCCTGGCCAACGAGGTGCACGCGGTGCCGTTCGGCCTGGAGATCCCCTGGGAGACGCCGGTCACGAGCATCGACGGGCAGCAGCTGCGCGGCATGAACATCGGTGTGACCACCGAGCTGGAGATCGCGCGCGCCGTGGACTCCGGTGACCTGGACCCGATCAACGTGCACCCGCTGCCGGCGCAGCAGGCCATTCTGGACGCCTTCATCCAGCTGGGCTTCCGCTTCAAGAACGCCGACATGGAGCGCGGTCACATCCGCGGTACGCGGCAGAAGCTGCCGTTCTACCAGGAGATCGAGTTCTACCCGCCGCAGCAGTACCGCGGCCTCAACCAGGTCGAGTTGAGCTTCGTCGCGGACGACCGGGAGATGGACGTCGTCCTGGAGATGGACAAGAAGCCGGGTCTGTTCAGTGAGGGCAGCGACTCGTTCCGGTCGTTCAAGGTGGGTCTGAACGACTTCCAGGGCACGGACTGGACGGCGTACCTGAACGAGTGGCTGTCCCAGGTCGGCAGCAAGCGCAACTGGTTCTAGGCTCGGACGCACAGCAATCAACCAGGAGGTGCTCACGTGACCGAGCTGAAGAGGCCGCCGCTTCCCCACGACTTCCACCCGCCCGTGCCGTCGTTCACGGTCGCTAGCGAGGACGTCGAGCCGGGGGCGGTACTTAAGGACGCTCAGGTCCAGTCGGGCGGGAACACCTCGCCGCAGCTGCGGTGGGAGGGCTTTCCGCCGGAGACCAAGAGCTTCGCCGTGACGTGCTTCGACCCTGATGCCCCTACGGGCAGCGGGTTCTGGCACTGGACCGTCTTCGACATCCCGGCGTCGGTCACCGAGCTGCCGGCCGGAGCGGGCAGCGGCAAGTTCGAGGGGCTGCCCGAGGGTGCGGTGCAGGTGCGCAACGACTACGGGTCGAAGGACTTCGGAGGTGCCGCCCCGCCGCCCGGCGACCCGGCGCACCGCTATGTGTTCACCGTGTACGCGGTGGACCAGGAGAAGCTGGGGCCGGACTCGGACGCCTCGCCGGCGGTCGTGGGGTTCAACCTCCGGTTCCACACGCTCGCGCGTGCGCACGTGATCGCCGAGTACGGCGTCCCCGCCGGGAGCTGAGTTCCGTTGTGAACGTGAACTGAGCGTTCACGGACTGTTTGCCCGTCTCTGGTCATGGAAGTGATCAGAGACGGGCATTTTTTATTGCGTTGTCCATCTCGGCGTGCCCGGCCAGAGTTGATCCAAGCCCGCCAGGGGGTGGGCCGGTGCATACGGGAGGTGGGCAGGTTGATGCGGGACACGCTGGTGCTGAACGCGAGCTTCGAGCCGCTCTCGACGGTGACGCTCAACCGAGCCGTCGTTCTGGTGCTCCAGGACAAGGCCGTGGTCGAACAGGCCCACCCCGGACTCCGTGTGCGCGCGGCGGAGGTCGTCATTCCGGTGCCGCGGGTGATCAGGCTCTGCAGATACGTACGGGTGCCGTTCCGAAGACAGGCGCCGTGGTCGAGGCGGGGTGTCCTCGTCCGGGACCAGCACCGGTGCGCGTACTGCGGCAGGCGCGCGACGACGGTGGACCATGTGGTGCCGCGGTCGAAGGGGGGCGCCGACTCCTGGCTGAACACGGTGGCTTCGTGCGCGATGGACAATCACCGCAAAGCCAACCGGACGCCGGAGGAGGCGGGGATGCCGTTGCTCCGGCAGCCGTTCGAGCCGACGCCGGCCGACGCGATGCTCCTGTCGCTCGGGCGGGATGAGCTGGCCTCCCTGCCGGGGTGGCTGGCGCAGCCCGCGGCGTAGGGCTCCGCGTCAGTCGATCGGCGGCTGTTCGCGGCGCTCCTTGCCCTGCGAGGGGCTCGAACCGCCGCCCATGGGGCCGAAGTTTCCGAGTGCTCCGCCGAGGCCCTTGAGGGCGTCGCCGATCTCGCTGGGCACGATCCAGAGCTTGTTCGCGTCGCCCTCGGCGATCTTCGGGAGCATCTGGAGGTACTGGTACGCGAGGAGCTTCTGGTCCGCGTCACCGGCGTGGATGGACTCGAAGACCGTACGGATCGCCTGGGCCTCGCCCTCGGCGCGCAGGGCCGCGGCCTTGGCCTCGCCCTCGGCGCGCAGGATCGCGGACTGCTTCTCACCCTCGGCGCGCAGGATCTCCGACTGCCGTACACCCTCGGCCTGGAGGATCGCGGCGCGCTTGTCGCGGTCGGCGCGCATCTGCTTCTCCATCGAGTCCTGGATGGAGGTCGGCGGCTCGATCGCCTTGAGCTCGACGCGGTTGACGCGGATGCCCCACTTGCCGGTGGCCTCGTCGAGGACGCCGCGCAGGGCCGCGTTGATCTCCTCGCGGGAGGTCAGGGTCCGCTCCAGGTCCATGCCACCGATGATGTTGCGCAGGGTGGTGACGGTGAGCTGCTCGATCGCCTGGATGTAGCTGGCGACTTCGTACGTCGCGGCCCTGGCGTCGGTCACCTGGTAATAGATGACCGTGTCGATGTTGACCACCAGGTTGTCCTGGGTGATCACCGGCTGGGGCGGGAAGGGGACGACCTGTTCACGGAGGTCGATGCGGTTGCGGATCGAGTCGATGAACGGGACGACGATGTTCAGGCCGGCGTTCAGCGTGCGTGTGTAGCGGCCGAAGCGCTCGACGATGGCGGCGCTGGCCTGTGGGATGACCTGGATGGTCTTGATCAGGGCGATGAAGACCAGCACCACCAGAATGATCAGGACGATGATGATGGGTTTCATCGTGACTCCCCGTACCCTTCATGCCTCGGCGTCTGTGCGCGGGATCCCGAGGATCTGCGGGATCTCAAAGATCTTGCTGGTCGAGTCTGTCAGACCGCCGCACGGCCCGTGGGGCATTCATAGGACGATGGCCGTCGCTCCGTCGATCTCGACGACGTCCACCTCTTGGCCCGCCTCGTAGGCGCGGTCCGTGTCGAGCGCGCGCGCCGACCAGATCTCGCCCGCGAGCTTGATGCGGCCGCCGGAGCCGTCGACCCGTTCCAGGACGACGGCCGACTTGCCCTTCAACGCCTCGACCCCGGTGGCCAGTTCGGGCCGTTGCGCTCGGTGCCGGGTCGCGATGGGGCGTACGACGGCGATGAGCGCGACCGAGACCGCGGCGAAGACGACGACCTGAAGGACCGTGTCGCCGCCGAGGCCGGCGGTCACGGCGGCCGCGACGGCGCCCACGGCGAGCATGCCGAGCTCCGGCATCGCGGTCAGTACGAGCGGGATTCCGAGCGCGGCGGCGCCGATCAGCCACCACACCCATGCGTCGATGTCCACGTGGTCATCGTAGGACCGGGGGTCCCCTCCGGGACAGGGCGCGATCAGTCCGGCCGGCACGCCCCTCAGGAGAGGGGCAGTCCCGTGGCGGTCCAGCGGTCGTTGCGCTGCTCGACGACGAGCGGGAGGCCGAAGCAGAGGGAGAGGTTGCGGGAGGTGAGCTCCAGCTCCAGCGGGCCCGCGGCGAGGACCTTGCCCTGGCGGATCATCAGGACGTGGGTGAAGCCGGGGGCGATCTCCTCGACGTGGTGCGTGACCATGATCATCGAGGGGGCGATCGGGTCGCGGGCGAGGCGGCCGAGGCGGCGTACGAGGTCTTCACGGCCGCCGAGGTCGAGGCCCGCGGCGGGCTCGTCGAGGAGGAGCAGCTCGGGGTCGGTCATCAGGGCGCGGGCGATCAGGGTGCGCTTGCGCTCACCCTCGGAGAGGGTGCCGAACCTGCGGTCGAGGTAGTCGCTCATGCCGAGGCGGTCGAGGAAGGCGCGGGCGCGCTGCTCGTCCACGTCCTCGTAGTTCTCGTGCCAGCCGGCGGTCATGCCGTACGCGGCGGTGAGGACCGTCTGCAGGACGGTCTGGCGCTTGGGCAGCTTCTCCGCCATCGCGATGCCGGCGACGCCGATGCGCGGGCGGAGTTCGAAGACGTCGGTGCCGGGCTTGCCGAGGGTCTCGCCGAGGATGGTGGCGGTGCCGGTGCTCGGGTGGAGGTAGCTGGACGCGACGTTGAGGAGGGTGGTCTTGCCCGCGCCGTTCGGGCCGAGGATGACCCAGCGCTCCCCTTCCTTGACCGACCAGGAGACCTGGTCCACCAGAGCCCGGCCCTCGCGGACCACAGATACGTCCTCAAGCTCCAGTACATCGCTCATGAGCGCGCTGTCTCCCATTGCAGTCTCGGTCGTCGCTCGCGCCGGTGGACGCGGCCCCCGGATAAAACCTACGCCACTGGTCGGGCGTTCCTGTCGTGAGGCCGGTCCTTAGGCTGTGTGCATGCTCTCGGAACCACGCTCAGGATCTCTGGCCGCATGGGGAAACGCCCTTTTGGCCGGACTTGTTTCTCCGGATGACGCGGTGCTCGCGATGGTCGGCGAGGACGCGGTGCACCGGGTCGAAGGACTTCCCGGGGAGTCGGGCCCCGTCGGCCTGACGCTCGCGATGGGGCGCTTGCGCACGCTGGGCGTGACGGGCTTCCGGGTGGCGCTGCCCGCCCCTGGGCATCCGCTCGGGCTGAGCGGGCCGCCGGAGTTCAACGCGCGCGCCCTGGAGGCGGAGGAGGCAGTCGTCGCGTTCGGGGCGCCCTTCGGGCTCGTGCCGGAGGTGTACGAGGCCGGGCCGGAGGGCGACGTGCACGTGGAGGTCCTCTGGCACTGTCTGCCGGTCCGTGAGGCGCCGCCCGCCGATGTGCCCTCGCTGGGCGAGGCGGAGCGGGAGCTCGCGGAGGCGCTGCGGGAGGCGACGCGGGTGCTTTCCCGGCTCGATGTCGCGGGGTCGGGGCCGGTCGCGGAGGCGGCGCTCGACGCGTACCGGGCGCGGGCGGAGGCGGGCCGCGAGATGCTGGCGCCGGGGTATCCGCCGCGTGCCGTACGGGTGTTGGAGCTGGCGCAGCGGGTCGGTCTGCTGATTTCGCTGGCGTACGAGAACGGCCATGGCGGCGCCGTGAGCGCCTCGGAGATGGCCGCGCGGGGGCAGGCGCTGCGTCCGGTGGAGCGGACGGCCAGGCGGGCGCAGGTGGCCGCCTACAACGCGTACGTGGAGGAGCGGGAGCGGCGCTGAGAGAGGGGGGCTGGGCGGGGCGCGGGGTCGCGGGGCGCAGGTGAAGGCCCCGCGGGCCGGGGAACCGCGGGGCCTTCTGTGCTTGAGGGAGAGGTGCGTCAGTGGTTCGCCGAGGCGTTGCCGAAGGCGGGGTTGAGCGCGCCGATCGCGGTGGCGCTGTCGCCTGTGGCGTTGACGGGGACGTGGACCGGTGCCTCGGCGAGGTTGCCGGAGCCGACGCCCGGCCAGTCCTTGGCGGTGCCGTGGGCCTGGGCGTCCGAGGCGGTCTTCTCGGCGGTGCTGTTCATGGGAAGTGCTCCTCCTGCTGGCATGGGCGACGCGGGCTGCGGGGTCGGGGGTCGTGCGGCGCGGTGGGGGGTGCGGAGAAGGGACCGGCCCCGCGGACGGAGCGTCGCAGGGCCGGTCGGCCGTGAAACCGGGCGCGGGCGCGCTGCCGGTGGATCGCGTGGGTGCGATCAGAGGTTCCCGCAGAGGTTTCCGAACGTCGGGTTCAGGGCGCCGATGACGGTGATGGTGTTGCCGCAGGCGTTCACCGGGACATGGACCGGGGCCTGGACCAGGTTGCCGGAGAGGACGCCCGGGGAGTTCTTGGCGGTGCCGTGGGCCTCCGCGCCGCCGTGGGCGGAGGCCATGCCGGCGCCGGCCGCTACCAGTCCACCGGCCACCATCGTGACGGCCGCGGCCTTCTTCAGGTTCTTCACTTCTGGACCCTCCTTGCGATCGCTGCGACCGGCCGTCGCAGCACGCACTGGAGAACGGCCGGGCGGCGCGCGGGTTGCGCCATTCGGGTGACACTCACACGACGGTATGAATCTCATCCCGGAAGACGACGGTCCGCTTGGACAGCCCGGCAGGCGGTCAGGCGGTCAGCCGGTCACGCCATGGCGTACGGCCCAGAGCGCGGCCTGGGTGCGGTCGGCCAGGTCCAGCTTCATCAGGATGTTCGAGACGTGCGTCTTGACGGTCTTCTCGGAGAGGACGAGGGCGCGGGCGATCTCGCGGTTCGAGCGGCCGTCGGCGATCAGGCAGAGGACCTCGCGCTCGCGCTCCGTCAGCGAGCCGCCCCTGCCCTGGCTGCCGTTGGCCTCCTCCTGGGAGAGCAGCGCGCCCGCCACCTCGGGCTGCAGCAGGACGTGTCCCGCGTGCACCGAGCGGATGGCGCCGGCGAGGGCGTCCGGGTCGACGTCCTTGTAGACGTACCCCGCGGCGCCCGCGCGCAGGGCCGGGACGACCGTGCGCTGCTCGGTGAAGCTGGTGACGATGAGCACGCGCGCGGGGTTGGCCAGTTCGCGGAGCTTGCGCAGCGCCTCGACGCCGTCCATGCCGGGCATCTTGACGTCCATCAGGACGACGTCCGGCTTCAGCTCCTCGGTCCGCGCGACTCCTTCGGCGCCGTCGGACGCCTCGCCGACGACCTCGATGTCGTCCTGGATCTCCAGGAACGTCCGCAGGCCCCGGCGGACCACCTGGTGGTCGTCGACCAGCAGGACCCGGATCCTTGTCCTCGCGTTGAGCACCATGTCAGCCACCGGGGACCTCCATCTCGATCGTGGTGCCCTTGCCGGGCTCCGATTCCACGGTCAGCCGTCCGCCGACCCCGCTCGCCCGGTCCCTCATGGAGACCAGGCCCAAGTGGCGCCCGGCGCGCCGTATCGCCTTCGGGTCGAAGCCCGTGCCGTCGTCGACGACGCGCAGGGCGGCTCCGGCGCCCCGCTTGTCCAGGAGCACCGTGACCCGCTCGGCGCCGGAGTGGCGCAGGGCGTTGTGCAGGGCCTCCTGGGCGACCCGCAGCATGGCCTCCTCCTGGGAGGCGGGCAACGCGCGTACGCCATTGCTCTCGAAGGTGACCTCGGCGGAGTGCGCGCGGTGCAGCACCTGTGTGTGCGTACGCAGTGTGGCCACCAGGCCGTCCTCGTCGAGGGCGGCGGGGCGCAGCTCCACGACGGCCGCGCGCAGCTCGTCGGCGGCTTCGGCGGCGAGGACCGCGACCTGCTGCAGTTCACCCTTGGCGCGGGTCGGGTCGCGGTCGACGAGGGCCGCGGCGGCCTGGGCCGTCAGGCGCAGGGAGAAGAGCTTCTGGCTGACGGCGTCGTGCAGCTCGTGGGCGAGGCGGGAGCGCTCCTCGGCGATGGTCAGCTCGCGGCTGCGCTCGTACAGGCGGGCGTTGGTGAGGGCGATCGCGGCGTGCTGGGCGAGGAGGGAGAGCAGCTCCTCGTCGTCCGCGGTGAAGCCGCAGCCGCCCTGGGGCCTGGGGCACTTCTTGTTGGCGAGGAAGAGCGCGCCGAGCGTCTCGTCGCCGTAGCGGATCGGGAGGCCCAGGAAGTCGGACATGTCCGGGTGGGCGGAGGGCCAGCCCTCGAAGCGGGGGTCCTCGCGCACGTCCGCGAGACGTTCGGGCTCGGCCTTCTGGAGCATCGCGGCGAGGATGCCGTGCTGTCTGGGCAGTGGGCCGATGGCCTTCCACTGCTCGTCGCTGACGCCGTCGACGACGAACTGGGCGAAGCCTCCGTGGTCGTCGGGTACCCCGAGCGCGGCGTACTCGGCGTCGAGCAGCTCGCGGGCCGAGGCGACGATCGTCTTGAGGACGTCGCGCACCTCCAGATGCCTGCTCATGGCGAGCAGCGCGGCGCTCACCGCGTCCAGGCCGGATCGGGGTCCTTGACTCATGGCCACACCGTACCGGCGGGGTGTGACAGTGCGTATCCGTCCTGTGGAGGCCCCCACCTAGGCCGCGGGGCCTAGGCCTATATAGGGAGGAGGGGTCAGCGGCAGCGGACCTTACGGAGAGTGTTGCTGCGGCAACTCCTGGTGAGGCTGTTACGTGACCGATGTGAGCCCGCGCATAGGACGAACATCACGTACGAAGGCCCCTAGTGGATAAGGAATCCCTTATCCCGGCGGGAATGCATGGCCGTCAAGGCCTCTTGCCCAGCCCCTGATCCACTATGCGGCATCGTACGTCACTTCTTTGCCACAGAATTTTGCTGCCGCTAAGAATTGCTCCGTCGCTCGACGCCGCGGTCCCCCACCGCGGCGTTTGTGCCGGAGAAGCAGAACTGTCCCCCACCGGACGAGAGCGACCTCCGCTATCCGAAGAGGTCCCTTACGCATGTCCCAGCGCACCCCCGGTCATAGTCGCGCCAGCGTGACCAAGACCCAGAAGTTCTCGATCGCCGGTGTCGCCACGCTCGGCGCCGCCGCTCTCGCCTTCTCCCTCGTGCCGGGCGGCTCCGAGGCCGGAGCCCGGTCCACCGACGTCTCCCCCGTCGCCTTCGCCGCCTCCACCGGCGCCCAGAAGACGGTCCACGCCAGCGTCTCCAAGCAGCAGTCGAACGCCGACAAGCAGGCCAAGGACGCCGCCGCGAAGGCCGCCGCCGACAAGAGGGCCGCCGACGAGGCCGCCGCCAAGAAGAGGGCGGAGGACGAGCGCAAGGCCAAGGAGACGGCGAGCCGCGCCGCCGCCCGCAAGCCCGTCTACGCCAACAACCTCGACGGCTGGATACGCCAGTCCCTGGACATCATGCGGGCCAAGGGCATCCCCGGCTCCTACGAGGGTCTGCACCGCAACATCATCCGGGAGTCCTCGGGCAACCCGAACGCCGTCAACGGCTGGGACATCAACGCCATCAACGGCACCCCGTCGATCGGCCTGCTCCAGGTCATCCAGCCGACGTTCGACGCGTACCACGTAGAGGGCACCTCGACGAACATCTACGACCCGGTCGCCAACATCACGGCCGCGGCCAACTACGCCGCCGACCGGTACGGCTCGATGGACAACGTGAACGGCGCCTACTGAGCCTTGATCGCCTGATCAACGGACCTCTTCAGCCGAAGATGAGGTTCACGGACGCCGAAGGGCGGCACCCCACGCGGGGTGCCGCCCTTCTCGTACGTACGGACATGCCTACTTGCGCATGACCTCCGGCTCGTGGCGGCGCAGCAGGCGCGCGACGGCGAAGCCGCAGATGACGCCGAGTGCGAGCAGGATCGTGACGTTCATGCCCCACTGTCCGGCCGAGTGCTCCCACAGGGGGTCGAGGTCGGTGGGGTTCTTCGCGTCCCACGGCGGCATCAGGTGCGCGAGGTCCAGTGTGGAGCCCGCGCCCGCGATGGCCCAGCGCGACGGCATCAGCCAGGCGAACTGCTCCAGGCCCGGCGAGCCGTAGACCTGGAAGAGGACGCCGGTGAAGACGACCTGGACGATGGCGAACATGACCAGCAGCGGCATGGTCTTCTCGGCGGTCTTCACCAGCGAGGAGATGACCAGGCCGAACATCATCGAGGTGAAGCCGAGCGCGATGATCGTCAGGCAGATCTCCAGGGCCGGCGGCATGATCAGGCCCTCTTCCGGCAGCTCGCGCGGGGCGAAGCCGATGCCGCAGATGATGACGCCCTGGATGGCCGTGATCACGCCGAGGACGATGACCTTGGACATGAGGTACGCCGAGCGGGAGAGGCCGGTGGCCCGTTCCCGTTCGTAGATGACCCGTTCCTTGATCAGCTCACGTACGGAGTTGGCCGCGCCGGAGAAGCACATGCCGACCGCGAGGATCAGCATGATCGTGCCGGCGTCGCCGTTGAACTTGTTCGGCGGCTTGGGCGGGGCGAGGCCGAAGTCGGCCGGGATGACGACGCTGACGATGCCGAGGACCGCGGGCAGGATCACCATCAGGCCCAGGAAGCCCTTGTCGGAGGCGATCACCGAGGTGTAGCGGCGGATCAGGGTCCACAGCTGCGAGCCCCAGCCCTGCGGCTTGGGCGGCTTCACCGCCTGCGGGGGCGGCATCGATACGGACTGCGCGGCGACCGCGTCGATGTCCGCGGCGTACATCTGGTAGTGCTGCGAGCCCTTCCAGCGGCCCGCCCAGTCGTAGTCGCGGTAGTTCTCGAAGGCGGAGAACACGTCGGCCCAGGTGCTGTAGCCGAAGAAGTTGAGGGCTTCCTCCGGCGGGCCGAAGTACGCCACCGAGCCGCCCGGAGCCATGACGAGCAGCTTGTCGCAGATCGCCAGCTCGGCGACGGAGTGGGTGACGACGAGGACCGTGCGGCCGTCGTCGGCGAGGCCGCGCAGCAGCTGCATGACGTCGCGGTCCATGCCCGGGTCGAGGCCGGAGGTCGGCTCGTCCAGGAAGATCAGCGAGGGCTTGGTCAGCAGCTCCAGGGCGACCGACACGCGCTTGCGCTGGCCACCGGAGAGGGAGGTGACCTTCTTCTCCTTGTGGATGTCCAGCTTGAGCTCGCGCAGCACCTCGTCGATGCGGGACTGGCGCTCGGCCTCCGTGGTGTCGGCGGGGAAGCGCAGCTTGGCCGCGTACTTGAGGGCCTTCTTGACGGTCAGTTCCTTGTGCAGGATGTCGTCCTGCGGGACCAGACCGATGCGCTGGCGCAGCTCGGCGAACTGCTTGTAGAGGTTCCGGTTGTCGTAGAGGACGTCGCCCTGGTTGGCGGGCCGGTAGCCGGTGAGCGCCTTGAGCAGGGTGGACTTGCCGGAACCGGAGGGGCCGATCACCGCGATGAGCGACTTCTCCGGGACGCCGAAGGAGACGTCCTTGAGGATCTGCTTGCCGCCGTCGACCGTGACCGTGAGGTGGCGGGCCGAGAAGGAGACGTCACCGGTGTCGACGAACTCCTCGAGCTGTCCGCCGACGAGGCGGAACGTCGAGTGGCCGACGCCGACGATGTCGTTCGGGCCGAGCAGGACGGTCGAGGACTTCGCGATCGGCTGGCCGTTGACGTACGTGCCGTTGTGCGACCCGAGGTCGTGGATCTCGAAGCGGCCGTCGGGCGTCGCCGTGAACTCGGCGTGGTGGCGCGAGACCTGCAGGTCGGAGACGACCAGCTCGTTCTCCAGGGCACGTCCGATCCGCATCTTGCGGCCGAGTGCGAGCTGGTGGAACGTCGTCGGGCTGCGGTCTCCGTAGACCGGCGGGGCCCCCGCGGCGCCGCCGGAACCGGGGGTCTTCTGCGCGTACTGCTCAGCAGGGCCGCTCTGCTGCTGCGGCACGTGTGCCTGCTTCGGCGGCTGATGCTGCTGGGGTTGGTGTTGCTGCTGCTGCCAGCCCTGCTGCTGCGGCTGGTACGGGACCTGCTGCTGGGGTGCCTGCTGGTGCGGGGCCTGCTGCTGAGCGGCCTGCGCGGCCCAGCCGGGAGCCTCCTGCCGGGCCTGCGGCTGCTGGGCATGCTGCTGCTGAGGTGCGGCCTGCTGCTGGGGCGCGGACACGGCCGCGGCCGCGGCGCTGCCGGACAGGTTCAGCCGCGGACCGTCGGTCGCGTTGCCGAGGTGCACGGCCGAACCGGGTCCGATCTCCATCTGGTGGATCCGCTGGCCCTGTACGAAGGTGCCGTTGGTACTGCCGTGGTCCTCAATGACCCAACTGCGCCCGCTCCAGCTGATCGTGGCGTGACGCCAGGACACCCTGGCGTCGTCGAGCGCTATGTCTCCCTGCGGATCACGTCCGAGGGTGTATGGCCTGGACGCATCGAGCGTCCAGGTCCTTCCATTCAATTCCAGTACGAGTTCCGGCACTCCATGCCCCACTGAGTTGTCCCCCGAGCTAGCCCCCATGTGGGGAGTCTAGGGATGTCGAACATCGGGAGGAACTATTTCAGGCTGAGGCCTCTGACCGAAAGTCGGGCCTTGTGAAGAGTGCGTACGGGCCCCCATGGTTGCCCCGTTGACGGGGAAGAAATCGCCCCGGAGAGTAGTAAGCACCCATCACGGCCATTACGCGCAGGACATATGTGAAAACGTATGTATCGCGTGAAACGTGAGCACCGTGGTGAGAGGGTGACGCACTGCGGTTCGGGGGTCCTGATGCAGGCCGGCGAAGACAGAGGTGAAGGCCGGGGCGTGCGGTGGGGCGACGTACTGCTCTGCGCGATCGCCACGGTGAGCTGGTCACTGATCGGCATGGCGGGGACGGCCGCGCTCGGGCTGCATCTGCTCGGCGCGGACTCGGTGGGCTCGCTCGGACCGATGACGGCCGCGACGGTGGCGCTCGGCGCGGGAGGTTCGGTCACTCCGTCCGGCGACGTGTCGGCGTTCGGCCTGGACGAGGCCGAGGCGACCACGGCGATCGATATCGCGCCACTCGGCGTGGGTCTGGTGGGGGCGCTGCTCCTCGCCTCTTTCTTCCTGCGTTCCCTGCGGGGGATCGGTGTGGTCATCACGCCCGCCGAACTCATCGCGCGTGCGGGCTCGGTGATCGCCCTCTTCCTGGCGATGCTCGCCGGGCTCGCCTGGGTGGGCCACGACGTCATCACGATCGACGGCGAGCAGCTCGGCATCGACAAGGGAATCGACAAGGGGATCGAGGAAGGGCTCGACCAGCTGCCCGGCGGCATCGGCGACAAGCTGCCGGGGGGCCTCGGGGACATCGGGGGGCTGCTCCCCGACCGGCTCGGGGACCTGGCGCAGGCGAAGGCCTCGGTCGGCTTCACCGTCGACACGGCGCCGACGCTGCTCGGCGGGACGGCCTGGGCGGCCGGCGTCCTGCTCATCGCGCTGCTCGCGTCGCGCCGCACGCCGCTGCCGCGCGGCCTCGGCGGTCTGCACCGGGTGGTGCGGCCCGCGGCTTCCGCGCTGGTCACGGTGGTCCTGGTGGCGGTCGCCGCGGGGCTCGCCGCGGCGGCGTACGCGATGATCGGCGACGACCATCCCCGGCGGATCGCCGGCGCTGCGCTGCTCGGGGCGCCGAACGGTGTGTGGCTCGGTATCCCCGTGGGGCTCTTCGTCCCCTGGGACGGCAGGGCGACGGGCGTGCTCGCGCGGTTCCTGCCGGATCCGGTGGACGATCTGCTGTCCGGGACGTCCGACAAGGCGCTCACGCTGGGGCGGCTCGCCGAACTCGACGGCAGAGTCTGGCTGTTGGGCGTCGCCGCGGTGCTGATGATGCTGTTCGCGGGGGTGCTCACGGCGGTGCGGACGCCCTGGGCGGGCGGCGCTGTGGGGTTCGCCGGGCGCTGCGGGGTGCGGCTCGGGGCCGTGACCGCGGCGGGGCTTCCGCTGCTGGTGTGGCTGACCGGGGTGTCCGCCGACGCCTCGCTGTCGGTACTCGGCTTCGACGCGTTCGGCGCGGGGGTCGAGCTGCACGGGCGCCTGGGGATGGCGGTGCTGCTCGGGGCGGCGTGGGGGTTCGCGGCGGGACTGGCGGGGGCGCTGCTCGCGTGTGCCACGGGGGCGGCGGGCGGGAGGGCTTCGCCTCTCGCTCTGGCCGGCGTCGGGGCCGGGGCCGGGGCGCGGGCTCCGGATGAGGTGGTCCCCGCCGCCGCGCGGGAAGGGGCGGGCCCGTACCGTCCCAGCACGCCGCACCGTCCGCCGAACCCTGACACCAACCCTTACCTACGGCCCCCACGGGACGCCTCCGGCGCGCCGACGGTGGCGGCGCCGCTCGTCCCGCCACCCCGCCCCCGGCCGAACCGCCCCCGCCCCCGATCGGGCGACTGGCCTCCCCCACCCCCGCCTCCCCCACCACCTCCGGATGTCCCGCCCCGCAGGCCACGCTGAGGTACGTGGCGTGTGGGCCTTGGGCCCCCACCTCGCCCTCGCAACGCGGGGCAAACGGGTGGGTGGGAGAGCATCGCCGGAAGCGGCGGCACGAACAACAACCGAACAACAACCGCTGTCCGGCAAGCGGACCACCAGGCACCCAAAGGAAGGGGGCGGATACCGTAGGGAGCACCATGAGTGCTTCGCAGCCCCCTAAGCCCGCCGAAATCCCCACACTCCTCGTCAAGATCTTCGGCAAGGACCGCCCCGGCCTCACCGCCGGCCTCTTCGATACCCTCGCCGCCTACTCCGTCGACGTCGTCGACATCGAGCAGGTCGTCACCCGCGGCCGGATAGTCCTGTGCGCGCTCGTGACCGAGCCGCCCGCCGGCCTGGAGGGTGACCTGCGTGCCACCGTCCACAGCTGGGCGGAGTCCATGAAGATGCAGGCCGAGATCATCTCGGGCATCGGAGACAACCGGCCGCGCGGCCTCGGGCGTTCGCTCGTGACCGTACTCGGTCACCCTCTGACCTCGGAGTCGACGGCCGCGATCGCCGCGAGCATCACCGGGACCGGCGGCAACATCGACCGTATCTTCCGGCTCGCCAAGTATCCGGTGACCGCCGTCGAGTTCGCGGTGTCCGGCACCGAGACCGAGCCGCTGCGCACCGCCCTCGCCATAGAGGCCGCGAAGCTCGGCGTGGATGTCGCGGTGGTCGCGGCGGGCCTGCACCGCCGCGCGCAGCGGCTGGTCGTGATGGATGTCGACTCGACGCTCATCCAGGACGAGGTCATCGAGCTCTTCGCCGCGCACGCCGGCTGTGAGGACGAGGTCGCCGAGGTGACGGCGGCCGCGATGCGCGGCGAGCTGGACTTCGAGCAGTCGCTGCACGCGCGCGTGGCGCTGCTCGCGGGCCTCGACGCCTCGGTCGTGGACAAGGTCCGCTGCGAGGTCCGGCTGACACCGGGCGCCCGCACCCTCATCCGCACCCTCAAGCGCCTCGGCTATCAAGTGGGCGTCGTGTCGGGCGGTTTCACCCAGGTGACGGATGATCTGAAGGAACGTCTCGGCCTCGACTTCGCCCAGGCCAACACCTTGGAGATCGTCGACGGCAAGCTCACCGGCAAGGTGACCGGCGAGATCGTCGACCGGGCGGGCAAGGCGCGGCTGCTGCGCCGTTTCGCCATGGAGGCCGGGGTCCCGCTGGAGCAGACCGTCGCGATCGGAGACGGCGCGAACGACCTCGACATGCTGAACGCGGCGGGGCTCGGCGTCGCCTTCAACGCCAAGCCCGTGGTCCGCGAGGCCGCGCACACCGCGGTGAACGTGCCCTTCCTGGACACCGTCCTCTATCTCCTCGGCATCACCCGCGAAGAGGTCGAGGCGGCGGACACGCACACCGACTGACGGTCGCGCCCACTCTTCTCGTATACGTCTCTCGCATGCGTCGGTACGTCGACGGGGCCCCGCACCACGGTGGTGCAGGCGCAGGAGGTCACCACCAGGGCGGCCGC
>NZ_JBSFRK010000089.1:0-16767 GCF_053589195.1 Streptomyces sp. NPDC003379 | reverse complement strand
GATCATGTGGACCATGACCGAGGTGTCCTCGCTCACAGGGCGGCTGCTCGTGGCCACACCGGCCCTGGCGGACCCGAACTTCGACCGTGCGGTGGCCGCTCTGGCCAGGGGATGTCTGAAGTTGTGACCGCCCGACCGCGCGCGACTGGCGGAACATGCATACGCGCTGCCGGGCGGAGTTCGTGGGCCCCGTAGGGGCGGGGTGGGGCTGGGACCGCGGCGGGTGCGACGGGCCGTGGGGTTCCCTCTCTCAGGTCGAGAGGGAAGCCGCGGACCTTGACCACCGCACTGGCTCGCAGAGCCGCCGCGGACCGTGCCCGCCCGCCCGCGTCACGTACCACCCCTCATCCGGGTCCGTGACGGCGGTGCGGGCTCAGCGCCGGTGAGATGACCTCCCGTCAACTCACCGGCGCAGCCTTTGGGTTGCCGGCTCGCTCAGTCCTCGCGCAGGGCGCGGACGGCCTGCTCGACGCGCTTGCCGTAGTCGGCGTCGGCGGCGTGGAAGTGGGCGAGGTTCTTCTCGATGACGTCGTCGCGGGAGACCTGCGAGAGGCCACCGGCGATGTTCGCCACCAGACGCGACTTCTCGTCCTCCGACATGAGGCGGTACAGCTCGCCCGCCTGGAAGAAGTCGTCGTCCTTGGTGTGGGTCGGGGCCTCGTGCGTGCCCGTGTAACCGGCGATCGCGAGCGGCGCGGACAGCGGCCGGCCGGTCTCGACCGGGCCGTCGTACGAGTTGGGCTCGTAGTTCTTGCGGTCGCGGCCGTACGCGTTGGACGCCATCAGGCCGTCGCGGCCGTAGTTGTCGGCCTTCGTCGCCTTGGGGGCGTTCACCGCGAGCTGGGTGTGGTTGACGCCCAGGCGGTAGCGGTGCGCGTCCGCGTAGGCGAACAGGCGGCCCTGGAGCATCTTGTCGGGCGAGGGGCCGATGCCCGGCACGAAGTTGTTCGGGGAGAACGCGGCCTGCTCGACCTCCGCGAAGACGTTGTCCGGGTTGCGGTCCAGGACCAGGCGGCCCACGCGCTGCAGCGGGTAGTCCTTGTGCGGCCACACCTTGGTGAGGTCGAACGGGTTGAAGCGGTAGTCCGCGGCCTCGGACGCGGGCATGATCTGCACGTGCAGCGTCCAGGACGGGTTGACGCCCCGCTCGATCGCCTGGAGGAGATCGGTCTGGTGGCTGTTCGCGTCCTTGCCCGCTATCTCGGCGGCCTGGTCCGAGGAGAGGCAGCGGATGCCCTGGTTCGTCTTGAAGTGGTACTTGACGAAGAAGGCCTCGCCCTTGGCGTTCGTCCACTGGTAGGTGTGCGAGCCGTAGCCGTTCATGTGGCGGTACGAGGCGGGGATGCCGCGGTCGCCCATCAGCCAGGTGATCTGGTGCGTCGCCTCGGGGGCGTGCGCCCAGAAGTCCCAGACGTTGTCCGGCTCCTGCTTGCCCGTGAAGGGGTCGCGCTTCTGGGAGTGGATGAAGTCGGGGAACTTCAGGGGGTCCTTGATGAAGAAGACGGGCGTGTTGTTGCCCACGAGGTCGTAGTTGCCGTCCTCGGTGTAGAACTTCAGCGCGAAGCCACGCGGGTCGCGGACCGCGTCCGCGCCGCCCAGGTTGTCCGCCACGGTCGAGAAGCGCAGGAAGACCTCGGTGCGCTTGCCGATCTCGGCGAGGAAGTCGGCGTGGGTGAAGCCGGTGACGTCGTCGGTCACCTCGAAGTAGCCGTACGCGCCGGAGCCGCGGGCGTGCACGACGCGCTCCGGGATGCGCTCACGGTTGAAGCGGGCCAACTTCTCCAGGAGGTGCTGGTCCTGGAGAAGGATCGGGCCACCGACGCCGGCGGTGGCGGAGTTCTGATTGTCGGCGACGGGGGCGCCGGACTCGGTCGTAAGCACGCGCTTCGACATCGTGACCTTCCGTGCTGTGACTGCTGAGGTGTTCGGAGCGTAAGGACCCCTGAACTGCTACGTCAACAGTTTGTTGAAGTTGATGATGAGGTTCCGGGCCGCGGCGGCGCCTGGGCGCGACAGGACAGGTGTCAGCGCCGCCACGGCCCGGAAGTTCAAAGGGAGCTCTCCAGCACTGTGACTAGAGCTCGGCGCCCGAGAGGCGCTCGACGGAGCGCAGCAGGGCGGAGTGGTCCAGGCCGCCGTCGCCCTGCGCGCGCAGCGAGGCGACGAGCTGGGCGACGACCGCGCCGACCGGCAGGGCGGCACCGACATTGCGGGCGGCGTCGGTGACGATGCCCATGTCCTTGTGGTGCAGGTCGATCCGGAAACCGGGCTTGAAGTCCCGGTTCAGGAAGTTGTCCTTCTTGCGGGTCAGGACGGTCGAGCCGGCGAGCCCGCCGTTCAGCACGTCGAGCGCGGCCCCCAGGTCGACGCCGGACTTCTCCAGGAAGACCACGGCCTCGGCACACGCCTGGATGTTCACGGCGACGATCAGCTGGTTGGCGGCCTTCACGGTCTGGCCCGAGCCGTGCGGACCGCACAGCACGATGGTCTTGCCGAGTGCTTCGAGGAGCGGCTTGGCCTCGTCGAAGTCGGCCTGCTCGCCGCCGACCATGATGGACAGGACGGCCTCGATGGCGCCCGCCTCGCCGCCGGAGACCGGGGCGTCCAGGACGCGCAGGCCCTTCTCCTTGGCGGCCTTGGCCAGGTCCACGGAGGTCTGCGGGGTGATCGACGACATGTCGACGATCAGCGCACCCGACCTGGCGTTCTCCAGGATGCCGTCGGGGCCGTACGCGATGGCCTCGACCTGCGGCGACGCGGGCACCATCGTGACGACCACGTCGGCGTCCTTGACGGCCTCCGCGATGGACTTCGCGGCGGTGCCGCCGGCGGCCGAGAGCCGGTCCAGCTTGTCCTGCTCCAGGGTGAAGCCGGTGACGGAGTAACCCGCCTTGATCAGGTTCTCGGACATGGGGGAGCCCATGATGCCGAGTCCGATCCACGCGATCTTGGGAAGGTTGCTCATGAGGGTGCCTCTCCTGCTGCTCTCAAGCTTGTCGTACGTCGATGAGTTGGCGCTCAGCGAGTTGGCGCTTAGCGCGCGGCGCGGGCCTCGGTGGGCAGCCAGTCGAAGGCGTCGGCGCTCGGGCGGTCGCCGGGCTTGTACTCCAGGCCGACCCACCCCTCGTAGCCGGTCTTCCTGAGCTGGTCGAGGAGGCCCTCAAGGGGGAGCGACCCGGTCCCGGGGGCGCCGCGGCCGGGGTTGTCCGCGATCTGCACGTGCCCGGTCCTGGCCGCGTACTGCTCGATGACCGACGGCAGGTCCTCG
The DNA here is from genome assembly GCF_053589195.1 of Streptomyces sp. NPDC003379. NCBI lineage: Bacteria > Bacillati > Actinomycetota > Actinomycetes > Kitasatosporales > Streptomycetaceae > Streptomyces > Streptomyces sp. NPDC003379. The sequence goes on along the minus strand of NZ_JBSFRK010000089.1, from coordinate 13,499 downwards.
CCGTTCATGGACAGGTGGTACAGGTCCATGAGGAACTTCGTGTTGCCGAGCCCGCTCGCCGCGTTCACCTTGTCGACGATCTCGATCGCCTTGGGCGCGCTCACGATGGGGCACTTCGGCGACTCGGGCGCGTTCAGCGCCTCGATCAGGAGGATCGCGCCGACGCGGTCGGCCTCGCGGGCGGCGAGCACCAGGTTCTCCAGGGCGAGTTCGTCCTGGACGGCCGGGTCCACGCCGTCGACGCGGTTGCCGTACAGCGCGTTGAGCGCCTTGCAGCCGAGCGACTCGGCGAAGTCCGCCGCCACCGCGAGGTTCGCGCGGAACTTCGCGCTCTCCTCGCCGGGGATGGACAGGGCGCCGCGGTCGGGACCCGGCAGCTGTCCGGCGTAGAAGTTCAGACCCACCAGCTGGACGCCCGCGTCCTCGATCGCCTTTTTCAGGGCGTCGAGCTCGGACTGCTCAGGGGTGGGGGCGTCGACCCAGGGCCACCACAGCTCGACCGCGCCGAAGCCGGCCTTCGCGGCGGCCGCGGGGCGCTCCAGGAGCGGGAGCTCGGTGAAGAGGATCGACAGGTTCACATTGAAGCGCTGGTCGGAGTATCCCATGGGGCTTCCGCGCTCCTTCCGTATTGCGGAAGTTAATTTCTGCTTGATGGAAGACTGCCTCCGATCCGCGGAAGCTGTCAAGAGGGGGCTGCCGAAATTTCGAGCGTCGGCAGTAGGTTGGGCCGCGTGCGATTGAGAGTGGAGTTCACGACCGAACCCTTCGATCTCGACGAGGCCCCGCCGCATGCGCTGGTGGCCCGTGAGGTGATCCAGGGCGCCCCGCTGGACGCCGTCGACGTGGGCCCGTTCGGCAACACCGCCGAGGGCGACGTCGACGCGGTCCTGACCGCCGTCGACGCGATGCTGCGCCGGACCCTGGGGGCGGGCGCCACCCGCGTCTCGCTCCAGGTCAACGTGATCGGCGAACGCGGGGCGCCGCGAAAGCCGGGGGAGGCGGATAAGTGACCAGTTTCGGGGACGACCCCTTCGTCACCGCGGTCAAGCCGCTGGTGGACGCCATGGGCGGCCGGCTGATGCCGCCGGACGAGGCGGGGACCGACGACGTGGTCCTGGCCTGGGAGGGCGAGGACGTGGTGGCCGTACGGCTGCCGCAGCTCGCCGACTCCCTGGACCACATCCTGCTCGCCCTGGAGCGCAAGCAGGGCCGCCCGCTCGCGGAGCTGGACCGCAAGGCGAAGCAGGAGGTCGTACGGATCCTGGAGGCGCGCGGCGCCTTCGCCGTCCGACACGGCGTCGAAACGGTCGCCGCCGCCCTCGGGGTGAGCCGCTTCACGGTGTACAACTACCTGAACCGCTCCTCCTGATCCCCGTCCTCATGAAGGCCGCCATCCGGTTAACGGAAGGCGGCCTTTGTTACTCGAAGTTTTCAACAAAGTGTTGACGTGGTGTTTCGGCTGGCGTTAGCTATCCGCAGCCCGACCCGCACAAGGCCACGGAGGTACCCGTGACTTCGAGTACGACCCTGGGCCTAGCCCGGTTCAACGCCTCGGCGGAGTCCGCGGCCACCGCCGCGCTCCACGAGGCCTGCGCCTCCTCGGCCTGGGGGAGCAAGCTGCTCTCCCAGCGCCCCTACGCCACCGTCGAAGCCCTCTTCGCCGCGAGCGACGCCGCCATGGCCGAGCTGACCGCGGAGGATCTGGCCGAGGCGATGGCGGGGCACCCGCCGATCGGCCGCCCGAAACCGGGGGACCCCACCTCGTCCCGCGAGCAGCGGGGCATGGCGGGCGCCTCCGAGCAGCTGAAGGCCGAGATGCTCGAACTGAACCTGGCGTACCAGGAGAAGTTCGGCCACGTCTTCCTGATCTGCGCCACCGGCCGCACCGGTGAGCAGATGCGGGACGCCGTCAAGGAACGGATCGGCAACTCGCCCGAGCAGGAGCGGGAGATCGTCCGCGCCGAGCTCGGCAAGATCAACCGCATCCGCCTGACCCGCCTCGTCGAAGACCTGGAAGAGGAAGAGACCGCATGAGTACGGAAACCACCGCGTCGGTGTCCACGCACATCCTGGACACCAGCGTCGGACGCCCCGCGGAGGGCGTCGCCATCTCCCTGTCGGCCCGCGGTGGCTCCGACGTGGAGTGGCAGCCGCTCGGCGGCAGCTCGACCGACGCGGACGGGCGCTGCAAGGACCTCCCGGCGCTGCCGGAAGGCGTGACCCACGTACGTCTCGACTTCGAGACCGAGGCGTACTTCCTGAAGCTGAAGAACAAGCAAGCCGAGGCGCAGCAGGACGCCCCCGCGAATCGGGACAGCGGTGCGAGCGGAGCGTTCTTCCCGGAGGTGGCGATCACGTTCGCCGTCACGCCGGGCGAGCACTACCACGTACCGCTGCTGCTCAACCCGTTCGGCTACTCCGTTTACCGAGGGAGCTAGCAGACATGCCCACCATTCTGGGACAGAACCAGTACGGCAAGGCTGAGAACCGGGTCGTAAAGATCACGCGGGACGGCGACACCCACCACATCAAGGACCTGAACGTCTCCGTCGCCCTCTCCGGCGACCTGGACGACGTCCACTACAACGGCTCGAACGCCAACTGCCTGCCGACGGACACGACGAAGAACACCTGCTTCGCGTTCGCCAAGGAGTACGGCATCGAGTCGGCCGAGCAGTACGGCATCCACCTCGCCCGGCACTTCGTGGACAGCCAGCCCTCGATCCACCGCGCGCGGATCCGGATCGAGGAGTACTCCTGGGAGCGCATCGGCGGCTCCGACAGCAACGCCAAGTTCATCGGCGCCGACGAGGTCAAGCACTCCTTCGTCCGCAAGGGCCAGGAGACGCGGCTCGCCCAGATCACGTACGAGGACGGGCAGTTCGAGGTCCTCTCGGGTCTGAAGGACCTGACCGTGATGAACTCTACGAACTCCGAGTTCTGGGGCTACATCAAGGACAAGTACACGACGCTGCAAGAGGATTACGACCGTATCCTCGCCACCTCCCTGTCCACCTGGTGGCGGCACAACTGGACCAGCGACGAGCAGCGCATGCCGACCTGGGAGCGGTCCTACGAGCAGGCGAAGAAGCACATCCTGCACGCCTTCGTGGAGACCTACTCGCTCTCGCTCCAGCAGACGCTGTACCAGATGGGTTCGCGGGTCATCAACAACCGCAGCGAGATTGACGAGATCCGCTTCTCCGCGCCCAACAAGCACCACTTCCGTCAGGACCTCTCGCCCTTCGGCCTCGACAACGAGGCCAAGGACGGAGCCGTCTACTACGCCGCCGACCGCCCCTACGGCCTCATCGAGGCCACCATCCTGCGGGACGGCGTCGAGCCGAAGATCCCGGTCGACATGACCAACCTCTGACGCGGGACGCGCGCCCCCGCCCCGCCGCAGCGGGCGGGGGTGCGCCACACCGGAGGGAACAGCAATGGCACAGCCTGCAAAGGGGCCGGCAGAAGGCCCGTGTTCCACCTCACCCGTAGGTGACGGTAAGTCAACTTCCGAGTCGGCTTCCGAGTCGGCCCACGAACCGACTCCCGACTGTCACCCGGTGGATGAGAAGCTACACCCCTCGCGGCTGGTCCCCGCCGCGCTCCAGCACATCGCCGCCATGTACGCGGGTGTGGTCACCCCTCCGCTCATCATCGGCCAGGCCTGCGGCCTGGACACCGTGGCCCAGACCCGGCTCATCGCCGCCGGTCTGCTGATCGCGGGTCTCGCCACCATCCTGCAGACCCTCGGCGTCAAGGGCTTCGTCGGCAACCGCCTGCCCTTCGTGAACGCCGCCTCCTCGGCCGGCATCGCGCCCATCCTCGCCATCGCGGAGACCAACGCCAAGGGCGAGCAACTCCCCGCGATCTACGGCGCGGTGATGGTCGCGGGCGTCTTCTGTCTCGTCATCGGCCCCTTCTTCGGCAGGCTGCTGCGCTTCTTCCCGCCGCTGGTCACCGGCGTCGTCATCACGCTCATCGGCGTCACGCTGATGCCCGTACCCGTCAAGTGGGCGCAGGGCGGCGACGAGACACACCCGACCTTCGGCGACATGAGGTACCTGGCGCTCGCCGCGTTCACGCTCGTCGTCATCCTGATGTTCCAGCGCTTCGGGCGCGGCTTCCTCAGGCAAGTGGCCCTGCTGGCGGGCATGTTCATCGGCACGCTGGCCGCGATCCCCTTCGGGATGGCCGACTTCACCTCCGTGCAGTCGGCGCCGCTGGCCGCGCTGCCCACGCCGTTCGCCGCGGGCGCCCCCGTCTTCCAGCCCGCCGCGATCCTCTCGCTCTGCATCGTCATGCTGGTCCTGATGACCGAGTCCTCGGCCGGAATGCTCGCCCTCGGCGAGATCTGCGAGCGCAAGACCGACGGGAAGACCATCACCCGCGGACTGCGCACCGACGGCATCGCCACACTCGTCGGACCGGTCTTCGGCGGCTTCCCGACCTCCGCCTTCGCGCAGAACGTCGGCGTCGTCTCGCTGACCCGGGTCCGCAGCCGCTACGTGGTCGCCGTCGCGGGCGCCTCGCTCATCGTCCTCGGCGCCTTCCCCGTGCTCGGCGCGGTCGTCAACGTGGTCCCCATGCCGGTCCTCGGCGGCGCGGGCATCGTCCTCTTCGGCTCCATCGCGGTCAGCGGCATCCGTACGCTCTCCGAGGCGGGCCTGGACGACAGCTCCAACATCATCCTGGTGGCCGTGTCGCTCGGGGCGGGCATCATCCCGCTCGCCGCGCCCACCTTCTACGCCGACTTCCCCGCGTGGGCACAGACCGTGCTCGGCTCCGGCATCAGCGCCGGCGCGCTCGTCGCGGTCTCGCTCAACCTCTTCTTCCACCATCTCGGCACCCGTGGCAGCGCGCAGAGCACCGCCGCGGCACTCAAATCTTCCTAGGGTCATGCCGTGCCCTCCCCCAGGCTCCTCATGAGCAGGGGGGACCCCCAACGCCACTCACCCACAAAGGAAGCACCATGGCAGCATCGGCAGACCGCATCGTCATCGAGAACGTCGCCATCGCGACCGTCGACGCCCAGGACACCGAGTACGCCTCGGGCCACATCGTCGTAGCGGGCAACAAGATCGAGTCCATCGGCGCGGGCAAGGCGCCCGAGGGCCTGGAGAACGTCGTACGCCGTGTCGACGGCACCGGCCACCTCGCCACGCCCGGCCTGATCAACACCCACCACCACTTCTACCAGTGGATCACCCGGGGCCTCGCCACCGACCACAACCTCTTCAACTGGCTGACGGCGCTGTACCCGACGTGGGCGCGCATCGACGAGCAGATGACGTACGCGGCGGCGCAGGGCTCCCTCGGCATGATGGCCCGCGGCGGCGTCACCACCGCCATGGACCACCACTACGTCTTCCCGCGGGGCTCCGGCGACCTGTCCGGGTCGATCATCCGCGCCGCCTCCGAGATGGGCGTGCGCTTCACCCTGGCCCGCGGCTCCATGGACCGCAGCGAGAAGGACGGCGGCCTGCCGCCGGACTTCGCCGTGGAGACCCTGGAGGGCGCGCTCGCCGCGACCGAGGAGACCGTCAAGAAGCACCACGACGCCTCCTTCGACGCGATGACGCAGGTCGCCGTCGCGCCCTGCTCGCCGTTCTCCGTGTCGACCGAACTCATGAAGCAGGGCGCCGAGTTGGCCCGCCGCCTGGGTGTACGTCTGCACACCCACGGCAGCGAGACGGTCGAGGAGGAGAAGTTCTGCCACGAGCTGTTCGGCAAGGGCCCCACCGACTACTTCGAGTCGACCGGCTGGCTCGGTGACGACGTGTGGATGGCGCACTGCGTCCACATGAACGACTCCGACATCGCCGCGTTCGCCCGCACCGGCACGGGCGTCGCCCACTGCCCCTCCTCCAACGCGCGCCTCGCCGCCGGTATCGCCCGCGTCCCCGACATGCTGAAGGCGGGTGTCCCCGTCGGCCTCGGCGTCGACGGCACCGCCTCCAACGAGTCCGGCGAACTCCACACCGAGCTGCGCAACGCCCTGCTGATCAACCGCCTCGGCGCCCACAAGGAAGCCGCCCTCAACGCCCGTCAGGCGCTGCGCCTCGGCACGTACGGCGGCGCCCAGGTCCTCGGCCGGGCCACGCAGATCGGCTCCCTGGAGGCGGGCAAGCTCGCCGACCTCGTTCTCTGGAAGATCGACGGCATCGGGCACGCCTCGATCGCCGACCCGGTGACCGCCGTCGTCTTCGGCGCGGCGGCCCCGGTCACACTCTCCCTCGTCAACGGCAGGCCGGTCGTCGAGAACGGCCGCCTGCTGCACGCCGACGAGGACGCCATCGCCCGCTCCACGCGGGACGAGGCGCAGCGCCTCGCGCGGATCGCCGCCGAGAGCTGAACCCAAGAACTCCGGTCAGGGGGGACGGCCCTTGACCGGACTTGAGCAGCCGAGCGGGCTGCTCAAGTGCCGCCCCGAGAACGTGGCCCAAAGCTTCACGTTCTCGGGGCGGTCAGTACTACCTGGGCGCATTTCCACAACCGAATACCGAGTAAGTCCTTGCACCACGCACCACCCCCCCCCACCTCCCAGAAGCGAAAAGTGCCGGCGCCCAGCCGGTACTGGAAAACAACCGGAGGAGCCACAGTGGCCACTCAGCCCAGGTTCACCAAGCAAGGCACCACCCCTGACTCCACCCCCGACTCCGACTCCGACTCCGGCGAGGGGGTCATACACCCGGTCGACGAGAAGCTCCCACCCCTGAAGATGGCGACCACCGGCCTTCAGCACGTGGCCGCCATGTACGCGGGCGTCGTCGCCCCGCCGCTCATCGTGGGCGCCGCCGTCGGCCTCTCCGCGAAGGAACTGACCTTCCTGACCGGCGCGTGTCTGTTCACCGCCGGTCTCGCCACCTTCCTCCAGACCCTCGGCGTCTGGAAGATCGGCGCCCGCCTGCCGTTCGTCAACGGCGTCACCTTCGCCGGTGTCGCGCCCATGCTCGCCGTCGTCGACTCGACGAAGGACAAGGACGACGCGATCCCCATCATCTTCGGCGCGGTGATCGTCGCCGGTGTGCTCGGCTTCATAGCGGCGCCGTTCTTCTCGAAGATGGTGCGGTTCTTCCCGCCCGTGGTCACCGGTACGGTCATCACCCTCATCGGCATCTCGCTGATGCCGGTCGCCTTCGGCTGGGCGCAGGGACCCGTCCCCGGGGCCGACGACTACGGCTCGATGAAGAACCTCGGCCTGGCGGGCATCACCCTCATCATCGTGCTGCTGCTGCGCCGCTTCACCACCGGCTTCGTCAAGCAGATCGCGGTCCTGCTCGGCCTGGTCGTCGGCACGCTCGTCGCGATCCCGTTCGGCGTCACGGACTTCAGCCCGGTCGGCGACGCGGACATCGTCGGCTTCCCGACGCCCTTCCACTTCGGCGCCCCGCAGTTCGCGGCCGCCGCCATCGTCTCCCTCTGCGTCGTCATGGTCGTCTCGATGACGGAGTCGACGGCCGACATGCTCGCCCTCGGCGAGATCGTGGACCGTCCGGCCGACGAGAAGACCATCGCGGCGGGCCTGCGCGCGGACTGCCTCGGCTCGGCGGTCAGCCCGCTCTTCAACGGCTTCATGTGCAGCGCCTTCGCGCAGAACATCGGCCTGGTCGCGATGACGAAGATCCGCAGCCGGTACGTCGTCGCCACGGGCGGCGGCTTCCTCGTCCTGATGGGCCTGTGCCCGATGGCCGCCTCCCTGATCGCCGTCGTGCCGCGCCCGGTGCTCGGCGGCGCGGGCGTCGTGCTCTTCGGCTCGGTCGCGGCGAGCGGCATCCAGACCCTGGTCAAGGCGAACCTGGAGAAGGACAACAACGTCCTGATCGTGGCCGTCTCGCTGGCCGTCGGCCTGATCCCGATCGCGGCGCCGGAGTTCTACCACGCGTTCCCGGAGACCGCGAAGATCATCCTCGACTCGGGCATCTCGACGGGCTGTGTGGCAGCCGTACTCCTGAACCTGGTCTTCAACCACATCGGCAAGGGCCGCGACGACGACGAGGTCACGGCACCCATGGAGGGCGGCGAGGCGATCGCCGAACAGCGCACGCACTCCTCACCCACGGGGCCTTCTGCTGCCGGGGTGCACTGACCTACCGTCGGCTCCGTTCCGCGCCTCATGAACTCCCGCGGAACGGGGCCGACTTCCCGTTCCGCACGGGCACGCTGCCCGTGGAACGCCTGTCAGTAACATCAACAACCCTCTAACATAGGCCCGTTGACGGTGCTGAAGCAGTACACAGCACACTAAAGGCCAGTGACGGGGGCGCCCATGACCAGTCTTCCTGAAATCTCCGCCGAACTCGCCACCTACTTCTCGCTGGCGGCCGAGACCTTGGGCGCCGCCATGGTGGCGAGTGCCGCACAGCGCGTCACGGACGGGTCGATCGACGCGGGCCAGGGCTACTTTCGTGGGCTCTTCCGCCGCGGGAGCGGCGAGGACACCCCGATCACCCTGCCCGAGGGCCGCAGCGAGCAGCGCGCCGACCAGCTGCTCGGCGCGCTCTCCCCCGAGGACAGGCAGCGGCTGGCCACGGCCCTGACGGCGTGGCTCGGTGAACAGCGGGACCGCCGTCCGGACGAGGCCCGCCTGGCGGAACTCATGGCAGCGGCCCCGGCGCCCACCCGCTCGTACCACGTCACGGCCCACGGCCCGGACTCCGCCGCCATCGGCTCGGTGGGGGACGGCGCCACCTTCCACTTCGGCGGCGGCACTCGTCACGGCGGGGACGGAGCGTGAGCTCCGCCGGGTCCGGCGCGGACAGGGGCCCCGAGGCCGGCACCGTCAGCTCCAGTGGCGTCGGCTCGTCCTCGTTCGGCTCGGTCGGTGACAACGCCACGTTCAAATGGGAGCTCAGACGGCCGTTGGCGCACGTCGCGTGGCTCCCTGTGTCCGCCTGTCTCGTCATCGCCGCGACCATCGGCTTCGCCATCTTCGCCGTGGCCCGGTGGCCCGGTGGCCCGCAGAGCCAGTACGTGTGGTTCTACGTCCTCACGGCCCTCGCCCTGCTGGTCGCCGGCGCCGCCGCCCTGTACCCGGCCGACCGGATGGTCCGCGCCGTCCTCGTCGGCGCCGCCGCGATCTGCTGCGGTGGCGGCGCGCTCGCCTGGGTGGACGTCGACCGCACCGGCGAGGTCGGCGTGGAGATGACCATCCGCGGCACGCAGCCCGTGGACGACCCCGGCGACACACTCACAGTGGTGATGACGCGGCCGGCCTCCGGTGACGTACGGGACAAGCTGCGTCTGACGCTGACCATCAAGGACAACGATCCGGACACGGCCACCTGCGTCAGCAGGACCACGGCGATGATCACCGCCATCACCCCGGGCATCACCCCGCACAGCCCGAAGGTGCTCGCGCAGTCGACCGTCGACTTCGACCTCGGGGGCCGTGCGGGAGCGGTCCGATTCGCGGTCCACGTGCAGCCGGATGAGGGCTGCTCCATGCGCCTTACGCAGGCCCGCGGCACGCTGCACAACGACTGAGAACCGAAACGACCTATAAGGACTGTTCATGGGCAAATTAGGGCGCCGTTCCCGCATGATTCGCACCGGGGCCGCCGTGGTGGCCCTTGCGGGAGCTTCCCTGGCCGGCTGCTCCTCGGAACCCTCGTCGATGTTCGCCGACGGGAAAGTCGAGGTCGGCAGCAAGGGCGATCAGCCAGGTACGAGCTACTCACCCCACGACGGCGAGTTCGACGGGTTCGACATCACGGTCGCCCGGGAGGTGCTCGGCAGGGTGGGGGTCAAGTCACCGGATTTCGAAGGCGTCCTGTCCAAGAACAGGGCGCACGCCCTGCATGAGGGGGACGTCCAGCTTGTCGCGGCCACCTACTCGATCACGGAGAGCAGGATGAAGCCGACGTCGGAAGAGGGTGACGGGCTCGACTTCGTGGGCCCCTACGCATCCACCCGACAGGGCATCCTCGTACGGAAAGAGGACGCCGAAAAGTACAAGGACCTCAGCGACCTCAACGGAAAGGTCGTCTGCGTCTGGGAAAACACCACCTCCGCAGCCGAGCTGGGCAAACCGGCGTATGACGAGATCCGCACCGTCGAGATGACAGACGCCCAGCAGTGCGTCACAGCACTGAAGGAGAAGAGAAAGGTTGACGGTGAGCTTGTCGCTGCCGTCTCCACCGACCAGCTGATTCTCTACGGGTTCATGGAAGCCAACCCCGATCTCACCGTCAAACGCGGCATGACATTCGGCCCGATCAACGACTACGGCATCGCGATGACCAAGGGCCATCGCGACGACTGCAAGAAGCTCCGGCAGGCCCTCATGGACTACGCACGCAGCAGCGACTGGATCCACGACTTCGATGCCAATCTGCGCCGAGTCTCCGACCTGGAGCGCAACGAGGCCAGGCCCACCGACGACGAGATCGAGACCAGCTCCTGCCGCGACAGGCCGGGCAACGTGAAGGTGGACGACTGACGGCTGTCGACGTGAGTCGCGGTCACCTACCGCACAGTTTCGCGGAGTTGACCGACCCGCCCGCGTTTTCGTCGTCCGTGCCGAGGATCGCGGTGCGGGAGTTCGGCGCGCACTCCAGCGCCTCGATCTTGACCCCGTCGAACTTCCGCAGAAGGCCGGGGGACTTGGCGACGGAGAGCCGCACCTTCCCGGAGCGGGCGTCGATCGACACCCTGCCCGCGTCCGTGACCGCCGAGTCGAAGGGGCCGTCGTCGCCCGGGTCCGACGCCGAGCTGATCAGGAGGCGGCCCGAGGCCGTGACCGAGATGTCGGAGACGTGCCGGACGTCGCCCGACGGGTAGGGGGCGCGGTAGCGGGCGGCGGTGGTGACCGGGCCGAAGTCGGACTCGCCGTACTTGTTGAAGGAGAAGGGGGCCGCGCGCAGCGTCGAGGGGTCGGCCTTGCCCGCGCCCCGGTCGGCCCAGACGGCCGCCAGCTTGCCGCGGTGCGAGGTCAGCGCGAAGCTCTCGTAGTCGTCGCCGTCAGCGATCGCGGGCAGCGGGGAGACGTCCACGACCTCGACCGCCGACCCCGTCGATCCCGTCGACCCCGTCGTCTTGAGGTGGTAGAGGAGGCCCCGGCTGGCGAGCGCCACGTACTCGCCGGAGGTGCCGGGCACCGCCTCGATCGCCTCCAGGTCGATCGGCTCGCCGGTGTCCGCCCAGGTGAGCGGCTCGACGGTCGCGGAACGGCCGGGGCGGAGGGTGAGCGCGGCGATCCGGTTCTGGCCGGGCTTCTTGTTGTCGCGCACGATCAGCGCGTGCGTGGCGCCGTCCGCGCGGCCGGTGAGCGCGAGCCCGCTGACGCCCGAGGTGATGTCGTCACCGGCGCGCTGCCAGCCGCTGCCCGTGGCGGGGGCCGTGGCGGGGGCCGTGGGGGCTCCCGCCGTGACGAGCGCGGCGGTGGCGGCGGTCAGCACGGTTATGCGAAGAAACATGGATCTTTCACCTCAGAGCTGGTGGACGCGCGTAGAGCGGGAGTTGGCCGGGACGGTACCCATGTCCACCGGCGGGAAGCAAGAGGTGTGCGTGAGCGCGCGGGACGCGATGGACGCCGTCCCGCGCACCTGCCGCGGTCAGCGAGGAAAGGTTTCCGCTAACCGATGTGGTACGGGTCGCCGTAGACCTTCCAGTCCAGCGGCGGGTCCAGCTTGAGGTTCTTCTTCTTCAGGAACACGCGCTGCGCGGTGTCGACCCGGCTGGTGTCCTCGTGCGCCTCCTCCTGCCGCATCGCCCAGACGCGCGCGTCCAGGAAGGCGTTCAGGTACGTCACCTCGTTGCCGCCCTGCGCCGGCGGCTTCGCCGAACGCAGCGCGCGCTTGCGTATGTTGCGGAAACTGGTGGAGTCGCTGCCGTCGCCGTGCATCACGATGGCGTCGTAGTAGCAGAACTGGCCGAGTACGCCGATGGCGTCCGCCTTGCCCTGCTTGACGGCGGGGTCGAAGTAGACGCGGTCGCGCTCGTCGTTCTGCGCCTTCTGGAACGCCGGGTCCTCGGCGGCCTTCTCCCAGTCGCGTACGAAGGTGGGATCGAGCCCTTCGTGCGAGTCGGTGCCGTCCACCTCGCGCAGCGCGGGCAGGTACGTGGCGAGGACGTTGTTCGGCTTGCGCCGGGTGTACAGCTCGACGAGGTCCAGCATGTCGCCGGTGCCGGAACAGAAGCCGATGATGCCCGCGGTGTAGCCGCGGCCGTCGCCGATGTCCTCGCAGTACCGGTAGTACTCCTTCCAGTTGAGGCTGGAGTTCTCGGCGCTGCAGACCAGTTTCATGGCGATCTCCTTCTTCGCCGGTTCGTCCAGCCCGATGGCTGCTTTGGCTGACGGGGGAGTGGCCGTCGCCGTCTGCGAGGCGATGAGCGGGCCCGCCACGGCCGAGGCGCCGAGGAAGGCGAGGAGGGTGCGGCGGGAGGTGAGGGCGCGGGGGTGTTGGTGCGGGGAGTGGGGGGTTTGCACGAGGGCCTCCAGGAGGGGGAGTTCGACGTTCCGCGTACTGTTAGGAAGGTTTCCTACCAGAGATTCGGCATGACGTATACCCGTCAAGTCCCTGCGTTGGCCGTCGAGTCGGTGACGGCGAATGGCCGGACATCGCTCTGGCCCAGGTCCCCAGTGGTCCGTACGCTCCCCCTCGCTCACGCATCGCGCACTACGCACCACGCACTTCTCCCATCACCCCCCTCCTTGCAATGGAACGGAGAACCATGGCTGGTGCACTGCTGCTGAGCGGCGCCGTCGCGGCGCTGTTCGGCTCGACGCTTTCCCCCCATGACACGACCGCGATCCTGAATCCGCCCCCGGACAAGATCGTGATCGAGGTCGCCACGGTGAACGGCTCGGGCTGCCCCCTCGGCACCGCGGCCGTCGCCGTCTCCGAGGACAACACGGCCTTCACGGTGACCTACAGCGACTACCTCGCCCAGGCGGGCGCCGGGGCGCCTCCCACGGCGTTCCGCAAGAACTGTCAGCTCAACCTCATCGTGCATGTGCCGCAGGGCTTCACATACGCGATCGCCAGCGCGGACTATCGCGGCTACGCCTCGCTCCAGCCGGGCGCCAAGGGCATCGAGAAGGCGTCGTACTACTTCCAGGGCTCGCCGAACACGGCATCGATCACGCATGAGTTCAAGGGCGCCTACCACGACAACTGGCAGGCCACCGACACGACGGACTGGGCGCAGCTGGTGTGGGCGCCCTGCGGGGAGCGGCGCAACTTCAACATCAACACGGAGTTGCGGGTGGACGCGGGCACCTCTGATCCCGCGAAGTCCAGCTTCATGACGATGGACTCCACGGATGGGGACATCAGCACGGAGTACCACATGGCGTGGAAGGAGTGCCCGCGACGCTAGGGGCCGTCCGGCGTGTGCGGGTTGTTTGTGGTTGCTCGCGCAGTTCCCCGCGCCCCTTACGGGGCACTCCCGGCAGCGGCACGGGCCTGCCCCGGCCTGCACCGTGAGGAGTTCCGTCAGTGACAGGGACGCCGTCCCCACCCGTTGCGCCGTCGCCTCGGCCGAAGAGTCGTCGG